>NZ_JAHEBV010000010.1 GCF_024642085.1 Novosphingobium sp. | reverse complement strand
TACCACAACCGCCATTGTCGAAGGCCGCCCGGTCCAGACTTATCTTGGCATCGTAACCGGCGAAGTTATCGTCGGGGCCAACCTGTTTCGCGATCTGTTCGCTTCGGTTCGTGACATAGTCGGCGGTCGGTCGGGCAGCTATGAGGACGTGTTGGCCCGGGCGCGCAAGCAGGCGCTGGGCGAAATGGAAGCAAAAGCAGCCGAACTGGGCGGCAATGCGGTCATCGGGGTCGATATCGACTATGAGGTGCTGGGCGCCAATGGATCGATGTTGATGGTCAGCACGTCCGGCACGGCCGTCGTTCTTTAGGACCCGATCGAGCCTGAAGCCAAAGCCAGGCCGATGCTGCAGGCATTGGCCGCGACATGGGTTAGAATTGCCTGCGCCAGCCCCAGCCGCTGGCGCAAGTAGCCCAGCACCAGCGCGGCCCAAAGTTGCGGCAGGACCAGCGGCACCATCAACAGGCTGAAACGCGGGTAATTGGACAGGTGGAACAAGGCAAAGCCTGCCGCCACCGCATAAAAAATCCACGGAAAAATCCGGGCGAACCACGGCATTGGCGCAGGCCTCTTGCGCAGCAGGACCCAGCCCGCGATGCCGGCGATCAGCAGCGCAAGCAGGACTCCCGCGGCGATCAAAGCCTGGCTGGCATCAGTCATCACGCCCACGGTTACGCCGGCCAGGATCGCGCATAACATCAGCCACAGCGATGAAGCGCTGCCGCGCTGCCATCCGCGGAACAGCAGTTCTTCTGCAATCGGCGCGAAAATGACGGTTACCGGCACCAGCCAGCGCTTGTCGAAATTGTCGAAAGCAGTAGGCGAGGGCAGGCTGAACAGCTTTTGCCAGGCACCCAGGAACGGCAGCAGCACGCCGATCAGGCCAACGATGAGCAAGGCCGTCAACACAGCCCAGTGTTTGCCGCCGCCCGCTGACCACCCTTGCGGGTCGAGCACGGCCGGACGGCGCAGAAAGTCACGAAAATCGCACAGCACGGTGCGCAGGGTCAGGCGAGGGGACAGTTCGGTCATGTCCGCGCTGATATCCTGCAAAGCTTACCCCCTGATTGCCAGCCTACCATTGCCCAACCGGCCTTGCCCGGTGTAAGGGCGCCCGCACACTTCTTCCAGTCGAAAACAGGACGCCATGGCAGGCCATTCCAAATTCAAGAACATCATGCACCGCAAGGGCGCGCAGGACAAAAAGCGCGCGGGGCTGTTTTCCAAGCTCAGCCGTGAAATCACCGTCGCAGCCAAGATGGGCATGCCCGATCCTGATTTTAATCCACGGCTGCGCGCCGCGGTCAACGCCGCCAAGGCGCAATCGGTGCCCAAGGACAACATCCAGCGCGCGATCGACAAGGCCAGCAAGGGCGATGGCGAGAACTACGAGGAGATCCGCTATGAAGGCTACGGTCCGGGCGGGGTTGCCCTGATTGTCGAGGCGCTGACCGATAACCGCAACCGCACCGCCACCAACGTGCGCACGGCCTTTGCCAAAAATGGCGGAAACCTTGGCGCGAGCGGCGCGGTCAGCCACGGTTTTGAACGGCTTGGCCTGATCGAATACGGCGCGGCCGCCGGGGACGAGGACACCGTACTTGAAGCCGCAATCGAAGCCGGCGCCGATGATGTCGAAAGTGACGAGGACGGCCACGCCATCTGGGTCGCGATGGAAAACCTGCATCCTGTTGCCCGTGAACTGGAAAAGACGCTGGGCGAAGCTGAAGGCGTCAAGCTGGCATGGAAGCCCAGCCTGAAGGCCGAAGTGGGCGAGGCGGACGCCGCCACCCTGCTAAAGCTGATCGACGTGCTGGACGATGACGACGATGTCCAGACCGTATGGGGCAATTATGAAATCCCTGACGCGGTGATGGAGAAGCTGGGCTGATCATTATCGGCCTGGACCCCAGCCTGACCTGCACCGGCTGGGGAATTGTCGCCAAAAGCGGCAGTCGGCTGACCCACGTTGCCAACGGCCAGGTCAAGACCGATGCCAAGGCTTCGCTCCCCGAGCGGCTGGTCACGCTCGACCGCGAACTTTCCGACGTGATTGCGCGCTACCAACCCAGCGACAGCGCGGTGGAGGAAGTGTTCGTCAACAAGAACCCGCAGTCCACGCTCAAGCTGGGCCAGGCGCGCGGGGTGTGCCTTTTGGCCTTGGCGCGCGCCGGATTGCCGGTCAGCGAATACGCCGCGCGGCTAATCAAGAAGGCCATAGTCGGCACCGGGACGGCCGAAAAGGCGCAGATTCAGGCTATGCTCCGTGTGCTGCTGCCCGGTGTACAACTGGCGGGGGCCGATGCCGCCGATGCACTGGCCGTGGCGATTGCTCATGCCAACCTGTCGGGAACGCGCAGCATCTTCATCCGTTGATCAGCGGATGGACATGCACAACCCAACCGATGACGAATGGATCGCGCGCGCAATCGCGCTGGCCGTGGCTGAAAAAGGTACCGATCCGGCCAACACGCCGATCGCCGCTCTGATAGTGCGCGATGGAAAACTGATCGCACAGGGCGTCAACCGCACGACTGAACAGTGCGACGCGACTGCCCATGCCGAGGTTGAGGCCCTGCGCGCTGCCGGAAAGGCCGTGGGGGACATGCAGATCAAGGACGCAACGCTGTATTCCACGCTCCAGCCCTGCGGCATGTGCACCATGGCTTCGATCTGGGCGGGCGTTGGCAGGATCGTCTTCGGTGCGGGGCGCGATGACGTCCACAAGATGTATTTCGAAGACCGCCATCTCGATACTGTCGACTTCATCCGTGATGCTTTCAAGGACGACCTTTCGCTTGAAGGCGGGGTCAAGGCGCATGACTGTGCCCAGCTTTACTATGGCCCCGATGACAACGTCCCGCAGGACAAGCAGGCCAACACCTGATCCTCGCCTTGCTGCAGCCTTAACCCGGGGTCCATTCGGCATTCACACGCCGGCAGTTAGTCGCGCCGCTCCAGTTTGATACGGGAGCAACCCATGCGTTTTGCCAAGTCCCTTACCCTTGCCGCGCTGGCCGGCCTGTCCGTGTCTGCCTGCACGGCCAGCCGCTACCAGATCTCCGATGCGCTGATGCGCTATGGGATGAGCGAGAACAAGGCGAGCTGCGCGGCTGAGTTCCTGCGCGGTCATCTGTCGACCGGTCAGGTGGACCGGCTGGCCAAGGCTGCCCGGTATTACAACACTGACGGGCCGATGACCTTCGGCGATCTTGTCCGCGTTGCGGGCACCATGCGCGACGGCGAAACCACGATGCAGGTTGCCGGGGCGGCACTGGCCTGCGGACTAGCCGCGGACATCAAGCTGCCGCGTATCTGACCGATTGCGGCCCGGGGACGCTGGTTTCCGGGCCGCATCAACGCCTACTTCAACTTATAAACCAGCCGCGCGCCCAGGAAATCCATCCCGGGGTTCTGGCCGCCCAGCAAGGTGGCGTGGCTGATGTGGACCCAGCTCAGCTCGGCCGCCACGGTGTCATTCAGCCGCGCGCCCAAGGCCAGTTCCGGCTCAAACGTAATGCGTGATCCCAGGTCTATCCGCAGGTTGCCGCGATAATCCGGCATCCGGTCAGAGTTGACCGCCAGCCCGATCCCCGGACGCAGGTAGACCTTGCCGCCCAGCTTCCAGCTTATCCCCGCCGCGGCGATGCTGGTGGTGCGGTCCAGCGCCACCTGCCCGTGGACATAGACAGACGGCTTGCCAATGAAGGCCAGACCCTCCACGGGCGCGGTGCGAAAGCCGAACTGCACATCGCGTCCGCCTTCCTCTCCGTTTTCCAGGCTGGTGGGCAGATCGACCGCGTGGAAACTGGCGCCCAGATAGACTTCCTGCGCCGCAGCCGGGGCGGCAGACAGGGCAAAGGCAAGCGGAACAATCAGGCGGCGAACGGGCATCGTAAAGTTCCCTTTGTGCGGTATTTCTGCGCGCCCTAGCTTTTCACGCTTGCGCGGTGCTGAACAGAAAAATGTTCGCGCCTTGTTCCCGACCCTTGCCCCGGGAAGGCGGGCGCGATAACCACGGGCCATGATTGCCCGTCTATCCGGCCTGCTTGACGATTTCGGTCCCGACTGGGCTGTAATCGACGTGAACGGCGTCGGTTACCTCGTCCATTGCAGCGCCAAGACGCTTGATGCGCTGGGCGGGCGCGGGGATCGGGTGACACTCCACACCGAACTGCAGGTATCGGAAAACGACATGCGCCTGATCGGCTTTGCCAGCGGCGAAGAACGCGCCTGGTTCCGCCTGCTGACCGGCGTGCAAGGGGTCGGTAGCAAAATGGCGCTGGCCGTGCTCTCTGCGCTTAGCATCGATGACCTGCAACGCGCCTGTTCCGCAGGCGACGCGGCGATGGTCGCCCGCGCCCAGGGTGTCGGTCCCAAGCTGGCGGGGCGGATCGTCAACGAACTCAAGGACAAGGCTGGCGGCCTGCCTGGCGGACCCGGCGCGGCAATGGCGGCGCTGCCAGCCGGATCGGCCAGCGCCGATGCGGTTTCGGCGCTCCAAAACCTGGGTTTCAAGCCCAACATCGCGACGATAGCAGTTTCGCGGGCGCTTGAGGAACTGGGCGAAGGAGCAGCGCTCAATGACCTCATCCGCGTCGGTTTGAAGAGGGCAGCGGGGTGACCGATAACCCCCTCCTCACGCCGGCATCTCAGCCAGATGACGCCGATGCGGCGCTGCGGCCCAAGACGCTGGCGGAGTTTGTCGGGCAGGCCGGGGCCAAGGACAATCTCAAAGTGTTCATCGACAGCGCGCGTTCGCGGCGCGAGGCGATGGACCATGTCCTGTTCTTTGGCCCGCCGGGGCTGGGCAAGACCACGCTGGCGCAGATCGTTGCGCGCGAACTGGGCGTGGGCTTCCGTGCTACTTCTGGCCCGGTCATCGCAAAGTCGGGTGATCTGGCGGCGCTTCTGACCAACCTGGAAGCCGGCGATGTCCTGTTTATCGATGAAATACATCGGCTTAACCCGGTTGTGGAAGAGGTACTCTATCCCGCGATGGAGGACCGGGCGCTGGATCTTATCATCGGCGAGGGCCCCTCGGCCCGCTCGGTGCGGATTGATCTGCCGCCCTTCACTCTGATCGGGGCGACGACGCGGCAGGGCCTGCTAACCACGCCGCTGCGCGACCGGTTCGGCATTCCGGTGCGGCTCAACTTCTATTCCGTGCCTGAACTGGAACGCGTGGTGACGCGCGGCGCCGGGCTGCTGGGGATTGGCATCGATCCGGGCGGGGCGCAGGAGATTGCGCGGCGGGCGCGCGGCACGCCGCGGGTGGCCGGGCGGCTGCTGCGCCGGGTGCGGGATTTTGCGCATGTCGGCGGCGATGCGGCGATAACGCAGCGCCTTGCCGATGCATCCCTGACCAGGCTTGAAGTTGATGCCTTGGGACTAGATGCCCAGGACCGGCGTTATCTTCTCATGATTGCCGATATTTACAAAGGCGGACCGGTAGGGGTCGAAACACTTGCCGCGGGGCTGAGCGAGCCGCGCGACACGGTTGAGGATGTGATTGAACCGTACCTGATCCAGCTTGGCCTTGTTGCCCGCACCGCGCGCGGGCGCTGTCTTAATGATCGCGGCTGGCAGCACTTGGGACTTGCCCCGCCCAGCGGGGTGCAGACCGGACTGTTTGATTCGGGTGATCCCGACGCGAAGCAGCCGGGCGCGTAACTAACGGGTCAGCTAACGGTTTCAGAATGGGACACAACTGTTTGAGCCCGTCAAATCCAGAGCTTTTTTACCCATCAGGGCAGGCAAAAGACGGTTAATCCCATTGCCCGCTTAACCTCTCTCTGTCCTTTTGCCGCTACAGGGGCATGACGGCTACGCAGTTGGCCGGTCCATTTCCGCCTCGTGGGACAAAGAGAGCAAAGCGTATGTCGGTAAGGATGGCCATTGCGAAACTTGCGGTGTTTGCCGCTGGCGGTGCGGTAATTGGCGGCGGTGCCGTTCATGTTGCCGAAGCTCCGGCCAAGCGCGTGCAATACGTCAAGCACGCCAAAGCGGCGCCGACCAAAGCCAAGCGCAAGATTGTTCGCCAGGCCAAAGCCGAACCACGCAAGATGAAGCGCATCCGCCGCGTGGTAACCCGTAATTACACCTGCGCCGCGCCCGATCCTGCACCGCAGGTGGCCATGGCCATGCCCTATCTTCCCCCGCTTCCCCCCCAGCCCATGCCGGAAGGTGGCGGCGGCGGCAGCACAGTCGTTATTGGTGGTTCGGGCGGTCTGGGCTTTGGCGGCGGCTTCTTCGGCGGCTTCTTCGGCGGTAGCGGCGGATCAGGCGGCAGCGTTGTGATCACCTCGACCACCACTGGATCAACTTCAAGCTCAAGCTCGGGCGGCTCGACATCGGGTGGCTCGACCTCGACCTCGGGCGGGTCAACCTCGACCAGCAGCGGCGGAATCACCAGTTCGACCACAACCGGCGGGGTAACCTCCAGCTCGACCACATCGACCGGCGGCGTTTCGACGTCTACGGGCGGCGTGTCGACTTCGACCGGCGGCGTAACCAGCAGCACTTCGACCTCTACGTCTACGTCTTCTGGCAATGTGACATCCAGCACGTCAACGTCGTCCTCGACCTCGACCAGCTCGTCCAGCTCAACCAGCTCTTCGACTTCGACCAGCTCGGGCGGGACCACCAGCGGGGATGTTACGCCTCCGCCCCCGCCGACGTCGAGCGGCGACAATCCTCCGCCCCCGCCGACCTCAAGCGGCGACAATCCCCCGCCGCCTCCGACATCAAGCGGTGACAATCCTCCGCCTCCGCCGCCGACCAGCAGCGGAACCGAGGTTCCGGAGCCCCCGATGATGCTGCTGTTCGGTGCTGCTACCGCAACGGTGCTGGGACGGCGGCTGCGCCGCAAGAAGGCCAAAGCGGCCTGAAGTTGCCCGCATCGCGCTAACAATGCGGCCCGCGGTGACGCGGGCCGTTTTTTTATAAACAGCTCAGGTGTTGAGCAGACGCCAGGGCCCCAGCCGGTACCACTTGGTTATTACGTGCTTTACCCCGCCGATTACCGGCTTGGCGGCATGGAGCGTTTTCATGTTCGGCGTTCCATCGAGCGCCATGTTGTTCCATACTACCAGGGTGCCGGTACGCGGGCGGATCGCAACGTCAAGCAGCGGAAACTCGGTTTCTCCGCCTTCCTTGGGCTCGTTCAGGTAAACCATCGCGGTCCAGGTGCGCTGCCCGCCGCGTGGTGCCTCGCGCAGCCAGTAATCATGGCCGGCGTGGAAGAAATCGTGGTGGGCTTTGTACTGTTCGCCGGGACGATAGCGCTGGCCCTGCGCGGTTTCGGCATAAGCGTTGTGAATGCCCAGCAGATCGCTGATGTATTCTTCAAGACTTTCGACGAGCGGCTCGGTCGATGGCAGATGACAGGTCCAGCTGGTGCGGAAATCAGGCCGCTCGGTCCCCTTGAACAGGGTCGATGGCTGCGCGCCGGCATCAATCAGGCGCGCCAGGTCCCGGCAATCGCGCTTGTCGAGAAAGCCTGGCGCCAGGAACATGTCCGCGTGCGACGTATCGATGCGCTCCACCCCCGGAATCGAGCCAAGACGCTGGCGCACCTGCGCGCCAAGCCAGGCCAGCTTGGCCGGATCGTGATAGGCCTTGTCGGGGGCCGGCAGTATCTTGGCAGCGCTGTCCATCGGCGCAGCCCTAACAAATCCGGTTTAAGATACTTTGAAAATGGCAATGCCCGGCAGCGCAGAGGCACACCGCCGGGAAACCAGGCCGATCAGCTCGCCAGTTTGCGCAGCACGTAGTGCAGGATGCCGCCGTTATTGAAGTATTCAACCTCGTTGGCGGTATCAATGCGACACAGCGCGGTAAACGTGAAGGTCGATCCGTCCTTGCGGGTCACTTCCACGTCAACGTCCTGGCGCGGGGCAAGGCTGGCGACGCCGTGGATGGTGAAGGTGCAATCGCCGTCCAGGCCAAGGCTCTGTCGGGTCTGCCCATCCTTGAACTGCAGCGGCAGCACGCCCATGCCCACCAAGTTTGAGCGGTGGATGCGTTCAAAGCTTTCGACGATCACTGCGCGCACGCCCAGCAGGTTGGTGCCCTTGGCTGCCCAGTCACGACTTGAACCGGTGCCGTATTCCTTGCCGGCAATCACGACCATCGGCACGCCGGCGGCCTTGTTCTTCATAGCCGCGTCATAAACCGGCATGACCTCTCCGTTAAAGCGGCTCATCCCGCCTTCAATGCCGGGGACCATCTCGTTCTTGATGCGGATATTGGCAAAGGTGCCGCGCATCATCACTTCGTGGTGGCCGCGCCGCGCGCCGTAAGAGTTGAAGTCGGCCTTGGCGACCTGGTGTTCCATCAGCCATTGGCCTGCCGGGCTGTCAGCCTTGATGTTGCCGGCCGGGCTGATGTGATCGGTTGTGATCGAATCGCCAAGGATCAGCAGGGGTTTGGCATCAACGATGTCCAGCACCGGGGCCGGGGTCATGGTCATGCCTTCGAAGTACGGCGGGTTGGCGACATAGGTGCTGCCTGCGCGCCATTGATAGGTTTCGCTGCCGGTGACATCGATTGCCTGCCAATGGCGATCACCCTTGTAGACATCGGCATAGCGGGCCTGGAACATGTCGCGCGTAACGCAGGCGGCCATGGTGCTGGCGACTTCCTGATTGGTCGGCCAGATATCACGCAGGAAAACGTCCCGGCCGTCCTTACCCTGCCCGATCGGGGTGGCGATGAAATCGTCTACCACCGTGCCCTTCAGCGCATAGGCCACCACCAGCGGCGGGCTGGCGAGGAAGTTGGCGCGCACATCTGGAGAAACCCGGCCTTCAAAATTGCGGTTCCCGCTGATAACCGCAGCGGCGACCAGGCCGTTGTCGTTGATCGCCTTGCTGATCGGTTCGGCCAAGGGGCCCGAATTGCCGATGCAGGTGGTACAGCCATAGCCGACCAGGTTGAAGCCGATGTTGTCGAGATGGCTCTGCAGCCCGGCCTTGACCAGATAGTCAGTGACAACCTGCGATCCCGGGGCCAGGCTGGTCTTGACCCAAGGCTTGGGCTTCAGGCCCAATTCGTCGGCCTTCTTGGCAACCAGGCCGGCAGCGACAAGTACGCTGGGGTTTGACGTGTTGGTGCAGCTGGTGATCGCGGCGATCATCACGTCGCCGTCGCCCAGGTCAAAGTCCCTTCCTTCAACCGGCACGCGCTGGTTGGTCTTCTTGTAAACCTCGGCCATGTCCTTGGCAAAAACATCATCCACTGCCGTCAGATCGACCCGGTCCTGCGGGCGTTTGGGCCCGGCGAGCGATGGCACGACGGTGCCCATGTCGAGTGACAGGGTCGAGGAGAACACCGGTTCGATTGCCGGATCGATCCAGAAACCCTGTTCCCTGGCATAGGCTTCGACCAGCGCGATCTGCGCTTCCTCGCGTCCGGTCAGGCGCAGATAATCCAGCGTCTTGTCGTCGATCCCGAAGAAGCCGCAGGTCGCGCCGTATTCGGGTGCCATGTTCGCCAGGGTCGCACGGTCAGCCAGGCTAAGCGAGGCAAGCCCCGGTCCGTAATATTCGACAAAGCGGCCAACTACGCCGTGCGAACGCAGCATATTGGTGCAGGTCAGCACCAGATCGGTGGCCGTGACGCCTTCCATCAGTTCGCCGGTCAGCTTGAAGCCGACAACTTCCGGGATCAGCATCGATATTGGCTGGCCCAGCATCGCGGCCTCGGCCTCAATCCCGCCGACGCCCCAGCCCAGCACACCCAGGCCGTTGATCATGGTGGTGTGACTGTCGGTACCGACGCAGGTGTCGGGATAGGCCACGGTGACGCCGTTCTGGTCCGTCGAAGTCCAAACTGTCCGAGCGATATTTTCCAGATTGACCTGATGGCAGATGCCGGTGCCCGGCGGCACGGCATAGAAGTTGTCGAGCGACTTCGAGCCCCACTTGAGAAAATCGTACCGCTCCATGTTGCGGTGGTATTCAATCTCGACGTTTTCTTCGAAAGCCTTGGGATGGCCGAATTCGTCCACCATGACCGAATGGTCAATCACCAGGTTGACCGGCACCAGCGGGTTGATCCGGCTGGTATCGCCGCCAAGCGTGGCAATGGCATCGCGCATCGCGGCCAGATCGACCACGCAGGGCACGCCGGTGAAATCCTGCAGCAGCACGCGGGCCGGCCTGTACTGGATCTCCTCACTCGATTCGGTGGGGTTGTTCTGCCAGTCGATCACCGCTTTGACATGGTCGGTCGATACGGTGAACCCGCCATCCTCAAAGCGCAGCAGGTTTTCCAGCAGGACTTTCATCGAGAAAGGCAGACGGCTTATGTCACCCAGCTTGGCCGCGGCCTTGTTGAGCGAATAATACGCGAAGTCCTTACCACCGACGGTAAGCGTGCTGCGCGTGCCGAGTGTATCCTGTCCGACCTGGGTCATCCCGCGTGATCTCCTGTAAGTGTGGAACCTGCGCGCCGCGCGCCCTGTTTCGCGCATTTAGCAGGGCCGGTTTGTCGGCGCAGCCGTTGCGCGGGATTGCAGCTCCAGTCAAGGGCAGCGGGCCAAGTTTTTGGCTAGAGTGCGGTCTGTTCGGTGTGTCCGCGTGCCGCGATCCAGCAGCCGATGACGATCAGAACCGCCCCGATCACGGTCGCGCCGCTGACGCGTTCGCCGAACATGATCCAGCCCATCAGTGCGGCCCAGATGAAGGCCGTATATTCCAGCGGCAGAAGAACCTGGGTTTCAGCGCGGGCATAGCCCCAGGCGATGACCATCAACGATAGCATGGCGAGTGCGGCCGACAGGGCTACCGCCAGCCATTGTGGCGAGGGTAACCAGGTGGCAAACCAGGGCGCGAACAGGACCAGGGTCAATCCGGTGAACACGGCCTGAAACAGGGCGATTTCAATGGGATCGGCGATCTGTGCCTGGCGCCGCTGCAAGATTAGGTTCCAGGCATAAAGCACGGCCGAAAACAGGATTGCGGCAATTCCCAACGCCGCCGCACGCTCATAACCGCCATCGCCGAGGCGGGCGGCACAAATTACAACGACACCCGTCAGGCCCAGCAGCGACGCTGCAATGGCCTTTCGGCTGATCCGCTCGCCCAGCATGATCGCAGCAAGATACAGCGCAATTAGCGGAGCGATGAAGGAAATGGCGATGCCTTCCGCCAACGGCAACTTGGTGATGCCATAAAAAAAACTGACGGCCATGCCCGCCGTGTTGGCTCCGCGCAGCGCGTGAAGGCGCAGCAAGGCGGCAGGCGGGATGGTCCCGCCGCGCAGTTTCCAGATGGGCGTCATCAACACCACCCCGGCGCCCGATCGCCACAGCATCGCGCTATAGGCGCCGACCGCCAGGCTGACGCCTTTCATCAGGCCGTCCATAACGGAAAAGCTGGCGATCCCGGCGGCGACCGCCAGGAAAGGCATCAGGTGATGGTGCGACTGCTGACCCCCGGACACGGCGCGTCTCCCTTGACGCGGCGGTAGGGGAGCGGTGTGTTCAGGGCAAGGTCACAGCGTGTTGATGATGCCTGAGAAGTCAGTGCCGCCATGGTCAGCCGCGCAGAATGCTTGGTACAGTTCCTCAGCCCGCGCGCCCATCGGCACTTTGGCCCCAACGCTCTGCGCTGCTTCCATCGCCAGCTTAAGGTCCTTAAGCATCAGCGCTGCCGCGAACCCGCCTTGATAGCCGTTATCCGCCGGGCTTTGCGGGCCGACGCCGGGGACCGGGCAGTAGCTGGTCATCGACCACGACTGGCCGGAAGCCTTGGACGAAATGTCATAGAAGGTCTGTAGGTCGAGCCCAAGCTTTTCGGCCATAGCAAAGGCCTCGCAGGTTGCGATCATCGTCGCGCCAAGGATCATGTTGTTGCAGATCTTGGCTGCCTGCCCGGCGCCTGATCCGCCGGCATGGATCACCGCTTTGCCCATTGTCGAAAGGATGGGTTCGGCCTTGGCAAATGCAGCGTCTGACCCGCCGACCATGAAAGTCAGTGTGCCGCCGTTGGCTGCCGCGATCCCGCCTGAAACCGGTGCATCAACCATTTCGTAGCCCGCCGATCTTGCCGTGCTTTCGACACTGCGCGCTGTGTCGACATCGATGGTCGAGCAATCAAGCAGCAGTGCCGATTGCGGCGCATGACCGACTACGTCGGCGGCAAATACGTCTTGCACGATCGCGCCGTTGGGCAGCATCGAGACGACCGCGTCGGCTCCGCTCACTGCTTCGCGGACCGAGGTGTAGGTAGCGCAGCCGTTTTCTGCTGCGCGGGCCAGCGCCTCTTCGTTGAGGTCGAACGCGTGGACCGCATGCCCGGCCTTGACCAGATTGGCAGCCATCCCGCCGCCCATGTTGCCAAGACCGATGAACGCTACTTTCATGTTACTGGCCCTTCCATACCCCGGGCCGCTTTTCGATGAAGGCGGCCATGCCTTCGGCCTTGTCTTGAGTTGCGGTGAGGACCTGGAAGATCCGGCGCTCCATCAGCAGACCCTGGTCGAGTGTTGTTTCGAACGCGGCATTGACCGCTTCCTTGTTGGCGATCGCCGCCAGTGGCGGCATCGCGGCAATCTCTTCCGCCAGCTTGATCGCTTCGTCGATAAGGCCGGCCAACGGCACGACGCGCGAAACAAGGCCCGAACGCTCGGCTTCTTCGGCTCCCATCATCCGGCCGGTCAGGCACATTTCCATGGACTTGGATTTGCCTATTGCGCGGGTCAGTCGCTGACTGCCGCCCATGCCTGGGCCGACCCCCAGCTTGATTTCGGGCTGGCCGAACCGGGCATTTTCCGATGCGATGATGATGTCGGCCATCATCGCCAGTTCGCACCCGCCGCCAAGAGCAAAACCGTTGACTGCGGCGATCCAAGGCTTGCGTGTGGTCTTGACCAGGTGGCTGGTCCAGCGGCTGAAAAAGTCATGGCTGAAGAACTCTGCCGCTGGTTTGTCGGCCATTTCCTTTATATCTGCGCCTGCCGCAAAGGCTTTCTCGCCTGCCCCTGTCAGCACAGCACAGCCTTGCGATGGTTCGGCTTCAAACGCGGCAAAGGCGCTGATCAGCTCTTCCAGCACCGAGGAATTGAGCGCGTTGAGAGCTTGTGGCCGGTTGAGCGTGATCAGCGTGACCGCGCCGCGCCGTTCGGTGAGGATCGTTTCAAAGGTCATAAAGGCTTCCATTCTTCATCCGCCGGCAGCGGAGCGAAAATGCTGTCGATCAATGCGTCGGACACACCTTCAGGCGTGGCCGGGTTCCATGCGGGCGCGTTGTCCTTGTCGATAATTACCGCGCGCACCCCTTCGGCAAAATCTGGCAAGGTCAGCACGCGCGATCCGATCCGGTATTCCATCGTCATGTTGGCGGCAAAGTCGGCGCACAGCAGACTGTCGTGCAACTGGCGCAGCGCGACCTTGCAGGTCTGGGGCGATTTGGTGCGCAGGGTCGCCAGCTCCTTGGCCGCCCACTCGCTGTCGTCGTCCGCCAGACTGGCCAGGATGTCCTCAAACCGGTCGGAAGCGAAGTGCTTGGCAATTTTAGCCGCATTAGCTTCGATCCGGGCTTCAGGCGGTGTTGCAGCAAGCGCCGCCAGGACCTGAGCGGGATCATGGCCGTGGGTCAGACGCACCTTTGCTTCGGCGAGGGCATCGTGGAGCAGGTAATGCGTGGCAAGGCCTGCCCACTTGCATTCCGCCCCATCAAGCCGGGCCCCGGTCAACGCCAGAAATTGCCCGATCCGCCCGGGCAGGCGCGACAGGTGCCAACCACCGCCGACGTCCGGAAACAGGCCAATTCCAGTTTCGGGCATAGCAAAGCGGGTGTTCTCAGTTGCGATCCGGAACCTGGCCGGCTGGCTGATTCCAACCCCGCCGCCCATTGTGATCCCGTCCATGAAGGCCAGGACCGGCTTGGGATAGGTCATCAGCAAGTGGTTGAGCTGATATTCTTCATAGAAGAAGCGCCTGCCGGAAACGCCCCCGTCATTCAGCGCCGAATCGCGCAAAAAGGCGATATCACCGCCCGCACAAAAGCCCCGACCCTCCGCATGATCGATGATTACGGCCTTGATTGTGGGATCATCGCGCCATTCAAGCAATGCTGCGGTCATGGCGTGATCCATCGCCTGGGTCAGCGCGTGAATGGCTTTGGGGCGGTTCAGCGAGAGAAAGGCGGCAGCGCCTTCGCGGCGGATCAGGACATCATCCGTCATTGGCGCAGCAGGTCCCGGCCGACAATCATGCGCATCACCTGGTTGGTCCCTTCAAGGATCGAATGAACGCGCAGGTCGCGCCAGAATCTTTCGATCGGATAGTCACGCAGATAGCCATAGCCGCCAAACAGCTGCAGCGCATCGTTGACAATCTTGCTGCCGCTGTCGGTTGCCAGCCGCTTGGCCATTGCGGAAAAGCGCGATTTGTCCGGCGCATTGGCATTTACCTTGGCCGCGGCAAGATAAAGCAGCGCGCGGGCGGCTTCCAGGTCGGTTGCCATGTCGGCCAGCATGAACTGGGTGTTCTGGAAGTCCGCAATCGGCTGGCCAAATTGCTGGCGCTCCTTGGTGTAGGCGACCGCCTCGTCCAAGCAGCGCTGCGCCCCGCCCAGAGAGCAGGCACCGATGTTCAGTCGCCCGCCGTCAAGCCCGGCCATGGCGAAGCGGAACCCTTCACCTTCTGCGCCGACCCGGTTGGCCACCGGCACGCGGCAATCCTCAAACACCACTTGCGCCGTCGGACTGGCGTTCCAGCCCAGCTTTTTCTCCGGTGCACCGAATGACAGGCCTGGTGTGCCCTTTTCGACCACCACACAGGTGATCCCCTTTGACTTGTCTTCGCTTGTGCGGACCATGCAGACGTAAATATCGTTGACCCCGCCTCCCGATATGAACTGCTTGGTACCATTAATGACATAGTGATCACCGTCGAGCCGTGCGCTGGTCTTGAGCGCAGCGGCGTCCGACCCTGAGCCGGGTTCGGTCAGGCAGTAGCTGGCGATCTGCTCCATGCTTACCAGACCGGGCAAGAACCGCGCCTTCACTTCGGCCGCACCGAAACTGTCGATCATCCAGGCGGCCATGTTGTGGATCGAGATATAGGCCGAAGTCGCCGGGCAACCATAGGCCATCGCCTCCATGATCAGCGCTGCGTCGAGCCGGCCCAGGCCAATCCCGCCGCTTTCTTCTGATACATATATAGCGCCAAACCCCAACTCGCCGGCGGCTTTCCACACGTCCATGGGGTAGTGGCTCTGTTCGTCCCACTCAGCCGCGAATGGAGTAATCCGGTCGGCTGTAAACTTGCGTGCCATATCCTGGATCGCGAGTTGATCGTCGGTAAGGGTAAACTGGTCGCTCATTGCCGTGCATTTTCTTTCAGTACTTGGCGCTCAAACAAATGTGTCGCAACAGACTCTCCGATCCACAGCGGGCTCAGCGGCGGATCAAGGTTTCGTTCCCATGCTAACGCGCCGATCAAGGTTCCGCCAGCATATGGGACATCGGGAAAGGCCTTTGCCAGCGGGTCGCGATAGGCCTTGTCAGCGGTTATGATAGTCCAGCCGCCGCGCCGCAACTCAGCTACCAGATCGACAAGGAACAGCGCTGCCAGATCGGTTTCGTGCAGCAGCATGACATGTGCGGGAGAGCGGCCAAGCGCTCGGCGGGCCATCGCCTCATGATAGTCGATCGCGCCCAGCTGCATTTGCAGGTAAAGTCTACGCAGGGCCTTCATGTCCATCGTTTTGCCTGCGGTGGCGGCATTGATAGTCAGTTGCTCCAAGTGCCAATCGGCGCCATCGGCAGTGACATAGCCATTGCGCAGCCCTCGTTCGGCAAGACCAACCCGGACCGCGTCGCGCTTGGCTTTATCGGTGCCGCCTTCGAACAGATAGGGAAAGCGAAACCACGGCCGGTATCCCTTCCGGCCCTTCAGCCAGGTTTCGCCGCGGTCGATGTCCGCCAGATAATCTGCGGCGCTCAGTTTGGCGAGGCTGGGATGGGAGAATGAGTGGTTCGCGATCACGTGCCCAGCGCGGACATAGGCAGCGATCCGGTCCTCTCCGCCCGCTCCGTCAGGAAGCGTCAGGCGGCCAGGATTGACGAAGAACAGCGCCTGCCGGACATTTGCTTCTTGCAATGCCGCGATCAAGCGGCGGCTGCGCTCTTCGGGTGTGAAGAAAGCTCCGCGCTGACGCGGCACATCGTCGAATGACAATGCAATGCGCTTGCCAGCCAAAGCCGCAGTCGGCGCCAGCAGCAAGGCAAGACAAAGCAGCAGGCGCAGCATCGGCGTGCCTTTACCCCATCGTCGGAATGACGAACGCATTACTGCCATCGCCGCCGCCGTCGGGCCAGCGCGCCGTGACCTTCTTGACCTTGGTCCAGAACTTCAGGCCTTCCATGCCGTACTGGTCGGTGTCGCCAAAGCCCGAGCGTTTCCACCCGCCGAAGCTGTGATAGGCGACCGGCACCGGGATCGGGACGTTGATGCCGACCATGCCGACGTTCACCCGCGCGGCAAACTCTCGCGCAGCGTGGCCGTTGCGCGTGAAGATCGCCACGCCGTTGCCGTACTGGTGCTGACTGGCGAGCGCCAGCGCCTCTTCAAAGTCGCCCGCCCGGACGATTTGCAGGACAGGTCCAAAAATCTCGTTGTGATAACTGCTCATCGCCGGGGTTACCCGGTCAAGCAGCGTAGGACCGACGAAATAGCCTTCTTCATGGCCTTGCAATGAAAACCCGCGTCCGTCGATTACCAGTTCGCTGCCTTCATCGACCGCGGTCTGAATCCAGCGCTCGATGCTAGCCTTGTGCTGCGCGGTGACGACCGGGCCGTATTGTGCCTCGGGATCAGTCGAAATCCCGATTTTCAAGGCGTGGATCGCCGGGATCAGCTTGGCGCGCAGGCGCTCGGCAGTATCCTCGCCCACCGGGACGACCACCGGCAGCGCCATGCAGCGTTCTCCAGCCGAGCCGAAGGCCGCGCCGCAAAGGTCGCCGACCACCTGGTCAAGGTCAGCGTCGGGCATGACAACGCCGTGATTCTTGGCACCGCCCATTGCCTGAACCCGCTTGCCCGCGGCAACCCCTCGTGAATAGACATACTGGGCGATATCGGACGAACCGACAAAGCTGACCGCGCCGATGGCCGGGTGATCGAGAATCGCGTCTACCATTTCCTTGTCGCCGTGAACAACCTGGAAGATCCCTTCCGGTAGGCCCGCCTCGACAAACAACGCTGCGATCCGCACCGGGACAGAGGGGTCGCGTTCGCTCGGCTTGAGGATAAAGGCGTTGCCCGCCGATACCGCCATGGCGCCCATCCACAGCGGGATCATCGCCGGGAAGTTGAACGGGGTAATGCCGGCGCCAATGCCGATCGGCTGGCGCATCGAATAGACGTCGATGCCCGGGCCGGCGCCTTGAGTATGTTCACCCTTCAGGACGTGCGGCAATCCGCAACAGAACTCGACCACTTCCAGCCCGCGCTGGATATCGCCCTTGCTGTCGGCAAGCACTTTGCCATGTTCAGCCGAAAGCAGCGCGGCCAGTTCATCCATATCGCGGTCGATCAGCGTTTTGAACGCGAACATTACGCGGGCACGGCGCTGCGGATTCCATGCCGCCCAGCCCGGCTGCGCGGCCTGCGCCGCGGCCACCGCTCGGTCCAGCGCATCGTTGCTGCCCAGCGCAACCTCGGCCTGCTGGCCACCGTTGTTTGGGTCCATCACCGCGGCCGTGCGCGCCTTTGCCAACCCGCCCGTGCCGCCGGCAATGAAATGGTCGATCGTGCGCATGGCCTCAGGTCCTCTCGATTTCGCTTCGGAATGGTCCTGCACCCCATGACCTTTGCAGACAAGGCGCAATTTTGCGTCTATGACCTGCAAATATGCAGCCATTAGACTGGAGCGACTATCAGGCATTCCTTGCGATTGCGCGGGCCGGACAGCTAGCCCGCGCTGCGCAGGCGCTGGGTGTAGATGCGACCACGATGGGTCGGCGTCTGCGGCGACTGGAAACGCGGCTGGGCGCGGCGCTGTTCGAACAGACCCGCGAAGGCCAGGTGCCGACCGAGGCTGGGGAGGCCTTGCTGATCCAGGTTGAGGCAATGGCTCGCGCAGCCGCAGCGGTCCCGGAAGGGGCATCCGACACTGCCGAACTGGCCGGATCGCTTCGTATCAGTGTTCCCGAAGGAATGGGCGGCTGGTTCCTGCCGCGCCACGTTGCCACCTTTGCCGATCGCTTTCCGCGCCTGACGCTGGACCTGGTGGCAAACAGCGGACTGCTGAGCCTGTCAAAGCGCGAGGCGGATATTGCCGTTACCCTTTCGCGGCCAAAAGCAGGGCCGGTCATCGCCCGCAAGCTGGTCGATTACGCTTTGCGGCTTTACGCCAGTCCGGCCTATCTGGACCGGCATGGTGCACCGGCGCGCGGCGCGGACCTGGCCGAAAGACACCGGCTGATCGGATATATTCCCGACCTGCTGTACGACCCGGCGCTTAACTATCTGGACGAAATCCACCCTGGATTGACGGTGCGGCTGCGATCGTCAAGCATCAACGCCCAGCACCGGTTGATTGCTGCGCAGGCCGGCATCGGGGTGCTGCCTTGCTTTATTGGCGATGCCGACCCGGCGCTCATTGCCGTGCTGCCTGAACGGCGGATCGTGCGCAGTTTCTGGCTGGTGACCCACAAGGACACACACAACCTGGCCCGTGTGCGCGCGGGCAAGGACTGGCTGGCCGATGCGGTCCAGCGTGGGCGCGAGCAGCTTTTGCCGGCCCCGTAACCAAACGCATGTTAGGTCCGAACCTGGTGATGGTGTATTAGGGGATATTGATCGGTGGAGGGTTGGATGAACGACACTGCAGAAGCATCTCAACCCCCCGAAGCCCCGCGACCACGCGGCGGCGATCTGGTCCGGCGTCACCATTTGGCTACGCGCCTGTGGCACTGGATCAACGTGATCGCGGTGACCATTATGCTGATGAGCGGGCTGATGATCTTTAATGCCCATCCCCGGCTGTACTGGGGCCAATACGGCGCCAACCCACGCCAGGCACCCGATCCTGCATGGCTGGACTTGTCCCACATCAACGGCGGCGTGCCATTCCCCGGCTGGATTACCATCCCTTCACATTACAGCCTGGCCGATGCGCGACTGTGGCACCTGGCTTTTGCCTGGATTTTGGCCGTAGCTTTTGCGCTTTATCTGCTGTGGGCCCTGATCGGCGGTCACGCCCGGCGTGACATCGCGCCCACGCGGGGCGAACTGGCTCCCGCCCATTTGCTGCACGATATAAAGGAGCACGCCCGCCTGCGCTTTCCGACCGGCGCCGCGGCGCTGCAATACAACGTCCTGCAGAAACTGGCCTATGGCGCGGTGCTGTTCGTGCTGCTGCCCGGTGTGATCTTGACCGGGATGACCATGTCCCCGGGGCTTAATGCAGCACTGCCTTGGCTGCTGGACCTGTTCGGCGGGCGGCAATCGGCACGCTCGATCCACTTCCTGTGTGCGGCAGGATTGGTGGCCTTCTTTGTTGCGCACATCATCATGGTCGTGCTGGCGGGCCCGATCAACGAAGTGCGATCAATGCTGACCGGCTGGTACCGGCTGCCACGCGAACGAGAGGATCAGGCATGAACGAGCGTTCGAATGAGATTTCGCGCCGCCGCCTGCTGGGCTTTGCCGCGGCCGGGACCAGCGGCCTTCTGCTGGGCGGCTGCGACAGGCTGAATGGATCGGAAGGATTCCGCAGCGTACTGGAAGACACTGAAAATCTGACGATGCGCAGCCAACGATTCCTGATGGGTGACCGTCTGGCGCGCGAGTTTGGCGAAAGCGACATCTCGCCTGTGTTCAAGGCCAATGGCAGCCTGGGAGTTACCGATCCCGTCTATCGCGGGCATTTCACGCAGCAATTTGCGGCCTGGGCCTTGCATGTCGACGGACTGGTGCGCCAGCCGCTGACATTGCCGCTGACGGCGCTCAAGGGATTTCCCCAGCGCACCCAGATCACCCGGCACGACTGCGTTGAGGGGTGGAGCGCGATTGGCAAGTGGCAAGGGCCGCAATTGTCCGCTGTGCTGGCTCAGGCCGGGCTTCTTCCCGAAGCGCGTTATGCGGTGTTCCACTGCGCCGATGTGCTGGCGGGATCTCCCTATTACGAATCAATCGACCTTATCGATGCCTTTCATCCCCAAACCATCCTTGCCTGGCAGATGAACGATCAGCCCCTGACCGAACAGCATGGCGCGCCGATCCGCCTGCGCGTTGAACGTCAGCTGGGTTACAAACAGGCCAAATACATCATGCGGATCGAACTGCGCTCGACCCTGGCCGGGCTTTACAAGGGTAAGGGCGGGCTGTGGGAAGACCGCAGCGACTATGCATGGTACGCCGGGATCTGATCAGCACCACGGGCGGCGCGAACCGCTTTCATAACGGCGAACCAGGCCGCTCGCGATCAAGTCATCGGCCAGCGATTGCACCGACTTGTCGGCACGCAGCCGCACCAGATTGAACAGTTCGCGCCCGTATTCATCGCGCGCGCCAGATCCGGTCAGGAAGAACGGTCCCTGATTGGCCAGCGTCACCAGCTTGTCGCGTGCGGCCAAGCCCTGTTGCGCTTCCTGCACGCAGCGCGGCGGGTGCAGTTCGGGCGCATCGATGCCAATGATCCGGATCGACCGTGCGTCGATCTTGATCGTATCGCCGTCGACCACGCAAACGGTGCTGCGGCCAGCCCCGCACGCCGTCACCGGTGGATCGACACGCAGGCTTGATGCGTCGGGCGCGGTAGCTTGCTCAGGCAGCGCGGAATAATACGTCCAGGCAAAGATGAATACGAACAGCACCGGCAGGATCCATCGCTGCAGCCACTGGCGGCGGGATCGTGGCGGCTTGCCTTGCCAAGTACTGGCGGGCAGCACCTTGCCATAATCACCGGGCCGGGTCCACTTTTTGGTCTTGCGGCGGCGGAAAGGAATAAGGTCGCCCATCGCTGCCACTATGGCCGGATCATTCCTGCCGGGCAAGCAGCACGCACCAGTCTGAACGCCTACCCCGCCATGGTTCAGCCAGACCTTCGCTGACCAGCTGTTGGCCTAGCGAGCGATTGCCCCGCAGGACAACTCGCAGTTGCCGGCCATACCGATCTGTCGCCTTTATGCCGCCGGCCAGATCGAACGGACCGGCGTTGAGCAGTGCGATCAGGCGCTGGGTTGCCCGATCGCCAAGATCCTGCTCGGCAGCGCAAGCTGCGCCATGGGTTTCGGGCGCATTGATATCGGCGATGCGGATCTTCGCACCGTGCAGCCAAAAGGTATCGCCATCGACAACACAGGTTTCGCGTGGGCCGGCGGTGCATAGGGCAAAGACGGCAGCAGCAAGGGTGATCGGTTCCATGCCTGCGCAGTTGCCGCAGGCGGGTGCTTGGACTATCCGGGCAAACCCCTGGTTTCGCTCCGTTTTGGCGGTTCAGGCGATGGTGTTATGCGCCCGCAAGGGTCAAGAACATACCGGCCAGGGCCGCGCTCATCAGGTTGGATAGGCTGCCCGCGGCCAGCGCTTTAAGTCCGAGCCGCGCGATGACCGGGCGTTGATTGGGCGCAAGACCGCCGGCGACTGCCATCTGGATCGCGATCGAGCTGAAATTGGCAAAGCCGCAAAGCGCAAAAGTGATGATCGCCTGGGTGTGCGGTGAGAGGTCCGTGGCGCCGCCCAGATCTATGAAGGCGACAAACTCGTTCAGCACCACTTTGGTGCCGAAAAAGCCGCCTGCCCGAAGCGCTTCGGCCCAATCCGGAGCGCCAAGTAGGTAAAAGATTGGCGCAAAGACATAGCCGATGACTTGCTGGAACGACAGATCGGGATAGCCGAACAACCCGCCGATTCCGCCGACAATGCCGTTGGCCAGCGCAACCAGCGCGACGAAGGCCAGAACCATCGCGCCCACTGCCACGGCCAGTTTGACCCCGGTTTGCGCGCCTTGGGCCGCGGCCATGATGATGTTGGCCGGGCGCTCTTCGTCGTGGTCCATGGCCACGGGATCGTCGATGTGCACGCCGGGCTGGGCCGAAATGTCTTCACGGTTGAGCGCGGCAGCGGTCATCCCTGCGGGTGGCGGGGCGACCTCGACCGCATCGTTCGCTCCGGCTGCAATAGCGACGGGGCGCGCATCGGGCATGATGATCTTGGCCATAACGATCCCGCCCGGAGCCGACATGAAAGCGGCCGCGACCAGATAGTCGATGCGGATCCCCATGCTGGCGTAGGCAGCCAGAATTGTGCCTGCCACGCCGGCCATTCCTACGCTCATCAGGCAGAACAGCTGTGACGGGGTCAAAGCAGCCAGATAGGGGCGGATCACCAGGGGACTTTCGGATTGCCCGACAAAGATGTTTGCCGCTGCCGACAGGCTTTCCACCCGCGAAATGCCCGTAATTTTTTCCAGCCCGCCGCCGATCCATTTGATGATCAGTTGCATGACGCCCAGATAATAGAGGATCGAGATTAGCGCAGCGAAGAAGATGATCACCGGCAGTGCAGCAATGGCAAAGCTGTTGCCGCCAATCTCAGGCTTTGCCAGCGGCCCGAACACAAACTCGGTTCCGGCGTGCGCATAGCTGAGCAGTGCCGAAACACCCGCTGCCACCGCCTGCAGCGCACGGTTGCCCCAAGGCACATAGAGTACCAGCGCGGCGAACCCGGCTTGAAGGGCAAAGGCGGCACCAACCACGCGGGGCCGGATGCCGCGCCGATCAGACGACAACAGGACGGCCAGGCCCAGGATAAGCAGCATTCCGGCAAAGCTGAGAAGAATCTTCATGATTATTACGTGGTCCCGCAATTGTCCCTTTGCGCCAGGTTGGTAGCGGCTTTGCCGATGCAGTCAAATCAGGCCGATCGCAGGATTGGGGAACATTTGTTTGCCGCTGCTTCCCCCGCCGCGCCCGTCTCGCTAAGCCTGACCGATGGACACGCCCAGCCAGGCCCCGGGAGCCTTGATCCCGAAATCGCTGTTCGCCTTTTCGCTCCTTTATGGCGGCTTGTGCGTGCTGGCCGGGGTGCTGGGTACCAAGCTTGCTACGCTGGGCCATTGGCCCGTTCTGGGCGACCTTGCAGTGGAAAGCGGGATTTTCGCGTTTCTGCTGCTGGTGGTGATGAGCAGCGCGGTGGCCGAACTGTTCGGGCAAGTCATGGCAAACCGGCTGGTGCGCTATGGTTTTGTGCCGCTTATCGTGTCGATGGTTCTGCTGACCGTCGTGATCCGCCTTGTTCCGCCCGCACCGTTCTGGAACGATCAGGATGCTTTTGCCCGGCTGCTGGGTCAGGGCGCCCGCATGCAGTTTGCCGGGCTGATCAGTTATGGCACTTCGCAAACGCTGAACGTCTATCTGTTTTCACGGCTGCTGGGCGGTCAGGGCAAGCAGCTGATGGTCAGGGCCTGGGTTGCCAGCCTGCTATCGCAGACGATCGACACTATCCTGTTCATCACGATCAGTTTTTACGGTCAGGACATGCCGCTGATGCAGATCATGGAAGGGCAGATCATTTCCAAGTTGGTGCTTTCAACGATCATGGTCCCGCCGCTGATAGTCGTGTTCGTCCGTTTGGGTCGCTGGCTTGATGGGCAAAAGGCCTAAAACAGGTTCATTTCCCGGCAAAGCGGGTTAAAGGCGCATCCCTATGCCGCATACCATGGACCCCTCCGCCGAGCGCACGCTGAACCTGACCAAGGCCGAAACGCTGATCGAAGCGCTGCCTTATCTGCAGCGTTATGCAGGCCGCACTTTCGTGGTGAAATACGGCGGCCACGCAATGGGCGATCCTGAACTGGCGCGCGATTTTGCTGAAGATGTGGTGCTGCTCAAAGCTGTCGGGATCAACCCCGTTGTGGTCCACGGCGGAGGTCCGCAGATCGGTGCGATGCTTAAAAAGCTGGGCGTCGAAAGCCGGTTTGTCGATGGCCTCAGGGTGACCGACAAGGAAACCGCCGACGTTGCCGAAATGGTCCTGTCGGGCGCGATCAACAAGGAACTGGTCGGCTGGATTGCCGGGGCCGGCGGCAAAGCGATCGGCATCTCGGGCAAGGACGGCGGGCTGGTTACCGCCAGCAAGGTGCGGCGCACTACCAAGGACCCGGACAGCAATATCGAACAGGTGGTCGACCTGGGCTTTGTAGGTGAGCCAGAAACGGTCGATACCGCAATTATCGAAACTTGCTGCGCGGCGGGCATGATCCCGGTGATCGCCCCGATTGCCGCAGGATCTGATGGTGCCACCTACAACATAAACGCAGATACGATGGCCGGTGCAATCGCCGCAGCATTGGGCGCCGCGCGGCTGTTCCTGCTCACCGATGTCGCCGGCGTGCTCGACAAGGACAAGCAGCTGCTGACGGACCTGACCCCTTCGGATATTGCCAGATTGCAGGCAGACGGCATTATCAGCGGCGGAATGATCCCCAAACTTGAAACCTGTGTCCACGCGGTCGAGGCTGGGTGTGAAGCGGCAGTCGTGCTCGACGGGCGGGTGCCGCACGCGATGCTGCTCGAAATCTTTACCTCGCGCGGCGCAGGTACGCTCATCCGGGCCTGATTGCCGGGCGTGCATTCCGAAAGGCTGACCCATGCGTCTTGTTGCCGAAGTGCCTCGAACCCTAGCTCTGGCCGCCATTTCGGGCCTGTTGCTGGCTGTGTCGGCTTGTGATCGCTCCGCTTCAACCAGCGGCGATGCGGCCGGTGTGCCAACGTCCTCCACCGCGATTCTGCCCAAGGCGGTTCCGCCATCGACTTCGCCTGATCCGCAGGAAGTTTTGCTTTCCTGGGCAAAGGCGATCAGCCTGAAGGATTGGGCCACGGCTTATGGCTATTGGGGCGACGGCGGCAAGGCTAGCGGCATGACGCTGGATCAGTTCACGGCTGCATGGAGCAAGCTTGGCCAGCCCGACCTTGAAATCGGCAAGGGTGTCCAAGAAGGCGCAGCGGGTTCGTTATACTATTCAGTTCCGGTCACGGTGATTGACGGCGGACGCCGCATCGCGGGTACGGTAGTGCTGCGCCGGGTAAACGATGTCGAAGGTGCGACGCCAGAACAGCTGCGCTGGCATATTGAAAGTAGCACGATCACGCCTTAGGGCGCCGCGATGAAGGGAATACCGTTTTGCTTCTGATGTCGATCCTCTCGGCGCTGCAGTACCTGATCTGGATCGTCCGGATGGTGCTGATTTGCCAGTTCATTTTGTACCTGCTGATTGCGTTCAACGTGATCGACCTGCGCAACCGCTTCATATCGGGCCTATGGGAGGCACTGAACGCGATCCTTGAACCGATGTTGGGGCCAATCCGTCGGCGAATGCCCGCGGTTGGAGGAATGGACTTTTCTTACATGGTCCTGCTGTTCGGTCTGTGGATCCTGTCACAGATATTGAGCGCAGTCGCGATGTCGGTGGTCGCATGAGCGCGCAAATTATCGATGGAAAGGCTTACGCCGCCGAGCTCCGGTCACGAGTGGCGGAGTATGCCGCTACTTTCACCCAGGCAGCCGGACGCAAGGCGGGTCTGGCCGTGGTACTGGTGGGCAGTGATCCCGCCAGTCAGGTTTATGTGGCTTCCAAGGCCAAGCAGACTGTCGAATGCGGCATGGCCAGTTTTGAACATCGCTTGCCCGAAGATACGGTTCAGGCCGATCTGCTGACGCTTGTCGATGCGCTGAATGCCGATCCGGCAGTTGACGGCATCCTGGTCCAGCTGCCGCTGCCAAAGCACCTTGACGAGCAACAGGTGGTTGCCCGGATCAGCCCCGATAAGGATGTCGACGGCTTGACGCCGCTCAGCTCAGGCCGCCTGGCGCTCGGGCAGGACGGGCTCGTGCCCTGCACCCCGCTGGGCAGCCTGATGCTGCTGAAGGACCGGCTGGGTGATCTGTCGGGGCTCGATGCGGTTGTCATCGGCCGCTCAATTCTTGTCGGCAAGCCGATGGCCCAGCTTTTGCTAGCCGAAAACTGTACCGTTACCGTGGCTCACAGCCGCACGCGCGATTTGCCCGCCGTCGTCCGCCGCGCTGACATTGTCGTGGCCGCAGTCGGCCGCCCGCAAATGGTCCGGGGGGACTGGATCAAACCGGGTGCGACGGTAATCGATGTGGGCATCAATCGCCTGTCCCCCGAACCCGGCCAGACTAAGGGGCGGCTTGTCGGCGATGTCGATTTTGCAGAGGCTGTCGAGGTTGCCAGCGCGATAACTCCCGTACCCGGCGGGGTCGGACCGATGACAATTGCCGTATTGCTGCGCAATGCCCTGGTCGCGGCGCACCGCAATGCCGGGGTGGCGCTGACTGAAGGAGCACTGTAGGATCGCCACCATGACGCGCGCGCTCCTTGGGCTTGCAGCCCTTTCGTTGACCATGTCCCCGACACTGGCTTCCGCCCGAGAACCGGCGCGAGGCTATGCAAATCCGAGCGCGGTGGTCGCGGCGGAAATCGCATTTGCCAAGATGGCCCAGGAAAAGGGTCAGTGGACCGCTTTCCGCGCCACCGCGAGCAAGGATGCGGTAATGTTCGTGCCGCAGATCGTCGCCACACAGGATTGGCTCAAGGGTAAAGCCGACCCGGCCAAGGCGGTCGCCTGGCAAGTGCACCAGGTCTGGTCCAGCTGCGACGGCAGCCTGGCGGTGACACGCGGGGCTTGGCAGGGCGAGGGCGGCACTTCGGGCTATTTCACTACTGTCTGGCAGCGCCAGAAAGACGGCAAATACAAGTGGATTGCCGATCAAGGTGAACCGCTGCCAATGGCGCTTGATGCACCGGAAATGATCGTGGCCAAGGTTGCAGATTGCCCTCCCGGCTATCGCGGCAAACCCCCCAGGCAAGCAAAAATGGTCGCGGCTCCGCTCGACCCGGCGCGGCGCGGCGGCAAGTCGCTTGACGGCACGTTGACGTGGGATGCCGCTGTTGCAACCGATGGCGCGCGCCGCTTTGTCGTGACTATGGCCAGCGGCGGCCAGCCGGTGACAGTGCAGGATTTGCAGGTCGAGGCCCCCACCAAGTAATGCTCGACCTGTTTATGTCTGCTTTCGTCACCCTGTTCGTGGTGATCGACCCGCCTGGCTGCGCGCCCATCTATGCCGGGCTGGTATCCGGCGCGACGACTCGCCAGGCCAATGCCATGGCGCTGCGGGCTTGCCTGATTGCTGCTGCAATCCTGATCGTCTTTGCCTTGTTCGGCGAAAACCTGCTGCGCGCGCTGCATATCGAGCTCAACTCGTTCCGCCTTGCAGGCGGGATCATGCTGTTCCTGATCGCGCTCGACATGGTGTTCGAAAAACGCACCCAGCGGCGCGAGGAACGCGCTGAAAAGATCAAGGCAACGCCTGAGGTGGAAGACGTATCGGTCTTTCCGATGGCAATGCCGATGATAGCCGGACCGGGGTCGATCGCAACGATCATGCTGCTGATGGGCCGCACTCAAGGCACCGAACAGACGCTCATCATTCTGGCTGCGCTCAGTGCAGTTCTGGTGCTGACCTTGCTGGCCTTGATAGCCGCAAAGCCGTTGATGCGCATGCTGGGATCGCAGGTCGAAGCCGTGATCACCCGGCTGCTAGGCGTCCTGCTCGCAGCACTGGCAGCCCAGTATGTGATCGACGGGCTCAAGGCCGTGCTGGAGTAGGTTCTATTGGAGGGTAACGCGCCCGTCGTCGCTGTCGCGGCGGCCGAAAAACTGCATAAGCTGGACCAAAAGTTCACAGCGTGATGCCAGACCCTCGGCCTCAAGCAAGGCTTGCTTGGCCGCTGCATCGAATGGCGCGATCTGGCTCACCCCGTCGATCAGCGATCGATCATCCAGCCGGGTGACCGCTTCCCAATCAACCGAATAGCCTTGCGCATCGGCAAATCGCCGCGCTTCCCGTTCGAACCCGGCGCGCTCCACCGGGGACAGAGCGGCGCCTTCATCGTCTTCCAGCAGTTCGCCCTCGACCTGACGAAACGGGGTCGCTGCGTCGATTTCGCGGACAAGACGAAAGCGCGATTCGCCTTCAAGCAGAATGTTGAAACCGCCGTCGTCCAATGCCTCTACCTCGCCGATCCGGCCAAGACATCCGACCGAATAAAGCGGTGCACCCTCAGCGCTGCGTTGGGGCTGGATCATGCCGATCCGACGATCGCGGGCCAGCGCATCCTTGATCATCGCTCGGTAGCGCGGCTCAAAAATATGGAGCGGCAACTGCAGACCCGGGAAGAGGATTGCATTGGTCAGGGGGAAGATCGAAATACGCACGCGGCGGCCTTATCCAAACAGGATCAACGACAGGCGCCGGCGCATTGCCGCCACCCACGGATCCTCCAGTCCGACCGCCTCGAACATCTTCAGCAGCTTGGCCTTTGCTGCGCCATCGCTCCATTCTCGGTCGGCTTCGATCGCTGCCAGCAGGCGGGTCGCCGCTGCATCACGGTCACCTGCCGCAAAGGCCGCTTCGGCAAAGGCCAGCTGCGCCGCCATGTCGGCCGGCGCTGCGTCGGCTGCGGCCTTGAGTGCGGCCAGCTCATTGTCTTCAGGGCGGTTGCGCGCCAATTCGAGCGCGGCTAGCGCGCGGGTCACGTCGCTGTCACCGCGAAGTGCCTCCGGCAGTGCGGCCAGCACCTGTTCGGCAGTGTCGAGATCGCCAGACAGGACCAGAGCCCGTACCTGTCCGCCCAGGGCGGCGCCGCTTTCGGGTGCTATCTCGGCTATCTGTGAAAAAATGCTAGCGGCACGGGGGCCGTCCCCTTCGGCCAGCGCGGCCTCTCCCATTGCCAGCAACGGTTCGATATCTTGCTGCGGTTCGCCGCTATTAATCGGTAACTGAGCCAGGAGCTGGTCAAGTGTCGCCTTGAGCTGGCTCTCGCTGCGGGCATTGGTCAGGTCGGCCACCGGCTGACCCTGGAACATGGCATAGACCGTGGGTATCGAGCGAACCTGGAATTGTGCAGCAATGAACTGCTCTTCGTCTACGTTGACCTTGGCCAGGATCACACCTTTGTCGGCATAATCGGCCGCAACTTTTTCAAGGAGCGGGGTCAGCGCCTTGCACGGCCCGCACCATTCGGCCCAGAAATCAAGAATCACCAGCGCGTGCATAGACGGCTCGACCACATCCTTGCGGAACCGATCGACGGCTTTTTGTTCTTCCAGGTTAAGGCCCATGCTCGCCAAGAGGGGAAACTCCATATCGTGATCGTAACAAACCGCCAATGTGGGGTTTTGGGCGCGTTTGTGAAGGGAGAAAGCGCACTGGCGGACAATTGGCGCTTTTTGCGCTTGGCAATGCCATGGGGCGATGCTAACGGCGCGCCTCACCCCAAACCCACCGCCGTTTCGGTACCGGGTTGCAGGCGTTCGAGCGGGCGTAGCTCAGGGGTAGAGCACAACCTTGCCAAGGTTGGGGTCGAGGGTTCGAATCCCTTCGCCCGCTCCAGTTTTCAAGATCCGATCCTTACGTTTTACGGCGTCACGCCGATGGCGATGCTGTCGTAAGCGGCGTTGTAACTGACGTCGAATCCTGCACTGCGCAGCGTTGCAAAGCTGACATATTCGCCTGCACTACTGGCAAGGGAAAAGCGCGCCATGGTGTCGGGATCCAAGCGGCCCGATACCAGGCCCAGCAGGTCTGCCACCTTTACGGAAGGCTTTGCATCAGGGCCTATGCGTACTGTAATCTCGCCTCCGGATTGCCCAGCAATCGAAACTGGGGTCTGGCGGAATATGATATCGTCGACCAGGCGGGATTTAAGCGACGTTTTGGCAGCAAGAACAGCGCCTTTGCGGCTGCCGGCAAGCGCTCCTGGCTTGACCGCAGGTTTGCGAAAAGCGGCCAGATCGAAATGGCGCAGTTCGGGCGATGATACGATCTTGAGCGGCGCTGGCGTAGCGACCAGGGCCGGCGGCGGCACATACGCTGCGATAGCCGGGGCTGACCCAACCGCAGACGTGGATACGGGATTGACGAGGTCCGCGATCGGAACCGCAACTTCCGCGATTGGCGCGGCAGGATTGGCAATCACTGCCGCGGTGACAGCTGGCTCGGCCGATATTGCCAAATCGCTGCCAAGCCCGGCTGGGACAGAGGGTGCGGACGCAACCAGGGGATTTATCGTAGCCGATGTGATGGCAAGGGGCTGAAAGCCAACCGGATCACGGACGACACGCTGGATGCGAGCGCGCAAATCAGGCTTGGGAGCAACCGAGGCGAGCCTGGCAACCGGCGCAATGCTTGGCGCCATTGTCAATTGCTGGCGCAGGACATCGACGGCGACAACCGGCGCGCGAGATGCGCCATACTGCCAGCCCTTTGCGTAGGTTGCATTATCGACCGGGCGCGGCGTGCCTGCCATGTTCTGGGTTGACGTTCCGCCTGCAAGACAAGCAGCAAAGGCCACCGCACCCAACGTCGGCCGGCCGGAAAACAACAAAACCGATGGACTAATCGTAGGCATGATCGGGTCCCCCATGGCCGAGTCCGGCCTCCCGAATTGTCCGCTGATTCGGCAAATAGAGTCAAATGCGAAAGATGGCAGCGCCGAATATCATCGAAAGCTATTGAATTACAGAGATAAAGAACCGCCTATGGTTTCCATAGCTGGTAGCGCGGCGGCACCAATATACTCATTTTGGATCAGGTTGGCACGTGTTGAAGCAACAGCTTGCGATTCGTGGTTAAAGCTCTGAATGGTCCGGGTTGATCGTTTATCCCATTGAACATGTGCGTAATTTTGTCGGTATAGCGGATATGCTTGGGCGCCCGCCCCACAATTGACGATGTTGCAAAGCGTGGAGTCGCAGTCACACTAGCGGTGGCGTGGTTCCCAAACTGGGTTAACAATGTTGCAAGGATTGAGTGCGGGTGATCTAAACGTGCTCAAGGCGAAGGGCGCGCCACCGATTCGGATAATGAAATCCGGTAGATAAGCGCCACACGCCCCCTACAGGTCGCAGAACGTCTTGGGTTGGCTTTGGCCAGCGGCAAAAGCGCTGCGTCCGTACCTGTCGTTCTGCGTCCTTCACCGGCTTCCGGTTCAATCCGGCAGCGTGAAGAGAGTGAATGACGGCCATGGACTACGAAGGCACGCGAAACACCGCCAACGAAACCGCGCTGGACAGCGCCGCTTTGGCGCAGGCGCTTCCCGAACTGGCAGCCGCGGCAACCGCCGCCGTGCGCAGTGGCGGAATCCCTCTGATCGCAGATGCCAACAATACGGTTGTGTTGCCGGATGGTGTGTCGCTTGACGATATCACTGTGCGAGGGCGCGACCTGATCATCCAGACCAGCGACGGGCGAACCTACGTGATTGTCGACGGGGCAGTTTTCGTGCCCCAGATCGTAGCCCAAGGCGTTGCCGTTCCTCCGCTGAACCTCGCTGCCTTGCTTATCGGTAACGAGCCTGAGCCCGCGGCAGGCGCCATTCGCAGTTCAGGGGGCAATTTTGCCGTACCGGTCGGTTCGATCCAGGATGCCTACAAGATCGGCAATCTGCTGCCGTATACCGAACTCAATTTCCCTCAGCCGCGTGTCCGCGAGATTTTTCCTGCCGCCGATCGCAAGCCGATTACCGGCCCCAATGCTGATGTGCAACTGGATGACGATGCCCTGGCCGGCGGCAATCCCGGCGGAACCGGCGATGATGCCGATGGCGTCAATACTGCCGGCACGCTGTCCGCTTCGAGCGGTGACGGCGCGCTTACCTGGTCGCTGTCGACCAGCGGCGCGCCGACTGGTTTCAGCTATGTCGCCAATGGCACGGGCATCGACATCTTCCAGGGTGAAACCAAAATCCTGGTGGTGACCCTGAACGCAGCGACCGGGGCTTACAACGTTACCCAGATCGCACCGATCGCGCATGGAGCGGGCGGGGATGAGAACAACCAAGCGTTTACGCTTACCTATGCTGTCACCGACATCGACGGCGATACCGCTTCAGGTACTCTCGGCATCAATGTCGATGATGATACCCCGGTTGCAAACCCGGACACTGACACTATCGCGGCAGGCGAGTTTGGCCCGGCTACTGGCAACATCCTGACCGACGCCAGTGCCGGCGATGCTGGTGATAGTGATAATGGCAAGGATTCAGTCGGTGCAGACGGCGGTCTGGTGCTCGCTTCGATCAGCGGTTTCGGCGGAGCCGGAACCGTCGGCGGGACTACGCAAGGTCATTATGGTGTATTGTCGCTCGATTCGGCCGGCAACTACACCTATCTTCGCAGTGCGGGCACGCCAGGTGGAGTAACCGATACTTTCACCTATTCCATCCGCGATGCCGATGGTGACGTGGCAACATCGACGCTGACCATAACCATCGCCGACGCTGTGCCGCGCTCTGGCGAAAACGCCGTGGTTCTGCTCGACGATGACGCATTGGCGGGCGGAAATCCGGGCGGTACGGGCGATGACAGCCCCGACAACGCAAACCTGACCGGAACGCTTGGCGGATCGGGCGGCGACGGCGCGCTGACCTGGGCGCTGGTCACTAGCGGGGCACCGGCGGGCTTCAGCTATGTCGCAACGGCGAACGGGCTTAACGTGTTGCAGGGTTCGACACTAGTCATGACCGTGACGCTCAACCCTTCAACTGGTACCTATACCGTCGCGCAGATTGCCCCGATTGCGCACCCCGCTGGCGGTGATGAAAATAATCAGGTCTTCGCGATCAGCTACACTGTCACAGACGTCGACGGTGATCCGGCGACCGGAACGCTGACGATCAACGTCGACGACGATACGCCGACGGTTGCCGCCAATGGCGAGGCCGCCGCGCTGGTCGTTGATGAGAGCAATTTTGCAGTCAATTCGGTCCAGAATCTCAGTACACTGTTCGCGCACAGCTTTGGCGCCGATGGCGCGGCTGCGGGCGGCGGCATCACTTACGCCCTCGGCGTGGCCGCAGGGCCTAGCGGGCTGGTCGATACATTGTCGGGGCAAACAGTCGTTCTGTCGTTGAACGGTGCTGTCGTCGAAGGACGCACCACCGGCGGGTTACTTGTCTTTACGGTTGCGGTTGATGCGGGCGGCAACGTGACGCTCGACCAGAGCCGCGCCGTTGTCCACATTCCCGATCTTGGTCCTGACGATATCACCTCGATCGGTGCGAACCTGGTGACTCTGACGCAGACGGTGACCGATGGTGATGGCGACAGCGCCGCCGCCTCAGCCGGCATTGGCTCACTTCTGCAATTCGTCGATGATGCTCCGTCGGCCGCCGCTGATACCGATGCCCTGCTGGCCGGAGCGATTGGACCTGCTACCGGCAACGTTCTGACCGACGCTGCGCCCGGCGATGCGGGTGACACCGACAACGGCAAGGATTTCCCGGGCGCGGATGGCGGCAGCGTTACAGCGGTTAGCAGCAACAACGTGCCCGCCAACAGTGACAACATGCAGGACGCCAACGGCGATCTGTTGGTCGTCGGCGAGTTCGGCACCCTGACGCTCAATGTGGACGGCAGCTACAGCTATGTCCGCAACGGCACCGGGCCGATCGATGCGACCGATAGCTTCACCTATACCCTGACCGATGGCGACGGTGACACCGCAACCGCCACGCTGACGATAACCGTGCAGGATGCTGCGCCGATTACCGGCCGCAACGCGATTGTTTTGCTCGATGACGATGCGCGCGATAATGGCAATCCTGGCGGCATCGGCGATGTGGATCCCGACACCGCTAACACGGCAGGCACCCTGGCCGGATCGGGCGGCGACGGTGCGCTGACCTGGGCCTTAACCGGTGTAGGCCTGCCTGCTGGCTTCACTTCGACCGTGGTCAATGCGGGGCTGGTCGAAGTGCGTCAAGGTACAACCCTGGTCCTGACCGTTACTCTCGACAGTACGACGGGCGCTTATGCTGTTTCACAAAACGCACCGATCAGTCATCCTGCGGGACTTGATGAAAACAGCTTGGGCTTTGCGCTGAGCTACACCGTCACTGACGCCGACGGCGACAGTGCGCCAGGCTCACTGACGATCAATGTAAACGATGATACCCCGATTGCCGCCGATGACACCGATGCGCTGCTGACCGGAGCCACTACCGCGTCGGGCAACGTCCTGACCGGCGCCGGCAGCGATGGCGATCCGGCGGGAGCCGACATGGTCGGTGCTGACGGTCCGGCAACCGGGGGCGCAGTGACGGCGATTACCGGGTTTAGCGGTGCGGGTTCGATTGGCGGGGTCACCCAGGGCCAGTTTGGCGAACTGACGCTGGATGCGGACGGCAACTATACGTATACCCGCTATTCCGGCGCTCCGGGCAATTCGCAGGATGTATTTACGTATACCCTGACGGATGGCGACGGCGATACCACGACTGCAACGCTGACAATCCTGATCGAAGACGCGCGTCCGATCACCGGCCCCAATGCGCTCATTCAGCTTGATGACGATGCTCTTGGGGGCGGCAATCCGGGCGGCATCGGCGATGTTGATCCTGATACCGCCAACACGGCCGGCACACTGGCCGGATCAGGCGGCGACGGTGCGCTGACCTGGGCTTTGGCGACGACCGGTGCACCCGCCGGCTTCAGCTATGTTGCCAACGGCACCGGGATCGATGTTTTCCAGGGCGCGGTCAAGGTAGTGGCGATTACTCTGGCAGAAGGGACGGGCGCCTATACCGTTACCCAGCTTGCGCCGATCATGCATGCCAGCGGTGCCGACGAAAACGGTACGGTCTTCACGCTGGCCTACAGCGTAACCGACGCCGATCTCGACAGTGCGGCCGGCGTACTGACGATCAACGTCAACGATGACACGCCAATTGCTGCCGATGATACCGATGCGCTTCTGGCCGGGGCTACCGGTCCGGCTACCGGCAATGTCCTGACCGACGATGCGCCCGGAGATGCTGGTGACAGCGACAACGGCAAGGATTTCCCGGGCGCAGATGGCGGCGCGGTTGCAGGCGTGGCGAGCAACAACGTGCCCGCCAACAGCGACACCGCGTTTGACACCAATGGTGATTTTGTGGTCGCTGGCGAGTTTGGCACTCTGACGCTCAACATTGATGGATCATATTCTTACGTCCGCTCCGGCACTGGCCCGATCAATGCACAGGATGTGTTTACCTACACTCTCAAAGACGGCGACGGCGATGCCGCAACCGCCACGTTGAAGATCACGTTGCAGGATGCGGCGCCGATCACCGGCCCCAATGCGCTGATTCAGCTTGATGACGATGCTCTTGGGGGCGGCAATCCGGGCGGCATCGGCGATGTTGATCCTGATACCGCCAACACGGCCGGCACACTGGCCGGATCAGGCGGCGACGGTGCGCTGACCTGGGCTTTGGCGACGACCGGTGCACCCGCCGGCTTCAGCTATGTTGCCAACGGCACCGGGATCGATGTTTTCCAGGGCGCGGTCAAGGTAGTGGCGATTACTCTGGCAGAAGGGACGGGCGCCTATACCGTTACCCAGCTTGCGCCGATCATGCATGCCAGCGGTGCCGACGAAAACGGTACGGTCTTCACGCTGGCCTACAGCGTAACCGACGCCGATCTCGACAGTGCGGCCGGCGTACTGACGATCAACGTCAACGACGACACTCCGGCACCGACAGCAACAGGCGTTATTCCCACGCTCACAGTCGATGAAACGGCTCTGGGCACCAATGACACGGCTGATTTCAGCACAGTTTTTACACCGCACTTCGGTGCAGACGGTGCTGCTGTTGGCGGCGGCATCGCTTATGCGCTGTCGGTTGTTTCGGGTCCCAGCGGCTTGATCGATACGCTGTCAGGTCAAGCTGTCACGCTGTCTCTGGTCGGCGGGGTAGTGGAAGGCCGGACTGCCAGCAACGATCTGGTCTTCCAGGTTTCGGTCAATTCCACCGGCGCGGTAACGTTAGACCAGCTGCGCGCAGTTTATCACGATCCAAACACAGGGCCGAATGATGTCGAAACCCTTGCGGCAGACCTGATCAGTCTGACCCAGACAGTCACCGACCGCGACGGTGACAGCGTTCCCGCGACAATCGGCATCGGCGATCACCTGCAGTTTGTGGACGATGCGCCAAGTGCCGGCAGCAACCTGACCGTGTTCCTCAACGACGATGCGCTGGCAAACGGAAATCCAGGCGGTGACGGCGATACCGGCGCAGTGCAGTTCACCGCCGGCACGCTTTCGCACACTTATGGCAATGACGGCGGCACGCTCGCTTTCCTGACCACTGGCGCACCGGCCGGCTTCCAGTACGTGGCAGCGGGTTCAAACATTCTGGTCCAGCAGAACCAAGGCGGCAGCTTCGTGACCGTTGCGACGGTTACGCTTAACGCTGTTAGCGGGGCTTACACCGTCACCCAGAATGCGCCGGTGTTGCATCCGACCATCGGCACAATTGAAGAAAATCTGTCTTTTACGCTCAACTATGTTGTGACCGACGGCGATCTCGACAAAGCGCCAGGTCAGTTGCTCATCGTTGTCAACGACGACACGCCGCTTGCCTTTGATGATACCGACACCGTCACGGAAGATGGACCCAGTGTGGCGGACGGAAATGTCTTCACGGGCAGCGGCGGTAGTGACTTGAACGCTACTGACGGGGTCAAGGATTCGATCGGCGCCGATGGCGAACCGCTCACCGGCCCTGTGACGGGCATAGCGTTCGGCGCTACTTCCGGCACCGTCGGTGTGTCGCTTGCAGGCACCTACGGCTCGCTGATCCTGGGATCCGATGGCCAGTATACCTACACGCTTGATAACACCAAGGCGGCGGTCCAGGCACTTGATACAGGCGAATTCCTGACAGAGATATTTACCTATCAGATCACCGACCGCGATGGTGACAAGACCACCGCGACCCTGACGATCCGGATAGATGGCACCAATGATGCACCGAGCGTAAACCCCGGAACAACCGCCGTCTCCGAAGAAGGCCTGCCGCTGGGCAACCCGGATGATGTCGGCAACACCGATACGACCAACAGCACAGTTGGCACGGGTGTGATCATCGCTACCGATGTCGATGGCGATACACTGTTCTACACGCTGGGAACGCCCACGCCGGGCCTTACGTCGGGCGGCGTTGCGGTTGTCTGGACTGGCAGCGGCACAGGTTCGCTTACAGGTACGGCAGGCGGCATCCCGGTTATCACCGTCACCATTGATGGTTCAGGTAACTACACCGTGACGCTGCTGGGCCACATCGATCATCCCAATAACGCGGTCGAGGACAGCCTGGCGCTGACCGTGCCGGTAAATGTTTCCGACGGCACCGTTTCCAGCCCGACAACCATTACCGTTTCGATCGAAGACGACAGCCCGATTGCTACCACAGGCACAACGTCGGGTTCGGTTGACGAAGATGGCGGCCTTTCCGGCGGAATCGCGGGCGGTACCGGTGACATTGCGGCAACCACCGTTGCAACAGGGTCGGTCGTAGGGTTGTTCTCTGGCGGGGCGGACACCGCGCCGCAGTATCTGCTAACCACCACCACGGGCCTGCCCGCGCTCTCTTCAGGCGGCGTGGCGATCACCTATGCGATCGCGGGCAACGTGCTGACTGCAACGGCAGGTGCTTCGCCGGTATTCACTCTCAGTCTCAATTCCTCCACCGGCGGATGGACCTTCACCCTGCTGGGCCCGATTGATCATGCCCAGGGGCTGGACGAAAACAACCTTGTCCTGAGCTTCACCGGTATCGTTCAAGCAGTGGACGCCGATGGTGACCGCGCTTCGGCGACCGGGACCTTCAGTGTCACCATCAACGATGACACCCCATCGGCGCATGATGACAGCGCCATTCAGGGGCTTGAGAATGCACCTGTGACAATCAACGTCTTCACCAACGACGAGCGCGGCGCCGATGGAACCCTGGCGACCAGCGTGGCTCTCGTGCCGGGATCGCTGCACAACGGCCTTGGCGCTGCGAGTGGCACTCTGATCAATAATGGCAACGGCACCTTTACCTACACTCCCGGTGCAGGCGAAACCGGAACGATCACGTTCCAGTACACGATCACTGACCGAGACGGCGATCCGTCGATGGCTACTGCGACCATCACGCTACTGGCGGATTCGGTACCCAACCCGCCCGCCGTCGGCGCTGCGGTTGACGATGATGGTCTTGCCAGCAGCAATCCAGCATCCGGCACCGGGGACATCGATGCCAACTCGGGCGATTTGGATGGCCCGCTGTCCAGCGAAGCCAGTTTCCGCGGCCAGATCAACGTCAATTTTGGCAACGATACCGGCACGGTCAGCTTCGCCAATCTCAACGGTACGCTGGGCACGATTGGCACTGAAACCGTCAACTACAGTTGGAACACACTGACCAACACGCTGACTGCAACTGGTCCGCGCGGGGTGCTGTTTACGGTTTCCCTGACTCCTTCCGGCGCCTACACGGTCACCTTGGTCGATAATGTCCTGCACACAGCAGGCGGCAATGAAACCAGCACATCGACTTTGCTGAATTACCTCTCCACCGATAGTGATGGTGACAGCACCACGTCTGGACAGATGGTCATCGTGTTCAACGATGACATGCCAGCTCCTACGGCATCGACAACCCAGCCGCAGTTGACTGTCGATGAAACGATCCTTGCGACCAACGCCACAGCCAGTTTCGCGTCGGTCTTTACTGCCAACTTCGGTGCGGATGGCGCAGCTATCGGTGGCGGTACGGCTTATACCCTTGGGCTGAACGCTGGTGCCAGCGGCCTGACGGATACGCTCAGCGGCCAGGCGGTAAATCTGGTCATGAACGGCGGGGTCGTCGAAGGCCGCACGGCTGGCAGCAACCTGTTGGTATTTACGGTCAGCGTCAACGGTTCCGGCGATGTCACTCTCGACCAGCTGCGAGCGATAGTCCATTCGCCCAATACCGGGCCGAACCAGGCGATCACTCTGGCCGCAGACAACCTGATCACACTTACCGGCACTTTCACCGATGGCGACGGCGATGCTGCCACGGCAACAGCCAACATCGGCCAGAACCTGACCTTCCTGGATGATGCGCCGATGCTTGGCACCGTGCAGAACCAGCAGACCGACAACAATCCGGCCACTGCTCCGGCGGTTGGTACACTGCACTTCACGCCTGGCGCCGATGGCGCGGGCAGCACGATGACGATAACGGCAAATGTCACCGGGTTGACCTCGGGCGGGCACGCGCTCGTCACCAATCAGGTCGGCAGTGTTCTGACCGCCTATGCCGACAACGACAACAGCGGGACGTTCAACGCCGGAGATACCGCGGTATTTACCCTGTCGGTCAGTCCTAATGCCGGCACTTCGGGCCAATACACCTTCGATCTGATCACCGCGCTCGATCCGACCGTCACCAATGTGTCGATCCTGTCGAACGGCGCTTTCGGTTCGGGGCCAAGCAACGGCATTGAAGTGACCAACTCGGCCACGGCTGAAAAGCTAACTTTGGTGACCGGTTGGGCTGCTACCGGCGGCTTCACTGGCGGCGAGGAAGGTGCCTGGCTTGCGGGCGGAACGCCTGACATGACTCAGCGCACCGACGTCAACGGGTCCACCAGCGGGTGGGGGCTGGCCAACAATAATTTCGACGCGGGTGAGTTCATTCGCTTCGATTTCGGTGCGCTAAATGATTATGACGGACCGGGTGGTTACACTCCGCCAGTTGCCGGGCCCTATGCCAACGTCAGCTATGCTTCGTTCTCGTTCTTCAACTTTGGGGGCGGCGACAAGATTGAGTTTGTTGCGCATTATACCAACGGAACCACGCAGAACTGGGTGCTTGATGGCGCAACCGCCGCGTCAACCCTGACCGTAAATTCGCCCGCGGGAACGCAGATCGCTTGGATTGACGTTTATGAAGCAACCGGATCGATCAAACTAAATCTGACCGACATCGGTGTGACTTCGACTACCATCGACAAAACCCTGCCCTTCACGGTAACCTTGACAGACGGGGATGGCGATCCGACCTCGACCGGCAGCTTCTCTGTGCATGTCGCAACCGGCCTTACGCCGCTTGCCCCGGCTGCACCGATCGCGATTGACCTCAATGGTGATGGCATCCACTATCTGGCGGCCGATGCGGGCGTCAGCTTTGACTATGACGGTTCCGGCACCAAGGTCGGCACCGCCTGGGTCGATGCACACGACGGTCTGCTGGCGATCGACGCCAACGGATCGGGCAGTGTCGACAACGGACGCGAGATTGTCTTTGGCGGCAATGGCCTGACCGATTTGCAAGGCGTTGCAGCGATCTACGACAGCAACCATGATGGCATGTTGGATGCGCAGGATGCGTCCTTTGCCCAATTCGGGGTGTGGCAGGATTCCAACAGCAACGGGGTGAGCGAAGCAGGTGAGTTCAAGACCCTGACCGAACTTGGCATTGTCAGCCTCAATCTGACCAGCGATGGTCAGGGTGCAACAGCGGCAAATGGCGACGTAACCATTTTTGGGACGACGACATACATCCGCGTCGATGGCACATCGGGGAATGCAGCCGACGTGGCCTTTGCCACAACATCGCTTCAGCGGCAGGCTCAACCTGCCGAACTGGCTGCGATGAACGCAGCGGCAACCGGCCTGCTGGCAGCAATGGCGCTGGACCACGCCAATGCTGCTGCTGATACAGGCTTGCGAACGGCAGCTGCGCATACTGCCGATTTGCCAGCCGTTACTGCCATTGCGGCGATCGACGTGTCCGACTCTGCACCACAGTCTGCCTCCGTGCAGCTCGCCGCGCTGGCCTCTGGCAAGATTGCGGCGATGGCTGACACGCATGGGAGCGCAGACCGCGGCGATGCCGGCCTTGGTCATGCCAGCCAGGACAAGCCGGCTGATCACGGTAGCGACGGGGCGAATTTGGCTGCAGACAGCGGGAAAAGTGCGCTGTTCGCTGCGCACGATGCCGGTCAGTCAGCGATGGACGCACTGCTGACAGTTGCCGCTCCGGCTGCGGTGAAGGGTGAAATGGCAGCGCCCGCCGTTGCCGAGGCGATGGCCGATGCCGCCGGCAATCACGCGGTCGACCACTTGGTCGATCATTTCGCGGCGGGGGCCGCAACCGGTACGGAAGCTTCGCATAAGGCGGGTGACTTTGCACTCCAGGGACTGCTTGACAGCAGTGTGCAGGGATCCGGCCACGACGCAGGAGCGCCGCATCTCAGCTTGATGCAGGTGCTCGATCACGAACAGGCCGCTGCCTTGGCGTGATGAAGGGGATTTATGAGACTGCAGCGAAATTGGGGAATATCGCGATGCGTAATACGACTAAACTGACAATGGCATTGGTTGCCTCTGCCGTAGCCTCACCGGCTGCCGCTCAGGAACAGCCGGTGGCGGGAAACTTGGTGACCTCGGTCGACATGATGTCGATGTCAGTATCCGAACTGAAGGGGGAAATCGGCCAGCGCTATGATGCGGCGCTGGCTTTGACGCGTGACGGGGGCACGGTCGGAGCGAATGATCCGCGCTATCTGTGGGCGATTCAGGCCAAGGCGCAGTGCGGCATCGCGCTGGGTTTTCTGAAAAGCAGCACCAAGGATCCCGTGTCGATTGGCAAATGCATCGACGCCGCCATGCGGATGAACGCCCAGCCCATGCCGGTTGCGGTCCAGGCGCCGGCTGTTCCGGTCGACAATCCGGCCTGCCGCGAAAGTATTGCCGGGATCGTGTTCTTCGAATGGGACAGCGCTGTTCCGCCTGAAAGTGCCATGCCGATAATCCAGGCTGCCGCGCAGAACCTCAAAGCCTGCGGCTGGAAAGGATTGACCGTGACCGGTCATACCGATCGGTCGGGCAGCGATGCGTACAACAACGGCCTGTCGGTGCATCGCGCGCAGGCGGTCTCGCAGATGCTGGGGTCGCAGGGTGCAGATCCGGGCGCACTGATGGTATCGGGCCAAGGCGAAAGCTCGCCCAAGGTGCCGACCGCTGACGGAGAGCGTAACCCGCAGAACCGCCGCGTCGAAATCACCGTCCAGAATTGACTGCAGGGGGCAGGACCATGACCATAAAGAAATCGCTTGCCGCCAGCCTTGTAACGCTGCTGGCGTCTGTCGCTACGCCCGCGCTCGCGCAATCGGCGCCTGTTTCCATGCCGGACGTTATCGCTGTCGCGGTGAACTCGAATCCCGAGATTGCCCAGGCGCAGTACAACAAGGAAGCCATCCAGTTCGAACGCAAGCAGGCTCAGGGGCTCTATGCACCGCGCGTCGACGTTGAAGGATCGGCTGGCATCCGTCATCTCGACAACCCTACCCGGCGTCTGACCGGGATTCAGAACAACGAGCTTTATCCGGTCACCGGTGAAGTGCGCGCCGAATGGACGCTGATCGACTTTGGCCGCCGCCGGGGCGAACTGTTGCGTCAGGCTGCGCGTGTCGACGGCGCTTCGCTGCGGGTCGTCGAACGTTCGGAGTTCATCGCGCTTCAGGTTGCACGCCAGTACCTTGACGTGCTGCTTCAGCAGCGTGTTGTGGCCGCCAGCATGGACAACGTTGCCTTCCACGAAGCGCTGGTGAAAGATCTGGGATCGGGTGTCGAACAGGGTTCGATCTCGATTGCCGACCAGCAACAGGCGCAGGAACGCCTTCAGGCCGCCCGCGTCCGCACGATTGAGGCCGAGCAGGCCCTGACCGAGGCGAAGATCAGCTTGCGAACGCTTTCGGGTCTCGACATCGATGCGGTGATCCAGCCGCCCTTGCTGAACGAGGCCATGCCAGGATCGGTGGCCGAAGCGGTTGGTCTTGCCCGCACGCAAAACCCGCTGGTCCGCGAAGCCGAAGCCGATGTCGATGCCAGCCATGCCCTGGCCAACAGCGTCAAAGCGGATCAGTTGCCCAAGATCGGGATCGATGTGACGGGGCGGATCGGCCACGACATTGACGGAGTCGACGGGGCTACCCGCGACGTCCAGGGCCGCGCCTTCCTGCGCTGGAACATCTTCGATGGCGGGATCAATCGCGCCAATTACCAGGAGATGGTCCGCCGCGCGAGCGAGAGCCGCTACCGCCTTTACACAGTGGTGCGCCAATCGGAAGAAGATGTGCGCACAGCCTGGTCCAAGCTCGACAGCCAGACACGGATCACCAGCGACCTCGAAACGCAAAGCAAAGTCAGCGACGACCTGCTGCTTTCCTATCGCAGCCAGTTCAGTGTTGGCCGCCGCTCGCTGCTTGATGTGCTCGATTCGCAGAACGCGCGCTACAACACGCAGGTCCGCCTTGAAACGTCGCGCTTTTCAGCGATCTTTGCCCGCTACCAGACGCTGGCCGCGACCAATCGCTTTCTTTCGGCGATGAATATCGCGCCCGGCGCCGGTGCGGGCGAGAAGGAACGTGATCGCTTCAACTATGGCCCGGCCAAGCCGGCTGAGCTCGAATACCGCACCCGGCCCAAGTAAACGGGCGCGGGTGTACGGGGCGGCTATCCACCCCGCATGATCGAAGTGAGTCCCTGCCTCCTCTTCCCCGGGGGCAGGGGCATCGCACAACAGGAACTGACCATATGGCCGATGGGCCTTCTGCTTTTACCGCCCAAGCTGACCCGCTGGTCGCCGCACTGGCCCAGCTGGCAGAGCGGTTTGGCGTACCGTTTTCACAGGCCATGCTGGCGGGCCTGGCGCTGGATGCTCGGGGGCAGCTGCCGCTGCATCAGGCCGAACCGGCGCTTGAGGTTCTGGGTCTCAACAGTGATGCGCAGCGTCCCAAGCGTCTGCCGCACCGGGCTTCCAGCTATCCTGCGCTGATCGCGCTGGGCGATGATCGGATCGCGGTAATCCACGAACTGCGCGACGGTGATGCGCTGGTCTGGCGTCCGGAAACAGGGCAATCGCAATGGGAGCCGATGAAGGCGCTGGAAAGCGACTATGCGGGCTGGATGTCGACGGTGTTCGGCGATCCCTCTGCCCTGCGCGCCGAAGGTCAGCCGTGGGAAGTCGGCGCCCGCACGCACTGGTTCTGGTCGGAAGTCGCAAAGTTGCGACGCCGTTTTGCCCCGGTCTGGGTGTCGACCCTGATCATCAACATGCTGGCGCTGGCGCTGCCGCTGTTTTCGATGAATGTGTATGACCGCGTCATTCCCAACCGCACCCAGGCAACTCTCTGGGTGCTGGCGGTGGGCGTGCTGGGGGCCTTTGCGATCGAATATGCGCTGCGCCGTGCGCGCTCGGCCGTGCTTGACGAGATCGGACACGAACTCGACATGAAGCTTTCGCAAAAGATCTATTCCAAGATCCTTGCTGCCCCGCTTGCCGACCGAAAGGGCCACACTGGCAACATGGTCGCACGCGTGTCCGAATATGCGCTGGTGCGCGATTTCTATGCTTCGACCACGATTATGCTGGTCATTGATCTTCTCTTTCTTGTCTTGTTCGTTGCGCTGATCGCGTGGATCGCGGGTTGGCTGGCCCTGGTCCCGCTGATTGCCATGGCAATCATGGCGCTGATCGGCCTCAGGCTACGCGGCCAGGTTATCCATGCTGCGCGCGAAGCGCAGGCTGACCACGGCCTTCAGCAGACACTGTTGGTGGAATCGATCGCCGGGCTTGAAACCTTAAAGTCCATTGCGGGGGAAGGTGCGATGTTGGGGCGCTGGCGCAAGCTGGCGGAACTTGGCGCCCATTCGCAGCAGCGGTTGAAAGACGTCAGCACCACTGCCATCGGCATGGCCAGTACGTTCCAGCAGGTGTCCAACATCGCACTAATCGTAGGCGGATATTACCTGTTCGATGCGGGCAAGATCACCATGGGCGCGATCGTTGCAATCGTCATGCTGTCGTCGCGTTCGCTGGCCCCGGCCGGTCAGCTGGCATTTTTGCTCACCCGCGGTCAGCAGGCACAGCAAACCCTGCAATCAATCCAGAAGCTGTGGGATGCACCGGACGAACGCCGGATGGGCAGCGCATCGCTGACCCCGTCGGTGCGTTCAGCCACCATCCGTCTTGAAGACGCCGCGTTCAGCTATCCCGAGGCGTCGGGCGAATCGCTGAAGGACATTAATCTGACCATCAACCCCGGGGACCGGATCGCGATTGTCGGGCGGGTCGCATCGGGCAAATCGACCCTGGGCAGGTTGCTGTGCGGGCTGTACCAGCCCGGCGCCGGGGCCATGCTGATCGACGGGATCGACAGCCGCCAATACCGTCCCCAGGAACTGCGCGATGCTTTTCGCTTTGTCGGCCAGGATGCCAGCCTGTTCTCTGGTACGATCAAGGACAACTTGGCACTGGGTGCGGGCGTGGTCGATGACGCAGCGATGATTGATGCGCTGCGCTTTGTCGGTGCGGACCAGTTCCTTAGCCAGGACGCTGGCGGGTTCGACCGCGGGGTGGGTGAGGCAGGCAGCTGTCTGTCGGGCGGCCAGCGCAGTTTCCTGACGCTGGCACGCGCCTTTGTCCGTCCATCAAAGCTGCTGTTCCTGGATGAACCTACAGGCGCGATGGACAGCCAGACCGAGAAACTATTCGTCGACCGGCTGTCCCAATCGCTGACATCTGACCAGACACTGATTATTTCGACCCACCGACCGGCACTTTTTGCCATTTGCAACCGCCTGATCGTACTCGACAAGGGGCGGATTGTGGCCGACGGACCAAGGGATGAAATCATCGCATCTGCTGGAGTGGGGCTCAAGCCATGACCACGCATAACGCTTCGCTTCTTGACCTGTCGCTACCGCTTGATCTTGCGGACACAGGCACGGCCGTGCGCCGCTGGAAGCCAGAACATTGGCTTTTGGCAGCGATCGCCGCGTTGGTTGCAATGCTCGGTTTGTCGTTTGCGGTACCTTCGCTGACCCGCGCTTTTGCCGCTGGCCAAGCCGCGCCCCAGGTCAGCATCGACCTTGCTGAGGTGGGTAACGTTGCCAACATCTCGGTCGACGACAAGGACCAGATCGTGGTCGAAGGCCAGGCCGCAAAAGATCAAAACGCCGCTATCCCGACGCTCAACCTGCCGCTCGAACAGGTCAAGGCGTTTGGCCTTGCCGCGGCGAAGAACGAAACGTACTCCACTGCGCTGAAATGCCTGACGCAGGCGGTTTATTATGAGGCGGCGGTTGAGCCGTTGCAGGGCCGCCGCGCCGTGGCCCAGGTCATCCTGAACCGCATGCGCCATCCTGCCTATCCCAAGAGCGTATGCGGTGTGATTTATCAGGGCGCAGAACGCCGCACCGGTTGCCAGTTCAGCTTCACGTGCGACGGCGCCCTGCTGCGTACGCCGGCTGCGGGGCCGTGGCATGAGGCAGAAACGGTTGCCAAGGCGGCGCTGGCTGGCTCGGTCGAATCCAGCGTCGGTACCGCAACCTTCTATCATGCCGATTACGTTCTGCCGAAATGGGCTTTCCAGCTTGGCAAGATCGGCCAGATCGGTCGTCACATTTTTTATCGCTTTGGCGGCGCCTGGGGTGCGGCCGCAACGTTCAATGGCCGCTATGCCGGGACCGAACGCATTCCCGCGCTTGATTTTTCCGCCCTGCGCGATCGCGCCCTGGCCGATGGGCTGACGGTAGACAGCGCCGTGGCAGCGGCAGAACAGTTCACACCTGGACTGACCGTTGCCCCTGACGTGAAGGATCGCCACGCCGTCAACGACGTCGGCGGAAGGATTGACATGACCAAGACCTGGCGTCCCGCCATGCCTGATCCGGTTGCGATGGGCAGCCATTTTCAGGAGACAGTTGCTGCCACATCAGCCAAGCCGGACGAACCTGCGCCCCGGCAGGTTGCAGTGGGCGAACTGACCGGGCCAATGGTCGCGCAATGAGCGGAACCGGCTTTCGCAATGTTTGGCATGGCTGGGATGCCAACCGCCGCCTGATCGCGGTTTGTGCCCTTGGCCTGTTCCTGCTGATCGCATGGGCCGCCGTCGCCCGCGTCGATGAAGTGACGCGCGGCATGGGCAAGGTTATTCCGTCCAGTAAGGTCCAGCTGATCCAGGCGAGCGAGCCCAGCACCATCGCTTCGATCATGGTCCGGCCCGGCCAGCTGGTGAAACAGGGGCAGCTGCTGGTTCAACTCGACACCGCGCAATCGCAATCGCAAATGGGCCAGCTTCAGGCCGAGAACGAACGGCTGACGGCGCGCGCTGCGCGGCTGCAGGGTGAAGGTAACGGATCGGGGTCGTCGGCTTGCGGCGAAGGTACCATCTGCGCCGAAGAATCACAGCTGGCCGCCGTGCGCCGCGCCACAGCAGCAAGCAAGCAATCGGCACTGTCCGCCCAAATTGAACAGCGCCGCCGCGATCTTTCCGAGGGTCAGGCGACCATCGCCAGCCTGGAAGGAAGCGTGCGGCTCGCTCAGCAGCAGGTCGATACATTGGCCCCAATGGTTGCCAAGAAGGTCATTCCGCAGACTGAACTGATCTCTGCCCAGCGCGAACTGGTCGACGTCCAGGGGCGCTTGTCTGCGGCGCGCCAGGGTGCTGCGCGTGCATCGGCGGCGATCCAGGAGGCCCAAGCTCAATACAGCGAAGCGCGGCTGGATTTTCGGCAGCAAGCGCTCAGCGAACGAAGCGAAGTAGCGACCAAGCTGGCGGTCAACGAACAGACGATCAAAGCGGGCGCGACCGAACTGCGCGCGCCAGTTACCGGCTTCGTCAACGACGTAAAGGTCAATACCGTGGGCGGTTTCGTTGGTGCCGGCGAAAAGGTCATGCAGATCGTGCCCCAAGGCGACAAGCTGTTGATCGAAACCCGCGTCACGCCAAAGGACATCGCCTTCATCAAGGTTGGTGACCGCGCGGTAGTCAAGGTAACCGCCTATGATTTCTCGATCTACGGCGGGCTTAACGGCCAGGTTCGCAATATCAGCGCAGATTCGATCTATGACGAAACTGAACGCCAGGCCTATTACATCGTGGTCATTGAAACCGACCGCGCCTTCATCGAGAAGAACGGCCGACGTCTACCGATCATGCCGGGAATGATCTGCGATGCAGAGATCATTACCGGGCGCAAATCGATCCTCAGCTATCTGTTCAAACCGGTGCTCAAGGCCTTTGACGAGGCGATGACAGAGCGCTGATCCTAACGGGAAAAGGTTGGGACGAAGCAAGCCAGGGGGCTCTAAATTCCCTGGACTGCTCCGCCCCGCTGGCGCGGTTAGCGCGTCAGTAGCCGTGTATCCAGCGCTTGTTTTCGCTAAATGACACAATTGGCCGATAATCGTAGCTGGCGCTGGCATCGAGCACACGGTCGGTTGCATTGTCGAGTAGCCAGGCCTTGCCGTCCAGTTTGACAACCAGCACCGCGTGATCAGCAGCGCGCACGGTATCGCGCGCGATGGTGAGGTACATGGCACCGCGGGCAACGCCCAGTGCGGCCAGCAATTGCATCTTGGCGATCGCGATATCCTCGCAGTCGCCTGCGCCGCGGCGAATTGTTTCTCCGGCTGTGGCCCAATAGTCGGCCTTGCCGTAAAGTACGCGATCCTCGACATAACGGATGCGCCCGTTGGCCCAGCTGTTGACAGCGGTCAATTCAGCCATGCCAGGCACCCCGTGGTCTACCGCAACCAGCCGCGCGGCCGCCGATCCGGAAAAACCCTTGGCGCTGACCCGGGCCCAATCCTTGTCGAAACTGGTGCGGCGGATTGGCAAGCGCTTGCTGGCAAGGAAGTTGTCGGGTGAAAGCGGCACGATCGGCGCGGCGGCAGCAGTGCCCAGCTGCAGGGCTGGCACAACCGGGCGCACCGCGGCAATAAACCCAGGGGCATTGCAGTTTGCGGGCCGGGCGAGCGGCGAGAACGACGGACCGGTGGCGGGTTCCAGCATCCCGCTCATCGCCAGAGCGGCATTGGGCTGCGCCAAGGATGCGGCCTGCTGCTGGCGGATCAGATCAAGCTGGCTTACAGCCCCGCCCAGGATCGCGGCGGACTTGCTTTGCAGGGAAACGCTTGGTGCTTCGGCGAAGCCGGCGGCCGGCGCGATTCCAACGGGGCACGGCTGACTTGCGGCAAAGGCCGACGCAGCGACAGCCATCGGCAGGGTCGCCACGCCCAGCGACGCCGACGCAGGTTGCGCCAACAGGCTCATGCCAGCGATTGCAGCAGAAGCAGAGCAAAGGGTCCTGGTGCGGATCATGTCGCAGCGATGCCGCAGACCTGTTCAAGGTTGCGTGTAGGCATGTAGTTAACAGCGCATTTCGGATTGCGCCGGGGACGGGGTCCGTGCCGGCCTTGACGGTCGCGGCTCGTGGGGCGCAACCACGACTGCGATGGCCGCACTCCTTTTCAGCCTCCTGGCAGTCGTGATCGTCGGCCTTGGCGCGCGCGACCAGATGACTTTGGCGGCAATGACTGCGCGGCAGGGACAGCGCCCGGCTTTGCTGATCGCTGCCGTGTTGACCGGCGCGGCCAGCATCGCGGTTGCGGTCTGGGCCTCATTGCTGATCGCCCAGGCAATTCCTGCTCCGGCGCGGCAATTGTTTGCGGTAATGGCGCTGGGGCTGGCCGGATTGGAAATGCTGGTCTTGCGCCGCGCCGGTCAGCCGCTTGAACCGACCAATTCGCTGGGAGCTTTCGTAGTGGTGATGCTGGCCCAGCAGCTGACCGATGCGACACGCTTTGTAGTGATGGCGCTGGCCGTGGCGACACTCGCGCCAATCCCAACCGCGCTTGGCGGCGCGGCGGCAGCCATGGCACTGGCAATTGCCGGCTGGCTGGCGGCAGAATGGCTGGTCGCGCATGACCTGACCCGCGTACGGCGCGTAACGGGCGCTGCGATCCTGGCAGGCGCGGCGGCGCTGGCTGCGGGAGTCTTGTCCGCAATCTGACCATCCCGAGCGTCGCATAGCATTGCGGCGATGTTCCCCGCACGGTCCGCCGATGCTACTGCGACAGGATGGATAATGTCACAATCATTCCCGGCGCTGATGATGCCCGAGTGGCCGATTGGCTGGAGGCGCGCCTATGCGCAGCGCTTGCGCAAACCAGGGGGCCGGTTGTGATGACGATTCCGGGGGGGGCGACCCCTTTCCCGATCCTCGCCCGGCTTGATCCGAACGAGCTGCAGTGGGACCGGATCGTGGTCTGGCCGGGTGATGACCGCACTGTGCCCGAAGATCACCCGGCCAGCAATGTCGGCCGGATCCGTGCCGCACTGGAACCACTTGGGGCTACCGTTGTCGCGCTGGCTGAAGGTGCAGAGCCGCCGCACTTCGCGCTGACGTGGCTGGGCATGGGCAGCGATGGGCACATCGCGTCACTGTTTCCCAACACTGATCCCCGGCTTGATGATCCCGTAACTGTGCGCCGCCTGGTGCCCGATCCTTTGCCGCCCGAGGCGCCCTTTGCGCGTCTCAGCCTGACGATCCCGGCCTTGTTAAATAGCGATGCAGTGGTGTTCGTGATCCGCGGCGAAGACAAACGCGTGATTTTTGACGCGGCGCTGGCGGGCGAAAACGACTTTCCGGTGGCCCGCTTTCTGGGTGCGGCGCGTCAGCCAGTGACATGTTTCGCCTGATCCCGGCGCCGCTGCACCGCGGCGGCCTGATTGCTGCTCATCGCATGCGCCGGGTGTGGTGGCGCCTGCGCAAGCCGTTGTTGACCGGATGCCGGGTGCTTGCCCTTGACGGCGCGGGCCGCGTCCTGCTGGTCCGCCATTCCTATGGCAGCGGCCGCTGGATGCTGCCCGGCGGCGGACTGGCTCGCGGTGAGGACCCGGTGGCGGCGGCTTTGCGCGAACTGGGTGAGGAGGTTGGGTGCGGTCTGCTGCAGCCCCTGCATATCGCGACCATCGAAGAGCCGCTGTCCGGCACCACTAACCGCGTCCATCTGATCTGCGGCATGGCCGATGGACTGCTGCGCGCGGACGGCCGAGAGATCGTGGAGGTCCGGTTCTTCGCGCTTGAAAGCCTTCCCGTCGATGTGTCGCCGACCGTAGCTTTGGGTCTGCCCGGCTGGGTTAAAAAAGCGGAAGCTGTCCTGTCTTTCGAGCCGGTTGAGGAATAGCTTCCTCTTCTCCGTCGAGTTGCGAGAGCGTCAGACCCATGAGCCGCACCGGCTGGGCCAGTGGCAGGACTTCATCTAGCAACGCGTGGCCGATCGCCGCAAACTCGTCCCGTGTCGCAACAGGGCGAGCCAGCGACCGTGCGCGCGTCAGCGCGGTGAAGTCGGCGTGTTTAAGCTTCAGAGTTACCGTCCGGCCCTGAGCCTGCGCTTTGGCAATCCGTTCCCAGGTGATCGCGATGATCCGTTCCAGCACCTCACGCAGCGCCGAGCCCGAGGAAATGTCCTTGTCGAAGGTCCGTTCCGCACCCAGCGACTTGCGCGCGCGGTTAGCCTTGACCCGGCGCAGGTCGATTCCCCGCGCCGCGCGATAAAGGTAATCGGCCTGACTGCCGAAATGGCGACGCAGGAAATCGATGTCGTGCGCGGCCAGGTCTGCGCCGGTTTCGATCCCCAGCGCCGCCATCTTTTCCGCGCCGCGCGGGCCGATACCGAAGAATCGCCGCACCGGCATGGCAGCCACAAATTGCGCCCCTTCTCCTGGTCGGATCAGGCACAGACCATCGGGCTTGTTCTGGTCACTCGCCAGTTTCGCCAGGAACTTGTTGTAGCTCACCCCTGCGCTGGCGGTCAGCCCGGTTTCTTCCCTGATGCGCTTGCGGATCAGTTCGGCGATGCGGGTGGCAGACCCGATACCGCGCAGATCCTCGGTTACGTCAAGGAATGCCTCATCCAGGCTGAGCGGTTCGACCAGCGGCGTATAGTCGAAGAAGATCGCCCGTACCTGGCGCGACACGCCGGTGTAAACGTCAAAGCGCGGGCGTCGAAAGATCAGACCGGGGCATAATCGTTTGGCCGTGGCCGAAGGCATGGCCGAGCGGCAGCCGAACTTTCGAGCCTCATAGGAACAGGTGGTCAGAACGCCGCGCGGGCCGTCCCCGCCAACCGCGACCGGCTTGCCGCGCAGTGCCAGATCATCGCGCTGTTCTACGCTGGCGTAGAACGCGTCCATGTCGACGTGGATGATCTTGCGCAGACCCTGCGCCGGATCATCACCGTCATCGTCGGGGCTGGCGGAATCGCTCATAGTGTCAACAATAGGCTGGCCTGCCCCGCCAAGAAAGGCCAAGGGGACGCGATGAACGCCGCCATACCCCCTCCTGCCCGGCAACGCACTATCGGCGAGCGCGAACTGGTTGTGATGATGGCGACGCTGATGGCGATGCAAGCCCTGTCGATTGATTCTATGCTTCCGGCCCTGCCGAATATTGCCGGCGATCTGGGCGCGGGCGATCCTAACCAGCGGCAACTGGTTATTGGTACCTATCTGATCGGGACATCGCTTGGTTCGTTATTTCCGGGTGCGCTGGCGGACCGGTTTGGCCGGCGGCCTGTCCTGTTCGGCTGTCTTATACTGTATTGCGTACTTGCGCTGGTATGCACCTTTGCTCCCGATTTCACCGTCATGCTGGGTGCTAGGTTGACTCAGGGTTTCCTCAGCGCCGGGTTGACCGTGCTTCCCAGTGCGATCGTGCGCGACCGCTATTCAGGTGATCGCATGGCGCGTATTCTGTCAACAATTGCGCTGGTGTTCCTCGCCATACCGATGATCGCGCCCTCATTTGGTCAGGCCGTGCTGCTGTTTGCCGGATGGAGATGGATATTCGGGATTACCGCGGCGATGGCGCTGCTGGTCATGCTGTGGGTATGGCTGCGGCTGCCCGAATCCTTAGATCCCGCCAATCGGCAGGCCATCCATTTGCGCACAATTACCGGCAACATGAGCGGGGCGCTGCTTGAGCGCAGCGCAATTGGCTATGTCATTGGCGGAGGCGTGCTGTGGGCCGGTCTGTTTGGGTTCCTCAACAGTTCGCAGCAATTGATCGCCGAGCGGTTTGGCGGTGGACAAGCGTTTCCATTGATCTTTGCGGGTATGGCGGGCGGGATGGCCGTAGCCAACCTGGCCAACTCGCGGATCGTGGAGCGGTTCGGCGCGCGGCGCGTATCACAGGCGGCGCTGTTCGCCTATATCGGCGTCGCCATACTGCAAGTCTGGCGGGCATTCAGCGGGACCGAGGGGCTGTGGGATTTTGTTGGCCTGATGGGCTCGCAGATGTGCCTGATCGCCTTCATGGGCGCGAACTTCACCTCTATAGCATTACAGCCGTTCGGGCGGACGGCAGGTGCAGCCGCATCGGCGCAGATGTTCGTGCGTTCGGCCCTGTCTTCGTTGCTCGGCATTGCAATTGGCCAGTCCTATGACGGATCGGCGCGCAACCTGTCGCTGGCACTCTTGACCGGCGGATTGCTGGCCTTGGGAATGGTGCTTTACAGTGAGCGCGGCAAACTGTTTCGCCGGCTTTATGCCCCTGGTGCCGAGCGCCCGGCCTAGGGTTTTTCGCCCAGCGATCGCCACGCAAGGTCCGCAAACTCGCACAGCAGCGGCCGGGTATCGCGCGGGTCGATGATGTCCTCGATCCCAAAGATTTCAGCGGTGCGGAACGGGCTGCGCACACGATTGAGGCGGTCGCGAATCCCGGCAAGATGTGCCGCCGGGTCCAGCGCAGCTTCGATTTCCGCCTTGTAGGCAACCTCGATCCCGCCCTCGATAGGCAGACTGCCCCAATCGCCCGATGGCCAGGCAAAGCGGTACTGGAAGGTCTCGGCATTACTCATTGCGCTGCCAGCAATGCCATAGGCGCGGCGGATCACGACGCAGGCCAGCGGTACCGTGGCTTTGTAAACCGCATTCATTGCCTGGACGCCGTAGCGGATCGTGCCGGCCATTTCGGCCTCGCGACCGATCATGAAGCCCGGATTGTCGACCAGGTGGACCACCGGCAGGCGAAACTGATCGGCAAGTTTTATGAAGCGTTCGACCTTCTCGCTGGTCCGCGCTTCCCATGATCCGCCCAGAAAGCTGGGATCGCTGGCCAGCACTGCGACTGGCCATCCATTTAGCCGGGCAAAGGCGGTGATCGCCGCGCGGCCCCACAGCTTACCCATTTCAAACACGCTTTCCCGGTCGAAGACCATGTCGAGCAGGCGGCGCATTGAATAAACCTGTTTTGCTGCGCGCGGCACCAGGTCGATAAGCGCCTGTTCACGGCGGTCAACCGGATCGCTGGCCACTATGCGCGGCGCTGCCTGTCCGACATGGCTGGGAAGGTAGGACAGGAAGCGGCGGGCACGCTGGAACGCTTCGTTCTCGCTGCCTACCTCCTCGTCGACCACGCCGTTGCGGGTGTGGATATCGCTCCCGCCAAGGCTTTCCTTGTCGCTCGCCTCGCCAATCGCCTCGACCACGGCAGGCCCTGCGGCAAAAAGCTGGCTGAGGCCTTTGACCATCAGCGAGTAATGACTGGCCACCACGCGGGCTGCGCCAAGCCCTGCGGTTGGCCCCAGCGACAGCGCTACAACTGGCACGGTATCAAGATTCTTGACCACATCGCCCCAGCCGGGAACCGCCGGCACATAAGTCGCCCCGATCGTTTCCAGGGTCTTGACCGAACCGCCGCCGCCGGTTCCATCGATCATCCTGATAAGTGGAATCTTCAGGTTGTTGGCCATCGCTTCACACTGTTCGAACTTGCGTTTGATCGCGGCATCTGCCGCTCCGCCGCGGACGGTGAAATCATCGGCGCTGGCCACTACGGGACGGCCCTCGATATTGGCGCGGCCGAAAATAAGGTTGGACGGCGCCAGATCCTGCAATTCGCCGTTCGCATCATAGCGGCCTTTGCCCGCGATCTTGCCGATTTCGCGGAAGCTGCCGGGATCTACCAGGCCCTTGATACGGGCCCGTGCGTCCAATTTCCCGCGGCCGTGCTGGCGGGCAACTTTGTCGGCCCCTCCCATTTGCTCGGCCAGTTTGCGTCGGCGGCGCAGCTCTTCAACTTCGGGCTTCCAGCTCATCTGCGCTCCTCGGCGACCGGGAATTCGGGGAATAGTCCGTGCTCTGGCTAACCCCCGCCGTCTCTGGCCGCAATGCCCCTTGCACTCGGCCCGTGCCGACATTAGAGCGGCGCGCAAATGCAGGGTTTCCCAACGGGGCTGTTCCATGGCTGAGTCTGATAATTTCAATACCACCGCCGGCTGGGTGCTGTTTTCAGGCATCGTCGCGCTGGGACTGTCCGCGGTGTCGAGCGGCTATTTCGGCGCCGATAAGGTCCACGCACCTAAGGAAGAAGCGGCTGAAGGCGGTGACGGCGGCAAGCCGGCCGTAGCAATTGAAACGCTGCTCGCCAGCGCTGATATGGCCAAGGGCGAAGCGACCTTCAAAAAATGCGCCAGCTGCCACACGGTCAACCAGGGCGGCGCAAACGGGATCGGGCCCAATCTTTATGGTGTGCTGGGCGAAGCGGTTGCAGCGGGCCGCGGCGGGTTTGCCTTCTCCGATGCGCTCAAGGGGAAGGGCGGCAAGTGGGATTTCACCACACTCAACGCCTGGCTGACAAATCCCAAGGCTTTTGCGCCGGGCACCAAGATGAGTTTTGCTGGCCTGCCCGATGCAGCTGAACGCGCCAACCTGATGGCATGGCTTAACACGCAGGGTTCCAACCTGCCGCTGCCCGCCGCGCCGGCTGCAGGCGCAGAAGGTGCGGCTGCCGCGGTTGCCGTGGTCGGCGATGCTGCTGCCGGCGAAAAGAGCTTTGCCAAGTGCAAGTCATGCCACACCATTACACCGGGCGGCGCCAATGGCATTGGCCCGAATCTGGCTGGAATCGCCGGCGATTCTGTCGCTGAAGGCCGTGGCGGCTTTGCTTTTTCGGATGCACTCAAGTCCAAAGGCGGAAAGTGGGATGACGCCAGCCTTGATGCGTGGCTGACCAATCCCAAGGCCTATGCGCCAGGTACGAAGATGAGCTTTGCGGGAATCGCCGATGCTCAGGAACGCGCCAACGTGATCGCGTACCTGAAGACCGCCAAGTAAAGCCGGACTTCATCGAAACGGACAACGGGCGGCGCTGCAAAGCGCCGCCCTTTTTCATGGCGGCTTGCCGAAGCGCGCGGATGATGGCCTATCCAGCGATCGCGCGCACTGCACCCACCAGCCGGTCCAGATCGCCGGTCGATGTCGACAGTGCCGGAGTGATTCGCACACAAGAGCCTGATGCGAGCCCGTCGCGGTGCACGCAAAAGATGCCGTGATCGTCCAGAAGCCTTTTGGCCAGCGCAACATTTTCCGCGTGCGAAGTTCGGCCTGTCATCCTGAACGAAGTGATTGCGCCATAAAGATCGGGATCATCCGGGGTCAGGATTTGCACTTGCGGCAGTCCGCGAAGTGGACGAACCCAGCGATCGCGCAGCACCTTCAACCGGGACTGGCGCAAGTCCGCGCCGATCGCTGCCTGAAAGTCCAAGGCCGCGGGAAGCGTCAGCTGCGCCGCATAGTCGGGCGTGCCGGTGTGCACCCGTGCGGTAATGCCTGCGCTGTCCGGACGCTCTGCCGGGTCGGGATCGATTGCGCCAATCCGCTCACGGCGGATATACAGCGCTCCGACCCCCAAGGGTGCACCAATCCACTTGTGGAGGTTGAAGCCGACAAAATCGGCGCCAAGATCGGGCAGGCGAAAATCGATCTGGCCAACGCTGTGCGCGGCATCGACCACCGCATCGGCGCCGTAGCGCCGGGCAATCGCGGTGATCGCGGCGATCGGCAGGACCAGTCCGGTGCGGTGGCTGACATGGGTCAGCAGAACCAGTCGGATCGCCGGATTGGACTTGAACGCTGCCTCATAAGCATCGATCAACCCTCGCCGCGTTGCGGGTTCTGGTAGCGGGATCCTGATCACGCGGACACTGCGCCGCGCAGCGAGCGATTCCATGCTGGTCTGCATGCTGTCGTAATCAAGATCAGCATAAAGCACCGCATCGCCAGGCTTCAGACGGTTGTACTGGAGGATCAGCGCCTTCATCGCTTCGGTGGCGTTTCGTGTCAGGACGATTTCATCGCTGCCAACGCCCATGGCCATGGCCAATTTGGCCCGAACTCCTTCGAGATCGCCGATCATCGTGCGGCGCGCGTAGTAGCTTGTGTCGCGGTTCACCCGTTCAACCATCGCGCGATAGGCGCGGAGAACCGGGCGCGGCATCATCCCCCAGTTGCCGTGCTCCAGCTGGATTACTTCGCGGGTCACGGCATATTCGCTGGCGATGGCAGACCAATCGCCGGCCTTCGCCCGGGCGCCCAGCGCGCTGGCGGCAAATGGCAGGGCCGCTGCCCCCATCAGCGATCTGCGATCGATTTCCATTCATGTGCCTTTCGCCAGCGAAGGGATGATGGTGACCCATCACAGTCGCGCTGTCGACGGGGCATAGTCCAAAACTTAGGGCTTTGTGATTTCCGGATTGGACACTAGGCACCGGTAACAAGCGTTTGGCGGCGCGGAAACGCCCTGCCGCGATAGAACCATAGCTCAGGCGTCGCCAATTTTTCACGCGTTTGTGTGGGGCACAATCATGGCAGCAACGCTTGCATCCCGATCCGGCAACCTGATCCTCAGCACCAGCAAGCCGCTGCGGCTGCTGACGCTGATCCTGTTCTATTTCACCCAGGGTTTTCCAGTCGGCTTGTTCTTCTATGCCGTGCCGGCCTGGATGAGTGCCAATGGCGCCAGCACCGCCCAGGTGGCATCCGTGGTTTCGGCGGCTTCGATGCCGTGGACGATCAAGCTGATCAACGGTTTCCTGATCGATCGCTACACATTCCTGCCCATGGGCCGCCGGCGGGCATGGATCATCGGCGCGCAGTCGGTTGCTGTCCTTGTCTTGTTAGCTGGCGCACTCGTTGCCCCAGCGGCCAGTAACGTTTTCCTGCTGTCCGCGCTCGCTTTTGGCGCCAACAGCGCCATCACTTTTCAGGACGTGGGGATCGATAGCCTGGCGGTCGACATCATGCCCGATGATGAACGGGCCAAGGCCGCCGGAATCATGTTCGGTGCCCAGCTGCTGGGTATGGCCACAGCCACAAGTCTGGGCGGTTACCTGTTCCAGCATGCCGGGATAACGGTAGCACTGGGAGTGCTTGCGGGGTTTCCCTTGCTTGTCGCGTTGTACGGCGTGGCTATCCGCGAGCGGCCGGGTGAACGGCGGCTGCCGTGGACTGCCGGTTCCAGCCATCCGCGCAATGTCGGCATCCAGGTCGATGCGTGGCGGCCGCTGCTAAAGTCGACTGGCAAATCCCTGCTGGTGCCCCTGACGCTTGCCATTGTGCCAATCCTGCTGCTGCGTTCGGTCCCCTCGGGCGGCTTCGAAGCATTCCATCCTGCACTGTTCACGCGCATGGCGGGCTGGCAGATCAGCGAATACACCAGCCTGGTGTCGACATCGCAAATGATCAGCGGCGTGGCGGGCTTGCTGATCGGCGGCGCGCTGATTGACCGGATTGGGACACGCGCCGGCCTGGTTGCTGCAGCTTCGCTTGGCGCTGCGGTGCTGTTTATCATGGGCCTTGCCAAACCACTCTGGGGGGAAACGTGGCTACTGGTGTCGCTGCAGATTTCCGCCGATTTGATCGGTCTGCTTTACAATATAGCCGTCATTCCGATCTGTATGCGGCTGTGTTCGCCGCGCGTTGCGGCCACTCAGTTCACGATCTACATGGCGTTGGGTAATTTTGGCAGACCAATCGGCGCCTCGCTCGCAGCGATGACTGCGGGAAATGGCCTTCCGGAATGGCTTTACTACAGCGGCGCGCTTGGCTGGACCGTAGTGGCCGTACTGGCGTTCATGGTCCGCTTCCCGGTTGGCAGTCAGGGCGAAGCTGAACTCGTGCATGATTTGCCCGACGCGGGCGGCATTGCTCCCAAAATGGACTAACCGCCGCCGTTCGCGCCCTTGAAACCCTGGGCGATCACATACCATTCCGAACTGTCCTTGCGGCTGGCAGGCGGCTTGGCGTGCTTGACGCTGGTAAAATGCTGCTTGAGCAGGGCCAGCAGATCGGCATCAGTCCCACCGGCCAGCACCTTGGCCACGAAAGCTCCGCCCGGCATCAGCGTTTCGATGGCGAAATGCGCGGCTGTTTCGACCAGGCCCATGGTGCGCAGGTGATCGGTCTGCTTGTGGCCCACCGTGTTGGCGGCCATGTCCGATATGACCAGATCGGGCGCGCCGTCCAATGCGCCGGTCAGCGCGGCGGGGGCATCGTCGGCCATAAAGTCCATTTGGAAAATCTCTACGCCTTCGATCGGATCGGTGGGCAACAGATCAATTCCGACGACTCGTGCCTGGGGGCTGCGCTGGCGCACCACCTGACTCCACCCGCCCGGGGCAATGCCCAGATCGACCACCCGGCGCGCCTGTTTTACCAGGCCGAACTTGTCGTCAAGCTCGATCAGCTTGAACGCCGCGCGGCTGCGCCAGCCCTGCGCCTTGGCCGCCTTGACATAGGGATCGTTTAACTGGCGTTGCAGCCACTTGGTCGAACTCTGGGTGCGCTTCTTGGCGGTCTTGACCCTTACGCCGGGGTCCTTGCCCGAACGGCTCATGCCAGGCCCCCTTCGCGGCGCGCCTTGCGCAGCGCGGCACGGCTTTTCTCCGCAGCCCCGCCGGCTGCCATCAGGCTGCGCAGGATCCCTTCGCGGATGCCGCGATCGGCCACGCCCAACCGGTCGGCGGGCCAGATATCAAGGATTGTTTCCAGGATCGCGCAGCCAGCCACCACCAGATCAGAGCGTTCGCGCCCGATGCAGGCCTGGGTGCGGCGCACTTCCGGGCTCATCCCTGAAAGCCGCGCGGCGATCCCGCGCATCGATTCGGCCGGAACGATCAGCCCATCGACCGCGCGGCGATCGTACTGCGGCAATTCCAGATGGACGCTGGCGAGGGTGGTGACGGTGCCGCTGGTGCCCAGAAGACGCAGCGGCACGGCACGTTTGCGTTCGTTCTCAAGCCGGTCCCAGACCCGCACCGTGAACGGCGCAAGACTGTCGCGCACCAGTTGGCGCATCCGGGCATAGCGGGCAGCGCGTCCGGCATCGTCATCGGGCTCGTCCCCGCAGGTTTCAGTAAGCGAGACAACGCCCCACGGCACCGATTGCCAGTCGTGAATACGCGGCACTTCGCCGCGTACGCTCTCCACCAGCACCATTTCTGTCGATCCGCCGCCGATGTCGAAGATCATCGCTGGCCCTTCGCCCTGTTCCAGCAGGAGATGGCAGCCAAGCACTGCCAGCCGCGCTTCTTCCTTGGCGCTGATTATGTCGAGCATGATGCCCGTCTCACGCTGGACCCTTTCGATAAATCTCTCGCCATTGGCGGCGCGGCGGCAGGCCTCGGTTGCGACCGAGCGGGCAAGGTAGACATTGCGGCGGCGCAACTTGTCAGCGCAGATGCTCAGCGCTCCCAACGCCCGGTCCATGGCCTCGTCGCTCAACCGACCCGCTTGCGCCAGCCCTTCGCCCAACCGGACGACCCGGCTGAAAGCATCGATCACGACGAAGTTGTCGCCTTGCGGCCGGGCGATCAGCAGCCGGCAATTGTTGGTGCCAAGATCAATCGCGGCAAAGGCCTGGCGATGAAAGGGCATTGCGCCCCACTGCGCAACGGGGCGTACCAAGGGATTGTTGTTCAGGCCGTCCGGGCGGTAAGAAGAACTGTCGGCTGGCGCCTTACCGATCGCGTCACCGCGTCCATCGGGTTCGTCGTCGGGGCCGCTGTGGTTCTCCTCGCGCATGGCCGGCGGATTGTTCTCCGCCATGATACGTGCACTCTTTATCGTTTTCCCACCGAATGCGGCGGGTACCTGGCGATGATGGTAGCGGCGGCGGCGGAAGGGGGCAAGCGCTGCGTGCAAATGTGCCCGCTCGCGCAGGCTTGACCTCGGTCCCGCGCCCTTCTAGAGGCACCGGCCTGTTGCCCGATCGTCTAATGGTAAGACTACGGACTCTGACTCCGTCAATCGAGGTTCGAATCCTCGTCGGGCATCCAATCTTTCCGCTTTGACCTACCAGGCCAGCAGGCGCGGCAGCAGCGTGCGTCCGGCTATGCCGCCGACAATGACGGTAAGCCCATGCCAAATGCCGATGTGGGGCAGGCCGTCGTGCTGGCACCATAGCGAGGTGGCAAACACGCCCGCCGATCCGGCTGCCACGCCGACCAGCAATCCCGCGCGCGGCGGCGAGGAAGGGGCACCGCGGCGCAGCCATATGATCAGCGCCGCTGCCGAAAGCACACTTGCTGCGCTGCCCAGTGCCAAGCAGTAGAGGCCGGCCGGGGCGAATGCCTGAACCAGACCGCTCATCCCGTCCTGTACGGCCAGAAACAGCGCGCCGGCGGGCAAAACAGCCGCCATCAACGCCGTCCAGCCCCAGCCATCGCGCCGCGCACCCACGGCTGGCCTCGCCATGGCAATTGCTGCGGAGGCCGAAGACAGTGCCAGCACGAGGAAAATCCCGGCCGCAATGACGGGCAAGGCGGCAGGGCGTCCTGCTGCAAAATCGGGGCGCATCCCCAAAATGCCGGTAACGAGCGCGGCGCCGGCCAGCAGAGCCAGCACGGCATAAGCCATGCCCCGGCTTTGATAAAGCGGTGCGGCCGGGCGCAGATCATCGACCAGCGCGGCAATCAGGGTGTCGGGATGATCGGACATCGTTTCAGGCTCTTTCAATCAGCGCCGCCAGCCGTTTCAGGCCGCGGTGGATATTTACTTTTATCAGGCTTTCGCTTTGCCCGGTCGAGGCTGAAGCTTCGGCAATCGACAACCCTTCGATCTTGACCAGTTCGATTGCCTGGCATTGGGCGCCGGGCAGCGCTTCGAACAGCCGGTCCAGGCTGAGCCGGGCAGACAGTGCCGGTTCGTCATCGGTGGCGATGTTGATCCCGTCGTCGACTGCAGCTGCAGCGTGACGATAGACCTGGCGCAGATGATCAACGAAGCGGTACCGGGCAATCGCGGCCAGCCACGGAATGACCGGTCGCTCTGGATCGTAACTGGCCAGTTTGCGGTGCACTGATAGCAAGGTGTCCTGCACCAGATCCTCGATCTGGTCGGGAGGAACCTTGCGCCGGAAATAGCGCAGCAACCAGCTGCGGCTTGCGCTGAGCATGGCGGCGTAGGCTTGCCGGTCGCCGCGCTGGGCAAGCCCCGTCAGGCGGGTCAGGGTGGCTTCATCGGCGATCATCCGCGGCTGCGCTGCCAAGTCAGAAGAGCATCCAGTGACAGCGCGCCGCCGCCGCGCAGGATCAGGATCAGGGCGAGGCCGATCCACAGCGCATGTTCGGACCACCACGCATCGGGATAGACGAACACTTGAATGACCAGCGTCATGATCGCCAGTCCCAGCGCAGAGGCACGGGTGAACAGGCCGACCAGCAACGACGCCGGCAGAATGTGTTCGGCTGAATTGGCCATCATCGCCGCCAGATCTGGTGGCAGCGGGACCCCGGCATATTCGCTGCGGAACAGCTCTCGAGCATTATCGGTGAGAGTAAACCAGGTACCTTCCTCGACCTTGGTTTGGCCTGAACGCCAGAATATACCGCCCAGCACAATCCGCACGAACAGCAGCATCAGGCTGTCAGGTACGCGTCCCGTCAACCAATGCGTCATTCGGTCATAGTGCGTCATCAGGGCGCCTACAGGTTTCACGGCTGCGGTTCGAGGGTGCCATGCCCGACCGGCGTTTTGATCGACAGACAGGTGCCGGCCTTGACCAATTTCCAGGCATTACCCTGATAATCGCGTGTCGAACTGCCGGCGCAACTGGTGCCGGGGCCGGCCTTGCAATCATTCTTGCCGGCCTTGGCTACGCCATAGCATTTTTCCGCTGGCGGCCTGGTGGCAGGCTGGGCCAGAGCGGCGGCCGAAACCGCGGCCATGGCGATCGCTGCCAACGCGGAACCTGTCGTAAATGCGGTCATAGGGATCTCCCGTTCGGGCATGGCCACCGCCGTGGTGACCCTTACCGTCCGGTTCGCTGGCGGGCCAGCACTGGTTACAGCCATTGGCCTGAGCGCGATCTTTTTTGATCGGCGTAACCGGCCGTGGGGATCGCGCGAACCAGCCAATGCCAAGTCGGCGCACAACCCCAAATGCTGGAGAGCACCCATGTCCACTCTCAAGACCGGAACTACCTTCGCCTCAGCCGCTGCAATGTTCGCGCTGTCGGCGCTGGCACATGCCGCTACGCCGCCCGCCGAAAGCACTGGCGCAGCGGTTGGCGCAAACGATATGGTACATTGCTACGGCGTCAACAGCTGCAAGGGCACAGCCGATTGCAAGACCACCGCCCATGATTGCAAGGGCATGAACAGCTGCAAGGGTCACGGCTTCAAGGCCATGGCAGCGGGCGCATGCCTGCAGCGCGGCGGCACTATCGGCGATATCGGATAAGGCCCCCCGAAAGGGTCGCACAGGCCCGGCCGGGTATCTCCCCCCTCCGCCCGGCCGGGCCACATTTCCCGCTTTCAAGGCTTGTTTCATGAACAAAAGCATCGGCCGCTTTGCCGGCTTCGGCCTGGGCCTGCGCAAGGAACATCATGCTCGCTTCCTGGAAGCCGATCAGCCGGTCGATTTTGTAGAGATCATTTCGGAAAACTTTATGGCTTGCGGCGGCCAGCCGCTGCGCACGCTTGACGCGGTGACCGAACGGTATCCCACCGCGATGCACGGTGTGGCGATGTCGCTCGGTTCTTCAGCCGGGCTCGATAGCAACTATCTGGCCGAGCTCAAAATGCTGGCCCACCGCGTCAAGCCGCTGTGGCTGTCGGACCATCTGTGCTGGACCGGAGCAGGCGGACGCGGCAGCCATGATCTTCTGCCGCTGCCTTATGACGACGAGGCGCTCGACGTTTGCATTGCCAACGTTACCCACGCCCAGGACGTGCTCGAACGCCCGCTGCTGATTGAAAATCCTTCAAGCTATGTCAGTTTTGCGCAAAACACGATGAGCGAGTGGCAATTCCTGGCCGCATTGACGCAAGAGACCGGATGCTATCTGCTGCTGGACGTCAACAACGTCTACGTCAGCAGCGTCAATCACGGCTTCGATGCGCTGGCTTTCCTCGATGGCATTCCGGCAGACCGGGTACGCCAGATACACCTGGCCGGGCACAGCAGCGGCCCACAAGGGCTTTTGATCGACACGCACGATGCGCCGGTTTGTCCGAAAGTCTGGGCGCTGTATCAAGCCGCAACGGCACGGTTTGGCCCCTGCGCGACCATGATTGAGCGCGATGATGCGATCCCGCAGCTGGAAGACTTGCTGGCCGAGCTTTCAATTGCGCGCTCCCATGCCGGGATCAAAGGGCTTGCAGCATGAGCCTTGCCGCGCTTCAGAAGACTTTTCTGGACGCAGTCAGCGCCGACGATGACGCGCCGGCTGTATCGCTTGGCATGGCGGTGTATCGCGATGCTTACCGCACCCGCTTGCTGGGCGCGCTGGAAAGCAGCTTCGAGCGGACCCGCCGCTGGACCGGAGACGCGGCTTTTGCCGCGGCGGCGTGTCACTACATCCTGACCCGGCCGCCTTCCAGCTGGACACTGGACGAATACGGCGCAGACTTTTCCGCTGCGCTTGAGACGTTGTTTGCCGGGGATTGCGAAGTAGCCGAACTGGCATGGATCGAATGGCACATGCAGCGCGCCTTCGCCGCGCGCGACAGCGCTACGCTGGACGCGGCACGGCTGGCTTCGGCCGGCCTTGAAGGCAGCGATTGGGACCGGCTGCAGTTCGTGCCCGCTGCCGGGTTTGCGCTGCGCCGATTGGGAACGGGTGCCCCTGCGCTGTGGACCGCGCTGGCCGACACCGGGGCGGCAGAGCCGGTGCTTGGTGAACCCGAGGAAAACCACATCATAGTCTGGCGCCGGGGACTGGTCCCCCAATTGCGCGTAATCTGTGCGGGGGAATACGCTGCGCTTAACCTGATCAGCGCAGGCGGGACGCTGGGCGAGCTAGCCAGCAGGCCGGACAGCGCAGAATTGGGCAGCTGGTTGGCCTTATGGCTCGTGCATGGGCTGTTTGCGGATTTCGCATTGGCTTCAGACCAGCCGGCTACAGCCTTGCTTTGACACGGCGCACCAATCCGGCAATCAGGGTTTCATGAGCAATGAACCCACGGACAAACGGCTCCATCGACGCCGTTTCTACAAGGCGGAGCAGGAAGCCAGCTTCGTCGAATCGCACAGCCATTCAACCCCGCAAACCTGCGATCCGGCCTATCGGCTGGCTTTCCGCGATACCGATTTCCTGCTGCGCGAAGAACTGCGCCCGGTGCGCTTTCAGCTGGAATTGCTGAAGTGCGAAATGCTGCTGGACGAAGCGAAAATCGGATCGACGCTGGTCTGTTACGGTTCTGCCCGGATACCATCGCCCGAAGCAGCACCCGAAGCGCTGAAGGTCGCCACCACGCCGGAACGCAAGGCGGTGATCGAACGGCTGGTGGCCAAGTCAAAATACTATGACGTGGCCAAGGAACTGGCCCGGATCGCTTCTGCTGCGGCGATCGTGGAAAAGGACATGCGCCAGTTCGTAGTGTGTTCTGGCGGCGGGCCATCAATCATGGAAGCGGCCAACCGCGGCGCGGTCGAGGCGGGGGCAGAAACCATCGGCCTCAACATCGTGTTGCCGCACGAACAGGCACCTAACACCTATGTCACCCCGCACCTGGCATTCCAGTTCCACTATTTCGCGCTGCGCAAGATGCACTTTTTGTTGCGGGCCAAGGCGGTAGCGGTATTCCCCGGTGGATTCGGCACCTTCGACGAGTTTTTCGAGCTGTTGACCCTGATCCAGACCGGCAAGATGAAACCGATCCCGATCCTGCTTTACGGCCGAGATTTCTGGGACAAGGTGGTCAACTTCGATGCCCTGGTTGAAGAAGGCGTGATCAATGCCGATGACATCAAGCTGTTTCACCGTGTCGAAACAGCTGACCAAGGCTGGCAAGTGATCTGCGACTTTTACGATATCGCAGCCCAGAACTGAAAAATGGCGCTAACCCCGCGCGTCGGCATGGCCAAGCGGGCCGCTGCCCGCCCCAAAGCCGGGCGCAGCGCGCAACGCGGAACGGACGAACAGGCGCGCCCGGTCGACCGCCTCGGGCAGTGGCAGACCTTTGCCCAGATAGGTGGCAATTGCACTGGACAAGGTACACCCGGTGCCGTGGGTATGGGAGGTGTGGATGCGGGTGCCAGCCATGACATGCGGCGGTTCGCCGGGCAGACACAGCACGTCTTCCACCCGCTCGCCGGTTCCATCGCCGCCCTTGGCAAGATAGGCCACTCTACGCGCCGCCATGCCGTCATGCCCGCCCAATGCTGCTAATTCGGCCACATTAGGTGTGGTCAGCGCGGCAAGCTGCATCAACCGTTCGAAAGCGCTGATTGTGTCCGCATCGGCCAGCGCCGCCCCGCTGCTGGCAACCATCACAGGATCGAACACGATCGGCAGCCCGGCATGTTCCAGTACTTCGGCGACGCAGCCGGCAATCCCGGCCGATCCAAGCATCCCGATCTTCACGGCATCCGCTCCGATATCGGACAGGCACGCATCGATCTGCGCGCGCACCAGATCAGGGCCGATCACTTCAACGGCTGTCACCCCCAGAGTATTTTGCGCGGTGATCGCGGTGATCGCGGTCATCGCATAACCGCCCAGCATGGTGATCGTCTTGATATCTGCCTGGATCCCGGCCCCGCCCGAACAGTCGGATCCGGCGATCGAAAGGATGCGCGGCGGGGGCATTACCCCTTGAACTTCCGCTCGGCCGATGGCGGATGCTTGGCGTGGAGATGTTTGGCGCGGGTCGGGCGATCCAGCAATTCGCCGCCGCAATTCGGGCAACGTTCGTCGATGGCGTCGGCGCAGGCAGTGCAGAACGTGCATTCGAAGCTGCAGATGAACGCACCAGGCAGGTCTGCGGGAAGATCGGTGCCGCAGCGTTCGCAGTCGGGGCGCATGTCCAGGCTCATGCCGCGACATCCTGCACTGCGGCGCAGATCGCATCGACCACCTTTTCGACCTGGGCGGCATCGTCACCTTCTGCCATGACCCGGATTACCGGTTCGGTGCCAGACGGGCGGATGACCAGGCGCCCCTTGCCCGCAAGCTGCGTTTCGGCATCCGCAATCACGCTTTTCACGCGTGCATCGTCAAGCGGCTTACCGCCGCCAAAGCGTACGTTTTTCAGCAGCTGCGGCACCGGATCGAACAGGTGAAGCAGATCGCTTGCCTTTTTGCCTGATTGAACCAGCGCGGCCAGCACCTGTAGCGCAGCCACGGTCCCATCGCCTGTCGTGCCGTGATCGAGCAGGATCATGTGGCCCGACTGTTCTCCGCCCACGTTGAAGCCGCCGGCCTTCATCATTTCCAGGACATAGCGGTCACCCACTCTGGCGCGTTCGAGCGTCAGGCCATGCCCGGCAAGATAGCGTTCGAGGCCCAGGTTGGACATGACCGTTGCGACCACACCGCCGCCGCGCAAATCGCCGCGCGCGGCCAGCTGCGTGCCGATCAGCGCCATTATTTGATCGCCATCGACAGTCTGGCCTTTTTCATCGACCACAATCAGCCGGTCGGCATCGCCGTCCAGCGCGATGCCAATGTCGGCGCCGCTGGCCACGACTGTTTCCTTGATCAATTCAAGGTGGGTCGAACCGCACTTGGCGTTGATGTTGGTGCCGTTGGGTTGAACCCCGACGGCGATCACCTCGGCCCCCAGTTCCCACATTGCCGAAGGCGCAACCTGATAAGCGGCACCGTGGGCGCAATCGACCACAATTTTAAGCCCATCAAGACGCACGTCATCGGGGAGCGATCCCTTGACGGCATGAATATAGCGTCCGCGCGCATCCTCAATCCGGCGGGCGCGGCCGATATCGGTGGCGGGCGCCAGCGCAAGTTCCTGGCCAAGCATGGCCTCGATCGCCAGCTCGTCCGCGTCGGACAGCTTGAAGCCATCGGGACCGAACAGCTTTATGCCGTTGTCCTGGTATGGATTGTGGCTGGCCGATATCATGACGCCAACATCGGCGCGCAGTTCGCGGGTCAGCATGGCAATAGCAGGGGTTGGCAACGGCCCGGTCAAGACCACGTCCATTCCCACACTGGTGAACCCGGCAACAAGCGCATTCTCGATCATGTAGCCCGACAGGCGCGTGTCCTTGCCAATCACCACCCGGTGACGGTGGCTGCCGCGCAGAAAGCGGGTGCCTGCCGCCTGGCCAACCTTCATCGCCACGGCGGCGGTCATCACCCCTGCATTGGTTAGTCCGCGAATTCCGTCGGTACCAAAATAATTGCGTCCCATGCCCCTGCCCATAGCATCGCTGCGCCGAAAAATTGCTATGTCGCGCCGCGCCGTTAATGTCACGCGGCGAGTGTGCCCTATTCGCCGGAGCAAGCCTTAATGAACGAGAGAACCCAAGCCGCCACGTTCCCCGAAATCAAGGTGCCGGCAGGGCTGACGTTTGCCGGGCTGGTGCTGGGCTTTGCAGTCGGCGTGGCTTTGGCCGGAACGCCGATACTTGAAGGGCTGCTCAGGTTTGCGACACCGGCTGGTGCGCTGTGGCTGCGTGCGCTCCAGATCACCATTCTCCCCCTGGTCATCGGTCTGGTCTACACCGGGATCACCCAGACCCTCGAAGCAGCCGGCGGCGGCGCGCTGGCCCGGCGTGCCGTGACCACATTCTGCGCCATCCTGCTGGCTTCCGGCTTGATCTCGGCATTGCTGGTTCCAGCCCTGCTGACCGCTTTTCCGATCCCGGCGCGGGCGGCTGCCGCGCTCAGCGGGGGTGCAGCCGAGGCAGGGAAGGTACCCAGCTTTTCCGAAATCCTGATGGCAATGATGCCCGATAACATCTTTGCTGCGGCCAGCAACGGGGCAATGCTGCCAATCGTCCTGTTCGTTTCGGTTCTGGCCGTTGCCGCGACCCGCGTCGCACCAGAGCCGCGCCGCCAGATGGGCCTGCTGTTCGAAGGCTTGGCGGCCGCAATGATGGTGGTCGTCGGCTGGGTGCTTATGCTGGCCCCGATCGGGGTCTTTGGCCTTGCCGTGACACTGGCGGGTGCCAGCGGAGCCGATGCCATCGGGGCGCTGGCACACTACATCCTGATCGTGGTCGCGGCGGGCACGGTGGTCCTGCTGGGCGCGCTAGTCTTCGCAGTCATCGCCGGCAAGCAAGCGCCTGCGGCGCTGGCCCGGGCGCTGATGCCGGTTTACGCCGTTGCCATTTCGACCCAGTCCTCGCTCGCCAGTTTGCCGGCCATGCTCAGCGCAACCCGGCGGCTCGGCGTACGCGAATCAACCGCCGATTTCGTCCTGCCGCTGGCCGTGGCAATCTTTCGTGCGACCAGTCCGGCAATGAACATGGGGGTTGCAATCTACTGCGCCTACCTCACCAACACGCCGCTGACTGCGATTGCACTGGCAGCGGGCGTCCTTGTTGCGTTCCTTGTCTCGCTCAGTTCGGTGTCGCTGCCCGGAACGCTAAGCTTCGTCGTTTCCGTCGGTCCGATTGCTTTGGCCATGGGCGTGCCCGTGGGTCCGTTGGCGCTGCTTGTCGCGGTGGAGGTACTGCCCGACATCATGCGTACACTGGGCAATGTCACCGGCGATGTGGCCGTCACCACGGCTGTCGATCGGCGGCATCAAGCCGACTAGGCCGGTTCAGGCTCGCTTTCAGGAAAAAGGGGCTCGCCAAATACGAAACCGATCAGGTTGGGCCGCCCGACGTGGTGGAACAGCGCGGTCAAAACCAGCAGGATCGGCATGGCCAGCAGTGCGCCAACCACACCCCAGATCCAGTAAAACACGCTGATTGCTGCCAGGATCATCACGGGGTTGAGCGTAAAGCGGCGGCCCAGTACGGCTGGCGTCACAAAGTTGGCCTCAATCGCGTGGAGGCCAAGATACAGTGCCGGGGGCAGCAGACCTTCAAACACGTTTGGCGCGCTGCCAAGTCCGAACAAGGCAAGCAGCGCCATCATCACCAGCGGTCCCAGATAGGGCAGGAAGTTTAGCATCGCGGCAAGCCCGCCCCACATCAGCGGTGCCTTCAGCCCAAGCAGCGCCGCCCCTATCGTTACGATCACGCCGACGCCCAGATTAATGAGACCGACGGTCGCCATGTAGGAAGCCACCAGATCCTGCACTTCGCGCAGCACCCGGGCGGCCTTGAGCTTGGTCGATCCGTGACTGCGGTCCTGCAACAACCTTTCGCGCATGCGCACGCGCGATTCGATCATGAAAAAGCTCATCAGAACAGTGACCAGCGTTTCGATCACGACCGCGGGGGTGGCGAAGACGAACTGTTCGACCACGTTGGGGCCGGCCAAGACGACTTCGCGGGCCTTGTTGTGGCCAGCCAGGCGGTCCAGCGTGTTGTTTATATCGTTGATCCAGCCCAGATTGCCGCGCAGTTGCGAAACCCGCTGGGCAACCTTCTGAGTCATCGACGGCAGCTGATCGAATGTATCGAGCATGGGCTGCATGATCGCTGACAGCAAGATGCCGAACAGCCCCAGCGCCGCGACCAGAGACAGGAACGAGGCAAGCGGGTTGGGAATCCCGAGGCGCGCAAGCTGATCGGCCAGCGGCGAAACCAGAATCGACAGGATGAGGGCGGCAGTAAGTGGCAGGAAGACCACCGATCCGATCGACAGCACAAACGGAAGCGCCAGCAGCACTCCGATCCCCAATAACAGGACGATCGCCGACAGCAGCCGCGGCACCCCATGGTCCGAGGGCAGATCCGCCGCAGTGTTGGTGTTGTTACTATCCATGACGAGCCGCCAGCGCCTTCCCCGATTGCATATCCTGCCTAACGCAGGACAGCGCGAAAGGCTCCGCTACAGTGCCTTGGCGTAGATGGTGTATTCCTTGTTGACGTGGCTGTCGATTGCCTGGGCAATGGCGTTCATCCCCTGGTTGTCATCCAAAATCCAGCCGATCTCGCCCCGTGTGGCGCCGTAACGGGTCACAGCATTGCGGCGAATAAACTCGATCATCATAAAAGCCAGCTGGCTTGCAAGTCGGCTTGACTGATGCTGCTTGACGACGCCCATCAGCGGCACCCGCATGGTTCGCACTTTTGGTTTGCGCAGCCAGGCCAGCAACTTGATCCAGCCGAAAGGAAACAGCTTGCCGCGCATCGGCTTCAGCACTTCGTTCATGTCGGGCAGGGTCATCATGAAGGCGACCGGCTGACCTTCGTATTCGGCGATCATGATCAAGTCTTCGCGCACGATCGGTTTGAACTTCTTGCCGGCGTAGGCGATCTCCCGGTCGGTAAAGGGGACGAAACCCCAGTTGTCCGACCAGGCATCGTTGAGAATGTGGAGGATCAGTGCTGCTTCGGCATCGAACCTGCTCTTGTCGACGCCGCGGATGCGGATTTTGGCGTTCCTCTCTCCTGACTGAATGATCCGCTCGATCAGCGGCGGAAACGGCATGGTGATGTCGAGCTCATACGTGTTGAGCAGCTTGGCCGGCTTGTATTCCAGTGCCTCGATATAGTGTTGATAGCGCTGCGGCTGATGGCCCATCATTACCGTGGGCGAATGGTCGAAACCCCTGGTCAGCTGGCCAGGCTCTTCCCAGATCGACATCGAGAGCGGGGCAAGCACACGGGTCATGCCCTTTTCGCGCAGCCATTCTTCGGCGCGCCCAATCAGCGCCTGAGCCACTGCCTCGTCCTCGGCTTCCAGCAGGCCCCAGTTGCCTGTTCCCGGCCCCATACCCTGTTCGGCTGGCTGAGCCGTGGCCAGATGATCGATATGCGCGGATATCCGCCCGACAACGGCATCGCCGCGCCGGGCCAGGAACAGCTGGACATCGGCATGGTCAAAGAACGGGTTCTTGCCCGGCGTGATCAGCTCCAATGCCTCCATGCGCAGCGGCGCAACCCAGGCCGGATCATCAGCGTTAAGCCGGTACGCCAGATCGACAAAAGCGGCGCGTTCAGCCTTGGTTTCGACCGGAGTGATAAAAAGGTCTGCTTTTGCCACGATCATGCCTTTGTTGGGGTGCAGGGGCGACTGCGATTTGGCCGTTTGGCTTGTCAGGCACGCCTTGGCGACCCATTTTGGCGAAAATGTGTGCAGGCCGCGATTTTGCCGGCCGGGCCAAGGCGGATTTTGTGAAGAAATGAGCGTACATCAACCGATCACCGCGACCAGCGGCCCTAACACCGCGCAGCGGATGGCAGCGATCCCCGATGACATGGGGATGTTGCGCGCCGCGGTGGAACTGACCCGCGACATATCCGCCGCGCGCGGTGCGATCTACTGGCCCGACATGCTGCTGTCGGCAGGGCTGGGTTATGCCGGGATTGCCGGGGCAATCCTGCTGGACAATCCCTGGGCGGCGCTTGCCAGCGGCGCCGTGGCGGTCATCGCGCTGTACCGCGCGCTGCTGTTCATTCATGAACTGACCCATATCCATCGCACAGCCTTGCCGGGTTTCCGTTTCGGCTGGAATGTACTGGTGGGCATTCCGGTGCTGACCCCGTCGTTCATGTACGAAGGCGTTCACACCCTGCATCACGCGCGCACCCGCTATGGAACGGGGGAAGATCCGGAATATCTGCCGCTTGCCCTGATGAAATGGTGGAGTCTGCCGGTGTTTGCGCTGGTCGCCTTGCTGCTGCCGATCGGCCTTTTGATCCGTTCTGCGTTGCTTGTGCCGCTGGGCACAGTCGTTCCGCCGCTGCGCACCTTGGTGTGGGAACGGGCCAGCGCGCTGTCGATCAATCCCGATTTCCGCCGCCGCCCGCCTGAAGGCGATTTTGCCCGCATGGTGTTCTGGCAGGAACTGGGGGCCAGCCTGTGGGCCTGGTGCCTGCTGGCCAGCACTCAGGTGCTGGGCTGGCGTCCGCTGGTGATTGCTTTGGCGATTGTCTCGATCACCGCCCTGTTCAACCAGGTGCGCACGCTGGTGGCGCATCTGTGGGAGAATGAAGGCGATCCGATGACTGTCACCGCGCAGTACCTCGATTCGGTCAATGTGCCCCCGCCGGGTATCTGGGCGGAACTGTGGGCGCCGGTCGGCCTGCGCTATCACGCGCTGCACCACCTGCTGCCCTCGATGCCATACCATTCGCTGCCCGAAGCGCATCGCCGCCTGCGCGCCGCGCTGGGCGCTGGATCAACCTATGACGGGGCAAATTATCCTGGCCTCGTTCCGCTGGTGGCCCGGCTGGCACGCAGCACGATGATCGCGCGCTGAAAGCCGCCACCGCTATTCCTCGGTTCGGACCAGAACGGTTTCGCCAACCAGCGCGAACAGCAGGAACGGTGCCCAGGCCGCGATAAGGGGAGTGTAGCCGCCGAAATTGCCTACCGCGAGCGCGGCGTTGTCGACCACGAAATAGGCAAAACCCAGCGCCATGCCGACCACGGCGCGGACCAGCAACTGGCCGGACCGGGCCAGGCCAAACGCCGCGACCGATCCCAGCAGCGGCATCAGCAGCGCGGAAAGCGGGCCAGACAGCTTGTGCCACCATTTGGCGTCAAGCGCATCGGTGCGGCGCCCGGCAGCGCGCAGTTCCTCGATCTGGCGACCAAGCGTGATGATATTCTCGCCGTCCGGATCGATCTTGCTGATCGCCACCTGCGCCGGGGTCACGCTTTGTGAGACAACCGTGTCGCCCAGCTTCTGCGTCTGCGTGGCCGCAACATTGAAAACGGTCGGCTCCTGCAGCTGCCAGCCCGGATTGGCATAGACCGCGCGCGGGCTGCGCATTTGCTGGATGACCATGCCGCCCGGATCGCGGCGATAGAACGATACGTCGTCCATTATCGTAGCAGGTCCGCTGCCGGTCACTGTGCGGGCGGCCAGGATGTTGTCCCCATCGCGCAGGTAGACGTTTGATCGCGATCCGCTTTCGGCCGGGATGGGATAATATTTGAGGTCATTCCAGACCTTCAGCGTGCCGGCCGATCTGGCCACGACGGTTTCGTTGAAGACAAGGCTAACAAGCGAGATTACGCCAGCGGTCAGCAGCAACGGGGCCAGCACCTGGTGCGCCGAAAGCCCGCCGGCGCGCATGGCGATAACCTCGCTGTTCTGATTGAGCGGCCAGAAAGTAAACAATGTTGCCAGAAGGACCGAATAGGGCAGGAAACGGGAAATCAACTGGGGCACATTAAGCTGGACAAAGCGCCAGATTTCAGCCTGACCATTCCCCGGCACCGCCAGGATATCGCCGCTTTCGGACAGCAATTGCAGCGCTTGCAGTACCAGCACCAGCAGGACCAATACGCCCAGAATGCGGCCGACGAACAGCTTGACCAGGTACCACGTCAACGTGGGCGAGGGGAACAACGAGGCAAACATCAGGCCGTCTCCGCCGCCGCTGGACCGCCGGTGCGCCGCCGGATCAGCTTCATGATCCGCTTGCCCAGATTGCCCACGACCTTTTCAAGTGCTCCGATCGCCTGCCCGCCCGGTACGTAGGCGACGCGCCAGTACATCCATACGATCAGCGCGGCAAACAGCACGAACGGCCCCCACAGGATCACCGCGGGCGAAAGGCGGCCCAGCGCTGCCACGGCCTGCCCGTATTCGTTGATCTTGTGATAAGCCACGACCATCACGATCGATACGAACAGCCCGAGCGACGAAGTCGACCGTTTGGGCGGGATCGCCAGCGCAACGGCCAGCAGCGGCAACAACAGCATCATCACCACTTCGACCAGCCGGAACGAAAGGCTTGCGCGGGTCTCATTCCTCATCTGGCTTGAAGCGTCCTGGCTCCACCCGATCTTCATCAGTTCAGGCAGGATGTATTCGCGCTCCTTGCCGCCGCGCTGACGGAACTTCTCGATCGCTGGAAGGTCAATCGGCAGATCGTGGCGGGTGAAAGTCAGCACGCGCGGGGTCTGTCTGGGATCGTCCTGGATGATCTGCCCGTCGGTCAGCCGCAGGATGATAGTATCGGGGTTTTCCTGCAGGGCCAGGAAGCGCCCTTCGCGGGCGCTGATGGTCAGCACTTCGCCGCGCGGGCTGTTGACCCGGGCGTAAATGCCGATCAGGCGGCGGCCTTCCTCGCGGCTCTGCTCGATCCGCAGCGCCATTTTGTCCTGCAGGGTGGTAAACTCACCCACCTTGATCGAGGCGCCCAGCGCCCCTGATCGCAGTTCAAACTCAAGCTGTTCGTACCAGTACCGCGAAAGCGGCTGGAGATAGCCGACGATCACCAGGTTAAGCGCGGCCAGTACCAGCGTGATGGCATAAGGCATGCGCAGCAGCCGGGTATAGCCCAGCCCGACCGCGCGCATCACGTCCAGTTCGCTGGACGTCGCCAGCTTGCGAAAAGCCAGCAGGATCCCCAGCATCAGCCCCAGCGGGATCGCCAGACTGGCGTATTCGGGCAGCAGATTGGCCAGCATGCGGAACACCACGCCGATCGGACCGCCTTCGCTGGCGACAAAATCGAACAGCTTCAGCATCTTGTCGAGGATCAGCAGCGACGCGGCGATCAAAAACACCGCTGCCATCGGGACGAGCGTCAGGCGCAGGATATAGCGATCGATGGCAGGGAGAAATTTCAAAGGTGAGGCAATCGGTTCCGGTCGGGTCAAGGTCTCCATACCCATCGCGGCGCATGGGCGAAAGCGCGAAAGTGCCGCTGGCGCCGGGGCGGTGACAGTCATAGATCAGGGTCAGGGTGACGAAGGGGACGGCGATGACGATAGCTGAACAGGGATCGGCGGAAAACCATGCTGTAGCGCGTATCGGCTGGTTGCGCGCCGCAGTTTTGGGTGCGAATGACGGAATAGTTTCCACAGCCAGCCTGGTCGTCGGCGTCGCAGCGGCGGCCAGCGCCAAGCACGAGGTTGTGGTTGCCGGCGTTGCCGGCCTGGTTGCCGGCGCCATGTCGATGGCGGCCGGCGAATATGTTTCGGTATCAAGCCAGGCCGATACCGAAGCTGCCGATCTTGTTCGTGAACGCGGCGAACTTGCGGCTTTGCCCGCCAAGGAGCTGGACGAACTGACCGGGATATACCGTGGGCGCGGCTTGTCTGAAGATCTCGCCAGGCAGGTGGCCGAATCGCTGACGGCGCACAATGCGCTGGCTACACACGCCCGCGACGAATTGGGCCTTGCCGAGATGCACCGCGCCCGTCCGATCCAGGCCGCGCTGACCTCGGCCGCGACCTTTTCCGTCGGCGCGGCGCTGCCTCTGGGGGCCGCTGTCCTGACGCCCCTGGGACAAATCCCGCTGAGTGTGTCCTTTGCGGCACTGTGTTTCCTGATGCTGCTGGGCGCAATTGGCGCGGCGGCCGGCGGTGCGCAGGTTACCAAAGGTGTGGTCCGGGTGGCGTTTTGGGGTGTCATGGCCATGGCCGCGACCTATTTCATTGGCAGCCTGTTTGGAACGAGTGCGGCCTGATTAGATGGAACTTGGCAGCGTTTGTTTTGTTTGCAAAAAGATGAAATCGCTTCGCCCGATCGCCCTGAACCTTATCCTGGCCAGCATGGCGTCATGCACCACCCTGCCGCAAACTGCGCATGATCGCTTTGCGCTTACCGGTGCGGCATTGGATGCTGACGGCATGGCCTCGATCGGCAAGGTTCCGGCCAGTCCGTGGCCAAGCGTGGCCCCGCCTGAACCGGGGGCAAGCGAAACGGGGGGCGAGATCTATGCGCGTGAAGCGCCTCCCGCCCAGGTTGAGGCCGACGCCCGCTATCCGTTTCACCTGTTTCCGCGGTCGAAATCGGCGGCGACCATCGTCCTGACTTCGGCAACCTACGGGACCGTCTTGCTTGATCACGGCTGCTTCCGGCGAGCGGACCGAAAGGGCAAGCCCGGCAATCTGGTGCTGTTCGATCGCAATGCCCAGATCGGGCGCGACAGCCAGGGCTATCTGGCTGTGTTCGACAGCGGCAAGCCATCAGCGCGCGTCGGTGAGCCCGCGATCTGGGGCGGCTATCCCGGCGCAAACGAACGCGATCCCGATGTGCGCAAGCTGCGCGAAGTATGCGGCGAGGGGCCGATCGATGCGGTTGGCATTCCATCCAGCGTCCGGCTGTTTTCACTGCCATACCCTGAATGGGTCGCAAATTATGCCCGTGTGAAGAAGATCAGCTATCAGGCTGCGTGGGACCGTGCGATTGCCTGCATGAAGCGCCGTGAGGCTGATGGCACAGGCGGGCTGGAAGCGCGCGACAGCTGCATCGACCAGTATAACTGACCGGGTGGCCGTTCAGGCCTTTTCCAGCGTGCATTGCAGCGGGTGCTGGTTCTGCTTGGCAAAGTCCATCACCTGATTGACCTTGGTTTCGGCGACCTCATAGGTGAAGATACCGCAAACTCCCACACCCTTCTGGTGCACGTGAAGCATTACGCGGGTCGCCTGTTCCATATCCATGGAAAAAAATCGCTTCAGGCAGACCACCACGAACTCCATCGGGGTGTAATCGTCGTTGAGCATCAGCACCTTGAACTGGCTGGGCTTCTTGGGCTTGGCCCGGGTCTTGGTGGCGACGCCGATCTGGTTCTGCCCACCGGCATCACCCCCCTTGTCAGGGTCATCGGTGGCACTGTTGGCCAGAGGATCGGGTAGGCGGTTGAGCTGCATCATCGCAAAATATCGCATCGAAGGGATGTCCGGACAAGTGCTTGCGGCAAAAGCGTTGCCAAAAAACGAACGGGCCGGACAGCGCATTGGCTGTCCGGCCCGGGTTTTCGGCTCGCGGCGCGGCGGGGAGAGAGGTGCCCGGCGCCGCGAGGAACGGCCGCTTACGCGGCCTGCTTGACCTTTTCGATCGCTACGCTGACGCGGGTCGAGATCGGGGCAATCGCTTCGTTGGCCAGCTTGAGCATGGCTTCCGAACGCTTCGAACCGGTCGCGACGACAGCGTCGAAGTTGCGGCGCATGATTTCGCCCTGCAGCTTGAAGAAGTCAGTCGGCGACTTGACGGCGGCCATCTGCTTCACGTCGGCCTGGACGGTTTCGATCACGGCCTTGCCTTCAGCGACATAGTCCTTGCCCATGTCCTGCAGGCCGGCGGCCAGGATCTTGCCCGATTCGACCAGAGCTTCGACGTTGCCCTTGGTGAACGCGCCGGCATCGCCGAACATTGCCTGGCTCTTTTCAAACGCGACCTTGGCGCGGTCCTGCGCTTCGGCAACGGCGTCCTTCATCTTTGCGGTGAAGTCTTCGGTGGTGGTCTTGGTCTTGGTCATGACGGTATCCTTAAACTTGTTCAGGGTGGAAACCTGCGCTGCCGGCTGTGCAGCCTTGGCAGGGGCAGGCTTGGTGATCTTCTTGGGCGCAGCCTTTTTGACGCCAGCTTTCTTGGCGGCGGGCTTTGTTGCGGCGGGCTTGGCCTTTACAGTCCTGGCAGCGGGCGCCGGCTTGGTCGCAGCCTTGGGGGACGCGGCCTTCGGCGCGGCAACCTTGGCTACGGGTTCTGCCTTGGCTTCGGTCTGCTCGGCAGCGGCTGCATAAGCCTTCTGCGCGGCGGCTTCCGCCTTGGCGGCGTCAATCTTTGCTTCAGCGGCGTCGGCCATCTGTCACATCCTTGTTTGTCCCGTGCCGACCTTCGGCCCGGTCATTGTTGCACTGCACAAAATAGATATTGCGAGTGCGAAGTCAAGGAATTTTTGTGCAGTGCAGCATAAACCCGATTTAGACTGCAAGATGATGGACTTACCGCGCCTTTACATAGCTGCCCGGCGCATCTTCCAGCACCGTATCGCCCTTGCCGCCGGGAACACGCTTGCCATTGGCGGGTACTTCGGCCGCGTCCTGTCCGCGCAGCCATGCGATCCAGTGGGGCCACCAGCTTCCCGGCGTCTCGGTTGATCCGGCGATAAACTCGGCCAGCGTGTCAGCTGGCCCGCCATTGGTCCAGTACTGGTACTTCTTTGCCGCCGGCGGATTGACCACGCCGGCTATGTGGCCTGAACCTGCCAGCAGAAATGTTGCCGGTCCGCGCAGATGCCGGGTCAGACGCCAGACGCTTTCAGCCGGGGCGATATGATCCTCGCGCCCGGCCTGGATAAAGGCCGGCGTCTCGATCCGCGTCAGGTCGATCGGTGTACCCAACGCCGACAGCGCATCGGGTATGACCAGCTTGTTGTCGCGGTACAGATCCTTGAGATAGGCCGCGTGCCACTTGGCTGGCAGGTTGGTGACATCACCGTTCCAGTGCAGCAGATCGAACGCGGGATAGTCTTCGCCCAGCAGATAATTCTTGACCACGTAGTTCCAGATCAGATCGTTGCCGCGCAGCATGTTGAAGGTGGCCGACATGACCCGTCCGTCAAGGTAACCGGTCTGCGCCGAAAGTTTCCCCAGCGCATTGAGCTGCTGATCGTCAATGAACACTTTGAGTTCGCCCGATTGCTCGAAATCGACCTGGGCGGTGAAGAAGGTCGCGCTTTTGATCCTGTCCGCCTCGCCCCGCCGGGCGAGCACGGCCAGCGTAGCAGCCAGGGTCGTACCGGCCACGCAGTAACCAATGGTGTGAACCGCCTTGACCCCCAGCCGCGCGCGGACCTGTTCGACCGCGTCGATCTGTGCGGCGATGTAATCGTCCCACAACAGGTCGGCCATGGTCTCGTCAGCCGATTTCCACGACACGACGAAAACTGTCACACCCTGGTCGACCGCCCACTTGATAAAGCTTTTCTGCGGGGCCAGATCCAGGATGTAAAACCGGTTGATCCACGGCGGAAAAATGACCAGCGGCACGTCCAGCACCGTGTCCGTCGCCGCTCTGTACTGGATCAACTGATACAGCGGCGTCTGGTAAACCACCTTGCCCGGCGTGGTGGCGATATTTTCGCCCAGTTTGAACGCATCGGGATCGACGTGGGTCAACTGCCCGCGGCGCAGGTCCGCCAGCAGATGTTCCATCCCCTTGACCAGGTTTTCGCCGCGCGATGCCAAGGTTTTTTCCACCACCAGCGGATTTGTCAGCGGGAAATGAGCCGGGCTCAACGCCTCAACCAGAGTGCGCGCAGCAAACCGCAGCTGTTCGGCTTTGGCGGGATCGTCGGTATGGGCCGCATCAGCCATGGCCATGACTTGTTCCGCCAGCATCAGGTAGGTTTGGTGCACCAGTGCAAAAAACGGCTGTTCGCGCCATTTGGGATCGGCAAACCGGCGGTCCTTACGCGGCAAGACGGGAGCATCGGAATTATCGCCTGCGGCCTTGGGGCCGATGCCGTATTGACCCAGCACGCCTTCCCACAAAGCCAGGCTGTCTTCCCACAACCGCTTTTGGGTATCGGGATTGGCCAGCGGCAAGGCTTTGAGCCAGCCCTGCATGATGTCCAGCCAATTGCCTGGATCTCCCAGCATCGAAGGCATTTTCTGGGCGTTGACGGACAGTTGCTGTTGCTGGAAATCGAACCACAGCATCTGCATGCGCTGCGCCACGCTGGCCCATTGTGCCAGATCCTGGGCGCCGGGCCCCGGATCGCCCGAGCGGCCCAGTGGCGCAAACAGCTGCTGCGGTGCCTTGAACAGGTCAGCCAGGAAAGCGGCAGGGTCGGCGGGCTGGTCAGTCATCACAAAGGCTCCATCACCGGGCGCCTTGCGGCGCCTTGCGCGTTGCACCTCTTCTCCGCTTTCGTCCCTGCCAGCATTGACGCTGCGATGCAACGCGAAGCACGGGCTGACGGCTCCGCAGGATAATCGAAAAAGGCTGGCGCAAAGCGGCGCTATTCCTGATAAGGCGCCCGCGCGCCGGACTGGCGCAGGCTAACTGGAAAGGCCCCATGGAAGACGAGTTCTACCGCATCAAGCGACTGCCGCCCTATGTCATCGCCGAAGTCAACGGCATGCGGGCCGCGGCGCGCGCCGCGGGCAAGGACATTATCGACCTGGGCATGGGCAATCCCGATCTGCCCCCTCCGGCCCATGTGATCGACAAGCTGTGTGAAGTTGCGCAGAAGCCGGACGCCCATGGCTATTCGGCGTCCAAGGGCATTCCCGGCATCCGCAAGGCCCAGGCCAATTACTATGGCCGCCGGTTCGGCGTTGACCTTGATCCCGAAACCGAAGTGGTCATGACCATGGGATCGAAGGAAGGTCTGGCCAGCATGGCCACGGCAATGACGGCACCGGGTGATGTGGTGCTGGCACCCAACCCCAGCTACCCGATCCACACCTTCGGATTCATCATCGCAGGCGCGACGATCCGATCGGTGCCGACCACCCCGGACGAGAATTACTGGCGGGCACTGGACCGGGCGATGGCCTTCACCGTGCCGCGTCCGTCCATCCTGATCGTCAATTATCCATCGAACCCGACCGCCGAAACGGTCGACCTGGCGTTCTATGAACGGCTGGTCGCCTGGGCCAAGGAAAACAAGGTCTGGGTGCTGTCGGACCTGGCCTATTCCGAACTTTATTACGATGGCAACCCGACCGTTTCGATCCTGCAGGTACCGGGGGCCAAGGACGTGGCGGTCGAGTTTACGTCGATGTCCAAGACCTTTTCCATGGCCGGGTGGCGCGTCGGCTTCGCCGTGGGCAACCCGCGGCTGATCGCGGCGCTGACCCGGGTGAAAAGTTACCTCGATTACGGGGCTTTCACCCCGATCCAGGCGGCCGCTTGCGCCGCGCTCAACGGGCCGCAGGATATCGTTGAGGCGAACCGCGCACTGTATCAAAAGCGCCGCGACGTGCTGGTTGAGAGCTTTGGCAGGGCCGGCTGGGAAATCCCCAGCCCCAAGGCCTCGATGTTTGCCTGGGCGCCGCTGCCACCGGCGCTGCAACACATGGGCAGCCTTGAGTTTTCCAAGCAATTGCTGACCCATGCCGAAGTGGCCGTTGCCCCCGGCGTCGGGTACGGCGAGGAAGGCGAAGGTTTTGTCCGCATCGCCATGGTCGAAAACGAACAGCGCCTGCGCCAGGCTGCCCGGAATGTGCGGCGCTATCTGGCCAGCATGGGGGTCAACACCACCGCGGCATAGGTCGCCGCCGACCTGCGATCCGGTGCCTGTAAGCCGTTTTGGTTGCAACGCGTCTTGCATGGCAAGAGCAAGCCCCCAATGCCTGGCAGCAAGACAGGCGCGCCTTGGGGTTGCCATTTTTGCGAGAGTTTAGCTGGCTGGCGGCGGGGCCTGTTCCTGCAGTCTGCGATCTGCGCCGGCTGGGCTGGCGATTGCGCCGTGCGCCGGACGATCCTGGCCCGGTCGATCCGTGCCCGTTGCTGGCGGTACCCAGCGGCCTGCCCTTCAGCCAGTGGCTTTCCCTGACAGGCGGGCCTTCGCAGCGCCGCCGCGCCACGGCCATGCTGGGGATTGAAGATGCGCAGCAGCGCTCGCGTTTGCTGCGAATGGGCTTTGGCGAGGCATTTGGCTGGCCTGTCAGCCTGGATGAATTGGCCGTGCGGATCGAGCGGATGACCGAGCGCGCGCTGACCCTGCCGCGGCGCCGCCGGATAGGAACACTGCTGCTCGACATGGTGGCGCGCGACGGGTTTGTCGCCGGGCGGCCGATTGGCCTTCACCCGCGTGAGTTTGCGCTGCTGTGGCGACTGGGCGAACAGCCCGGCTATGCTGTGTCCGGCGCTGCGCTGCTGTGTGATGTCTGGCGGCTGTCGTTCCGCCCCGAAACAAACAGCCTGGCTGTCCATGTCAGCCGCCTGCGGGCCAAGCTGCGCATTGCCGGGCTTGACGGGCTGATCGAAACCGCGCCGCATGGAGGCTATCGGCTTGCCGTGGGGCTGCCCGCTGATTTCGCGCTGGACGGCTATGCCAGGATGGGCAAGGAACGCGCGCACGAAACCAGCTGAACGAAGGGCAGGGCTAGCGATGCGGCAGGAAATGAACCCCGGCGGGCGAGTGACGGTCGAACTGGGTACGGATGGCGTTGCTCAGGTCCGCCTGATCCGCGCCGACAAGATGAACGCGCTTGATCCCGACATGTTTGCTGCGCTGATCGGCGCGGGCCATGCGCTGCACGAAATGAAGGGCCTGCGGGCCGTGGTGCTGGCGGGCGAAGGGCGCAGCTTTTGTGCCGGGCTCGACATGGCCAGCATGGCCAACACCAGCCGCCATGACCGCGCCCCGCTGACCGAGCGGACGCACGGCGCCGCCAATATGCCGCAGCAGGTGGCGATGCTGTGGCGCAAGCTTGCCGTGCCGGTGATCGCGGCGGTCCACGGGGTGTGCTTTGGCGGCGGGCTCCAGGTGGCCAGCGGTGCCGATATTAGGGTGGTCGACCCCGCCGCACGGCTGGCTGTGATGGAGATGAAGTGGGGGCTAGTTCCGGATATGGCTGGCTACGCGTTGTGGAAAGGCATGGTCCGCGATGACCTGCTGCGCGAACTTACGTATACCAACCGCGAGTTTACCGGCGAACAAGCCGGCGCATATGGCTTTGCCACCATCGTCGATGCCAATCCGGTCGCCCGCGCCACAGCCATCGCGGCCGAGATCGCTGATCGTAACCCCCATGCGCAGCGCGCCGCCAAGCGGTTGTTCAATCGCTATCTCGAGGCGACCACGGACGAGATCCTGATGGCCGAAAGCGTGGAGCAGCAAGCCCTGATCGGCAGCAAGAACCAGATCGAAGCCGTGATGAGCCAGATGGAAAAACGCAGGGGCGTCTATTCTGATCCGTGATCGGGAACGCTTGCCAGATCTGCGGGTGTATTGATGTTGATCGTTGCCGCCGGCAGTGTGATGGCGCGCGCGCCCACGGCTTCTGCCAGCGCCATCATCGAATGCCTCGCGTCGCTTTCAAGGATTTTCACCACCGCCCCTTCTGCATGGGCCGGCCACAAGGCGATTACCGGCTGGTCGGCAACATAGGCCGGTGCTGGGTCCAGGCGGGCTGGCAGATCGTCCGGCAGGCCCAGCGAATCGACGCCTATTGTCAGGACCAGGTCAAAGCCTTCCTGGCGAGCCAGGCGCAGCGCGGCAGCGATACCGCCTAAGGGACCCATGCCGGGGCCGGGCCAATCGGGCAGGGTCGGGGTAGGGGCCTCGTCGCGCCCCACCACCACGACCTTGTCGCACCAGCCCGACAGCTTGCTGACAGCGAGGCTGAGCAGAGTGTGACCCTTCACGTTAGCCAGCGCCTTGTCACTGCCGAAGCGGGAGGATTGCCCCCCGGCGAGCACCGCGCCCAGGATCATGCTAGCTGCATCATGCCGTCAGACCCTCGGCAAATAATTCCCCTTGATCAACCGTGTAACAGCCGGTGACGTTAAACGAGCAGTAGTCGCCCGCCTGCGTCGAAATTGTCGAAGGGATTTCGGCCTTGGCGCTGAAGGCGCGGGTATGCATGACGGCGGCACTCCGGCAATTATAGGTGGAGGCGCTTGTGTGCGCACTCGGTCAGCGCTTGGCAAGTGGCTGGCAGCGGTATAGCCCGGTGCGCGATGAAGGCCTTGCATGATCCCGCCCTCGCTCTTGGCCAAGGGCTCGCCGCGATTCGCGCCCAGTTCAAGGTGCCCGATCATTTCCCGCCCGAAGTCGATGCCGCCGCTGCCCAGTCGGCCCGGCGAACACCAGGCGAGCACGCCGACCGCACGGCGATGCCTTTCGTTACGCTTGATCCAGCAAGTTCGACCGATCTCGATCAAGCCTTCACTATCGAGGCCGCGGGCAATGACCTGCTGCTGCATTACGCCATTGCCGACGTTGCCTGGTTTGTTGCCGACGGCGATCCTGTCGATACCGAAGCATGGCAAAGAGGTGAAACCTTCTATCTGCCCGATGGGAAGGCAGGCCTGTATCCCCGGGTGCTGGCCGAAGGCGCGGCCAGCCTGCTGCCCGATGGTCCCCGCCCGGCGGTAATATTCACTACCCGCGTTGCACCCGATGGCACGGTCAAGCTCGATTGCGCGGAGCGTGCCGTGATCCGCAGCCGTGCCAAGCTGGCCTATGACGCTGTGCGCGACGATCAGCTGCCGGACGGTTTCATCGAGCTTGGCGACCGCGTGGCGCGCGCCGAAGCGGCGCGCGGCGCGGCCCGGGTCGATCCGCCCGAACAGGAGGTAGAGCGTGATGCAGCCGGGCACTATACCCTGCGATTTCGCCCAATAGCGATTTCCGAAACCCGCAATGCCGCGCTGTCCCTTGCAACCAATATGGCTGTGGCCGACGCACTTTACGCGGCAAAGACGGGCCTTTTCCGCGTTATGGCCGAACCCGACGCAGGAGCTGTCGCGCGACTGCGTCATACCGCCCGCGCCTTTGGACTCGATTGGCCTCAATCGCAGGGGCTGAAAGATTACGAAGCTGGCCTTGATCCCCGGGACCCGGCTCAGGCAGCCTTCATGCTGGCAATCCGCCGGGCCGGTAACGGCGCGTCCTATGTACCTTTCAAGGCGGACGTCAAACCATGGCACGCGGCGATGGCGGCGACTTACGCTCACGCCACCGCTCCCTTGCGCCGCCTGGCCGATCGCTATGTCGTGCGCGCTGCCCTTGCGGTGGCCAATGGACAACCGGTTCCCGCTGCTGTCGAGAGTGCGTTTCAGAAGCTTGGACCGGTTATGGGCAAGGCCGATGCCCGCGCTGGCCAGATCGAACGCGCTGTGGTTGATCTCGCTGAAACTGAAGTGCTTGCCGGACAGGAGGGCCAAAGTTTTGCCGCGATGGTCACCGATCTTGGCGAAGCGGGCGCCCGGATCCAGTTGTGCGACCTGCCGGTCGTGGCGCGCACCGTCGCCAGGTCTGTAACTCCGGGTGAAAAAATCACCGTCCGGCTTGACCGCGCCGACCCCGTTCGCCGCGAACTCGCCTTCAGCCGGATCGCCTGACCTTGCTCCTCGCAAAGCGGGTTGCGCGGCCAACGCGCCTCGGCTAGTGGCGCCTTTCCCGCTTCGGCGGGATGGATGGCCCGATGGCGGAGTGGTTACGCACCGGATTGCAAATCCGTTTACGCCGGTTCGATTCCGGCTCGGGCCTCCAGCACAGTGGGTTTGCCGCTTTAGCTCAGTCGGTAGAGCACATCATTCGTAATGATGGGGTCACGTGTTCGAGTCACGTAAGCGGCACCACTTATTCACCCGGGCACTTGCTGCCGGGTACTGCTATTTTGCGAGCGCTGCGCCGGCTCTGGCGGCAGATGATCCTGCATCGGTGATCGTGGTGACCGGACGGCCGCTGGCCGTGCCGGAATCGGCGGCGGCCTATGACCAGGTTGCGATCGATGCCGAGCGCCTGCGTTCCAGTGCATCGGGACGGATCGAGGATGCCTTGTCCGCCGTGGCAGGCTTCCAGCAGTTCCGGCGATCGGACAGCCGATCGTCCAACCCGACCGCGCAAGGGGTGACCTTGCGTGCGCTGGGCGGCAACGCTTCGAGCCGGACGCTGGTCCTGCTTGACGGGGTGCCGATGGCCGATCCGTTTTTCGGCCATGTGCCGCTGTCGGCACTGGCCCCGGAGCGATTGGCTCAGGCAAGGGTCACTCGCGGCGGCGGGGCAGGTGCGTTTGGCGCGGGCGCGGTTGCCGGGACCATTGAGCTGGACAGCGCCGGGGCAGACGATCTGGCCTTGCTGGAGGGCGAGGCGCTGGTCGATGATCGCGGCGAAACCGCACTTTCGGCCATGCTGGCGCCGCGGCTGGGTTCCGGCTTTGTCGTGGCTTCGGCGCGGTGGGACCACGGCCAGGGTTTTTGGACGACACCCAAAAGTCAACGAGTGCCGGCATCGGCCCGGGCGCGCTATGACAGCTGGTCGGCCAGCCTGCGCGGAGTTGCGCCGCTGACTTCCGAAACCGAACTGCAGGCCCGGATACTGGCGTTTGACGATCACCGCACCTTGCGGTTTGCCGGTGCGGATTCGACTAGCAGCGGGCAGGATGCCAGTCTGCGCCTGGTCGGACGAGGCGCGTGGGGCTTCGAGCTGCTCGGCTATGTCCAGGCGCGCGACTATTCCAACGTGGTGATCAGTGCGACCAATTTCAGGAAGACGCTTGACCAGCGCGCGACCCCTTCGACCGGATGGGGCGGCAAGGCAGAACTGCGCCCGCCCGTTGGCAGAACGCTTGCGCTTCGGCTGGGCAGTGACTGGCGCGTGGCCAGCGGCACAATGTACGAAGATGCCTACAGCACGGCGACCGGGCTGGTTTCCGCGCGGCGCAGCGCGGGCGGGCGTAATGCCGATCTGGGGTTATATGCCGAAAGCGATTGGCGGCTGGGCCGGATCACGCTGACGGGCGGGGCGCGGATCGACCGCTGGAGCATCGGCGATGGATTTTTCCGCGATACGACCCGGCCAGACAGCTTTTTTGCGGGCCGCAACGGCTGGGCAGAAAGCCTGCGCGGCGGCGCCTTGTTGGCAATAGGCGGCGGGCTAACGCTGCGCGGTTCTGTCTATTCCGGCCTGCGCCAGCCGACATTGAATGAACTGTACCGGCCCTTCACGGTCTTTCCTGTCACTACCCGCGCTAATGCGCTGCTCGGCAATGAGCGGCTGGTAGGGTTCGAGGGCGGCATCGATTACGCGCCAAGCACCGCCGTACGCCTGTCAGTTACGGCGTTCGACAACCGGGTCCGCCACGCCATCGCCAATGTGACCATTGGCACCAACCTGCGCGAACGGCGCAATGTCGATGCGGTCCGCGCGCGCGGACTGGAGCTTGGCGCGGGGCTGCGGCTGCGGACGGTATCGTTTGATGGCTCGCTGGCTTTGACCGATGCCCGGGTGGAGGCAGCGGCCAGCCCGGCGCTTGATGGCAAGCGTCCGGCGCAGACGCCCAAATTGGCTGCCAGCGCCACACTGGCCTGGGCACCGCGCGGCGGCTGGCGGATCGCCGCAACGGTCAAGCCTGTCGGCGCGCAGTTTGAGGACGACCTGCAGACCGACGTGCTGCCTGCGGTGACGACACTGGACGCCTTTGTTCAGGTTCCTCTGCGCAGCGGGGTGAGCCTGATCCTGCGCGGCGAAAACCTTACCGACAGGCAGATCGTCACTCGCAACCAGGGCGGATCGATCGATCTGGGCGTTTCGCGCACGCTGTGGGCCGGATTGCGCGTTGCCCTGCCGCGCTGATCGGTTACACTGGTTGCAAAAGCGAACTGGAGCAGAGCGATGGCCACCAAACTTTCCGCGCATAGTCGCAACCTTGATTGCAGCGAGGCTGAATGGCAGGCCCGGCTTGAGCTGGCGGCCTGTTACCGCGTCTTCGACCACCTTGGCTGGTCGGAATCGATCTATAACCACATTTCGGCCCGGGTGCCGGAAGAGGATGGGGCGTTCCTGATCAATCCGTTTGGCTTGCTTTACAGCGAAGTCACAGCATCGAACCTCGTCAAGATCGACATTGATGGGAATACGCTGGATGGCAGCCAGTATCCAGTCAACCGGGCCGGCTTTGTCCAGCACGCGCTGTTCCACCGCCATGCCCCTTGGGCCCATGCCATTGCCCATTCGCATACGACCGCGATGATGGCTGTATGCAGCCTGGAAGGCGGGCTGCAGCCCGTTAATTTCTACGCCTGCAACTTTGCTGGGCGGCTGGCCTACCACGATTTTGAAGGGATCACTGTCCGCGACGAGGAAGGTGAGCGGCTGCTGGCCAACCTGGGTGACCGGCGCATCCTTATGCTGCGTAATCATGGCCCGGTGATATTGGGTCGATCGCTGCCCGAAATGTTTCTTCAGCACTGGAGCTTGCAGCGTGCCTGCGAGGTGCAGCTGGCTACCATGGCCGCAGGCACGCCGCTGCTCGTCCCCGACGATGTGGTAGCGGTCCACCAGCGCGACCTTGCCCAGGGCGTGGTCCCAGGCACGCGGCCGGGACAGGCTGATTTCGATGCCTGGGTACGGCGGATCGACACGATTGACCGCAGCTGGCGCGACTGAGGATCACAGTCCCTTGCCCAGCCTGACCGTTAACGACCGCCCGGTCGATTTCCAGCTTGATCCGCAGACCCCGTTGCTGTGGGCGCTGCGCGATGCTGCCAATCTGACCGGAACCAAATACGGTTGTGGGGTGGGGGATTGCGGGGCCTGCATGGTGCTGGTTGATGGCCAGGCGCTGCGTTCCTGCCTGGTCAGTCTGGCGGAGGCCGAGGGCCGCAGTGTGACTACGATCGAAGGCCTGTCTGCCGATCGCTCGCACCCGGTGCAGCAGGCCATGGTGGCAGAGCAGGCAATCCAGTGCGGGTTCTGCACTCCCGGGATCGTCATGGCCGCAGCCGCGCTGCTGGCGCGCAATGCCGACCCTTCGGCACAGGACATCAAGGCCGCCGTCCCCAACCTATGCCGCTGCGGCGTCTATCCTCGGCTGGTCCGTGCCATCCAGCGCGCGGGGCGGGTGGCCCGCCGGATCGAGACGATCAGCGCAGCGCCCGCGCCGGGGATCACACCCGAAGATGCGGCCCGCGCCGTTCCAGCGATGCGGCGCCAGTAGGCTGTCAAACACGACCAAGGGGGAGTGGTAGGGGATGATCAATACACCATTGAAGCTGCCGTGCGGCGCGGTCTTGCCCAACCGCCTGGCCAAGGCCGCGATGACCGAAGGGCTGGCCGATCCGCAGGGACTGGCAACGCCGGAGCTGGAACGGCTTTATTCCATTTGGGGGCAGGGCGGCTGCGGCATGCTGTTGTCGGGAAATATCCAGATCGATGCCGATCATCTGGAACGACCGGGCAACATGATCCTTGATCGGCCTGCAGACGGCGCAACGCTGAGTGCGCTGCGGCGGATGACCGTCGCGGCCAAGGCCGGCGGGGCGCAGTTCTGGGCGCAGATCAGCCACGCCGGGCGGCAGACGATGAAGACGGTCAATCCGCATCCCAAGGCCCCGTCGCCGGTCAAGCTGGGTCTGCCCGGCGGCCAGTTTGGCGAACCAGTGGCCCTGACAAGCGCTGAGATAGAGGACCTTATTACCCGGTTCGGGCAGGCCGCGGCGACCTCGATCGATGCCGGGTTCGACGGAATCCAGGTTCACGCCGCGCACGGATACTTGATTTCGCAGTTCCTCAGTCCGCGCAGCAATCAGCGCAGTGACGAATGGGGTGGCAGCCTGGAAAACCGCGCCCGGTTCCTGTTGCGCGTGGTTCGCGCGATGCGCGCGGTCGTCCCCACCAGCGCGGCGGTGGCGGTTAAACTCAACTCGGCTGATTTCCAGAAAGGCGGCTTTGCCTTCGAGGAAAGCCTGCAGGTGGTGCAATGGCTTGAAGCCGAAGGGGTTGACCTGATCGAGATTTCAGGCGGCACCTATGAACAGCCCAAGCTGATCGGGATGGAGGGGATGGAGCCGCCCGAAATGCCCAAAGTCGCGGCATCGACCCTGGCACGGGAAGCCTATTTTGCTGATTTCGCGCTCGCCATGAAGAGCGCCGTCAAGGTTCCGCTGATGGTTACCGGAGGGCTGCGCAGCCGCGCGGCGATAGAGCAGGTGCTGGCTGCAGGGGCCGGTGACGTGATCGGCATCGGCCGTCCACTTTGCGCCCAGACCGATGGAGCCCGGCGCCTGCTGGATGGCGCGGACAGTCTGCCGCGGCCCGAGGCTGGGCTGACCATGTTTACAGGCGTTCTGGCCGGGTTGAAGCGCTTCAAGATGGTCCGCGCGATTGATGGCTTTGCCGCGCAGGACTGGTACTACAGCCAGATCTACGCACTGGGCCGGACCGGGCGGACCAATCTTGACCAGAGCGTGTTCAAATCGTTCCTCGAAGTGGAACGCACACACAAGGCCTGGCTGAAAGCGCGCCGGAGTTAAAACGTTATCCGCGCCGTCAGCCGGGCGTTGATTGGTTCGCCAGTGGCGATGTTGTTGTCGGTGTGGGCGCTGGGGTAATAACGGGTGTCGGCCAGGTTTTCGACATTGAGTTGCAGGCTGAAGCGGTCGCTGATGTCGTAAAAGGCCGATGCGTCGATCCGCGTGAAGCCGGGCAGAGTGACGGCATTGCTGATGGTGGCGAACTGGCCCGACTGGTGGACTACGCCCAGCCCCAAACCCAGTCTGTCGCTAAGATCATAGCGGGTCCAGGCGCTGAACTGGTGATGGGGCAGCTTGTCGAGCTGGCGTCCGGCGGGTGCAGCGCTGGTGGCTTGGCGGATTTCGCCCTCTTGGTAAGTATAGCCTAGTGTCGCCGACCAGCGCCGGGCAATCCGTCCCGAAAGTGCTGCTTCCAGTCCTTTGACGCGGCTAGCCCCTGTCAGAACGAAAAAGCCGGGATTGGCCGGATCGGCGACGCGGGTATTGCTGCGGTCAACCTGGAAGGCGGCGGCAGTGACTACCAGCGCCGGGGCTACCTCCCATTTCGCGCCTAGTTCCAGGTTGCGGAACGCCTCGGGATCAAGGCTTTGGTACGCAGGATCGAGCGTTGAAAATTGATCGCCCGATTGCGGCAGGAAGCTTCTGGCATAGCTTGCATAAAGCGAGAGGTGCTGCTGCGGTTTGATCACCAGTCCAAGACGCGGCGACCATTTGCTGTCGGTTCGGTTCGGCGTGGACGCATTCAGACGATTGATCGCGGCAATTTCGAAACGGTCATGCCGCACCCCGGCGATCACCTGAAGGAACGGCAACAATTCGATCTGGTCCTGGACATAGGCGGACAGGCTGCGGACGCGGGTGTGGCTGTCCGTAACCAGGCCGGTGAAACTGGTGGCGGGCAGGGCCAGGCTTTGCGCCAGGGGCACCGTGGTTGCCGCCGAGGTGCCGCCGGTTCCGGTGGCGAACAGGACGTTCCGCCGCGTTGCATCGCTGATCTGGCTGGCACCTTCTATGCCCGCCAGCAGGGTGTGGGCGATTGTGCCGGTATGCCCTTTCCAGACCAGGTTAACCTGGCCGATCGCGTTGGTCCGCTGGGTTGCGCTTTCATAACCGCTAAGCGTAACCGTGGCCGCCGTTGCTGATGCCGGCAGGACATTGGCGTAAAGCTTGTCATAACCGGCGAACATTCCCGCCACCGACAGGGTCAGCCCATCGGCCAGTTCATGATCCAGCCGCGCGCGGGCGATGTGCGCGTCGACAGTGCCGCGATTAAGCCGCGGGCTGCCGAACAACGTACGGTCGTAGCCGGTCAGCGGAGTGCCGCCGAGTGAGGGCACCCCCCGGTCTATCACGCGGTCATCACGGCCGAATTCATAAGCCAGCGTCAGCGTGGTTGCCTGGCCCAGCTTGACGCCGAGTGTAGGCGCGAGCCCGATGAAGTGCCCGTCATATCCGTCGCGGTGGTTGGCCAATTTTTCATATATGCCGTTGATGCGCAGGGCCACCTGATCGGCCAGCACCACGTTGGCGTCTCCAGCCAGGGACCACGCACCGAAGGTGTCGATCCCGATCGAAGCACCGCCAACAGTGCGGCTGAACCCCGCCGACTTGGACACCCGGTTGACGATCCCGCCGCCGCCGCCCCGGCCAAACAAAAGTGCGTTGGCACCCTTAAGCACTTCGACCCGCTCGGTATTGAACAGCGGGCGGTAGTACTGCGCATCATCCCGCAGGCCGTCGAGAAAGAAGTCTGCCGTGCTGCTTTGCCCGCGCAGGACGATCTGGTCACGGTGGCCCTCGCCCTGGCCCAGAGTTACGCCTGGGACGTAACGCAAAGCGTCGTTCAGTGCCTCGACCGCCTGATCATTGAGCTGCTGGCGCCCGATCGTCGTGACGCTTTGCGGGGTGTCGAGCAGCGGCGTGCCGGTCTTTGTCGCGTCGGCCTGATCGATTACATAGCCATCGCGCTGGCCGGTGACGATTATCGGAGCCTGATCATCTGTATCGGCACCGCCGGCCCGGGCCGTCACGGGAAAGAAACAGGCGATTACGGCAGCAGAAAGCAAATAGCGGCAGGCAAAGTTCACGACATAATCCAGAGTGTGTTGTTGCGATTAATTCTCATTAACGAGATCAGCCGCTAATGCGAATCGTTCGCATTGACAAGGCGCAAATTGCCGTTTGCGGATAAAGTTTATAGGGATCCCGAAATGGCCGACGACGGAGATTCCATGAAAGCGACAATCTGGCACAACCCGGCCTGCGGTACCTCGCGCAAGACGCTGGCGATCCTGAAAGAAATACCGGGCGTTAATGTTACAGTGGTCGAATATCTGAAGAACCCGCCGCCCGCGGCCAAACTGGCGCAGCTTTACCGCGATGCCGGCATGACGCCGCAGCAGGGACTGCGCCTGCGCGGGACCGACGCCGAAGAACGCGGCCTGCCCCAGGCCAACGAAGCGACCGTTCTTGCCGCAATGGCCGCAGATCCGCGCCTGATCGAACGGCCATTGGTGGAAACAGACAAGGGCGTGCGGTTGTGCCGGCCCCAGGATCGGGTGCGCGATATTCTCTAGCGCGGTTTCATCAGTGCATCGTCATCGGCCATGCCGCGCCAGCCCAGCACAAGGACCGCAGCGCACAGCAGCTCGATCACGGTAAAGCCGACCACCGGCGAATGCCCATAGAGCCAGACACCAATTGCCGGCGCAACAATATAGGCCGCGCCGTTGGTTGATGCGACGATCCCGGCAGACTGGCCCTGTTCTGCGCGGCTGACAGACAGTGAAGCGCCTGCGGTGAAACCGGGACGAAACAAGCCAAAACCCATCGAAGACAACGCGATGCCCAGCGTAATACCATGAAGGTCCTGCGCCACAGAAAGCAGCGCCACGCCGATAGCCGCCAGTACCATCCCCGACAGGCACGATGCGCGCGGGCCCATGTGGAACAGCGGGATTATCCCCCATTGGGCCAGCAAAGTGGCCATGGCGCCAGCCATCAGGACCAGCCCGGTCGGGCCCGCCCCCGCAGTCGGATCGCCGCGCAGACCAAGCCGGTCAAGCACCAGAAAGCCGACAATTCCCATCACCGCTGCCTGGGCGTGGCCGCCGATCAGGCCGGCCACCAGCCAGGGACGCAGCCGCTGGTCGAACCACGATAACTTGGCCACGTCGGTAATGGGCGGGGGCAAAGTGCTGTGACCAGGTTCGGGGTCGCTATCTGCGCTGGCGTCACGTCGGCCGGAATTGGAATTGGCGCTGAACGGAGCGGCCATGACCTCACCGCGCCCGGCAAAGGCAGGCGTATCGTCCGGCAGACGCAGGCGCAGCGCAACCAGCACCACCACCGCGATCAGGGCAAAGGCCAGAAACGGGCTGACGAGGCCCAGGGCTGGCAGAATCAGCATCGGCGCCAGCGCGGGGCCAAGCACCGTGCCAAGGCCGAAGCTGGACGATATCAGGGACAGGGCCTGGGTCCGTTCAGCCCGGCTGGTGCGGCTAGCGACATAGGCCTGGACTGCCGGCGGCGCGGCCGATCCAAACAGGCCGTAGAGCGAACGGCACAGCGCAAAGGCCAGCAGCGTGGCCACTCCGCCCAGCATGCCGTTCAGGCCAAAGTACAGGGTCAGACCACAAAGCGAGAAACTGGCAATGAACCCGGTCAGGCCAATAGCCATCATCGCTTTGCGTCCGCGCCGGTCGGAACGGCGCGCCCACATCGGCGCGCAGGTCATCCACAGCAGCGCCGACCAGGTATAGGCCAGGCTGATCCAGAAATCCTGGACATGGAGCGCTGTGCCGATCGAGGGCATGACCGATTGCATCGCCGTATTGCCAGCCGCCGTGACCAGCATGACCAGATAAAGCAGCACCAGACGACCGCGCGGCAGCGAGCCTGTGGTGGGCGAAGGCACAGTGCCCGCTTCGCCAGCTGTCTCGGCATGGTCCATCATTTCGTCGCTAGTCGTGTCGCTCTTGCCTTGCAATGGGCGGACAAATTTGTGAAACGCGCGGAGCTTTTCTCCGCGGCTTTCAGGATAACACCCCCAGCATGACCAGCACCGAGCTTGCCGACGAGGCATTGCCGCATCGGCTCAGGCGCCAGATTATGCGGAAGCTTGGCCCGTGGGGGGTGTTTCTCGAAGGGTTCTTCGAGCACCCGGTCATGGTCGGTTCGATTATCCCGTCATCGCGTTTCACCATTGCCAAGATGCTGGGCCCGGTAAAGTGGAACGAATGCAAGCTGTTCGTTGAATACGGGCCCGGTGTCGGCACATTCTGCCGCCCGGTACTGGAGCGCCTGCCGCGTGACGGCGCGCTGATCGTGATAGACACCAACCCGCTGTTCATTGATTATCTGAAAGCGACGATTGTCGACAGCCGCTTTACCGCTGTCCTGGGTAGCGCTGCCGATGTCGAAACGATCGTGCGCGCGAACGGCCATGCCCATGCCGACTATGTTCTGTCAGGGCTTCCGTTTTCTACCTTGCCCGGCGGAGTCGGGGCTGAAATTGCTGCGGCAACGCACCGCGTGTTGCGGCCGGGCGGCGCATTCCTGGTCTATCAGTTTACCGCTGCCGCGCGCGATTTCATGGCCAAGCATTTTGCCCGCATCGATGCCGGGTTCGAATTGCTGAACGTCCTGCCGTGCAAGCTGTTCTGGGGCTGGAAGGAATAGCGCCTAGCTGAATGTCCGTGCCTCAACCTCGGCGCTAGGTCCGGCCAGCTGGCGGTGGCACGCGGCGATGATAGCGACCGAATAGACGCTCAGCACTGCCTGCAGGAACGAGGCGATCAGATCCTTGATCGCCGCTTCGGTCGATCCCGAAGCGATCAGGGACACGATCAGCCCGATGCCCGCCGCCAATACGATGTAGATCACAACCGCTGCGACCAGCAGGATCGCAAAAAAGCCGGCCAGTTTGCCGGTCGATCCTTTGGTCAACTGCCAGGACCGGTTTAGCGCCATGATCGGATTGCGCTGATCTTCAACAATCACGATCGGGCTGACCAGTGCAGTTCGAACAAGCACATAGGCCACGGCGCCAACCAGCAGCAGGCCAGCCGCCAGCTTCAGCAGGGCCGCTCCGCTTGCAATCGCCGCTATCATCAGCACGGATACCAGCAGGCCCAGACCAAGCGCCATGATTACCTGCGCGGCGATCACGGGCAGGACGCCCCGTGCGCCGCGCTTGATCGCCTCACCCACAGTGGGCCGGCTGCGATCGGTGAACAGCGTCAACATGGTCAGCGTGCCCAGCAATTGCAGCAAGGCTATGCCCAGCAATGCGAGCCAGGAATGGGTGTAATATTCGCCCATCAATGCCAGGGCTGCTTCCGGTGTTGCGCCGGAAGGCGGTTCTGGCGGGGGCATGAAGATTGCCAAGGCCAGCGCCGGCAGTGCGATGAACACCCCGGCCAGAGCCAGCAGAACGTCGCGGTTTGCCATGACCGAAGCGCTTGCATCCTTCCAGGCCTGATTGCTGTCAAACTTCATAGTGCGCCCCTTTGCAGCCTTTGGCCCTTGATAACCACAGCGATTGCCGCCACGCAACACGCGCCATGGCCGATAACCACCGCCACGATATCGAAATGCGCATCGGCAGCCATCAGGTGCCCTATCGCGAAGCGCTGGAAGCGATGACCGCGCGCAACGCGCAAATTGCGGCGGGCACTGCGCGCGAACTGATCTGGCTGCTGGAACATCCACCGGTGTACACCGCGGGAACCAGCGCTGCTGCGGCCGAATTGCTCGATCCGCGATTCGATGTGGTCGAGGCAGGGCGCGGAGGGCGCTATACCTACCACGGGCCGGGTCAGCGGGTGGGTTACGTGCTGCTCGACCTCAAACGCCGATCACGCGATGTGCGCGGCTTTGTTCATGCGCTTGAGGGCTGGGTGATCGACACCCTGGCCGATGTGGGGGTCGAAAGCTGGCGCGCGCCGGGCCGGATAGGGATCTGGACCAACGACATCGACGGGCGTGAGGCAAAAATCGGCGCAATTGGCGTGCGCATTCGTCGCTGGGTGACGATGCACGGATTCTCGGTAAACCTGGCGCCCGATCTGTCGCATTTTGGCGGCATTGTCCCTTGCGGGATCGAAGAGTTCGGCGTGACCAGCCTGGAACGGCTTGGCGTGCCGCTTGATTTTGCGCAATGGGATCGGGCATTGCTGGCGCGCATGGACGATTTTCTGTCCCGGCTTGACCGGCCCAGCCTGAAGGATTGATTTGTCGATGGCCCGCTTGACCCCTTTGCTACCAACCCTTGCGGCGGCTTGCCTGGCTGCAACTCTTTGCGGGTGCGGGGGTGATGCCAAGAAGGCCGCGGGCGGCAAGGCTGAAGGCGAAGTCCTGCCAGGATCGGCCAGCGATGCAATGCTGCCCTATGACACCGTGCGATCGCAGGCTCCGCTGGCGCCCAAGGCTGACAGTTCCGCAAACAAGGCCAAGAACGCGGCCGCAAACGACGACAAAGCAGACTGACCGTGTGCCGATAACGGCGCCGCGCCGCGCGTCGCGGCTTTTGGGTCACGGCGCGTTTGCCAGAATACCTTGGGCCAGCTTGAGATGCGGCCGGTCGATCATCTTGCCAGAAATCTGCAAGGCCCCCGCAGCCGGATTTGCCGCAAACGCTGCGACGATGGCCTGAGCCTCCTCGATTTCGGCAGCTGTCGGCGTAAACGCCTGGTTGATTATCGGGACCTGGGCTGGATGAA
>NZ_JAHEBV010000052.1 GCF_024642085.1 Novosphingobium sp. | reverse complement strand
GCCAACAGCCGCCTGATCGATTATCCCAACTACTTTCACACAGCCTTGCTCAATTATATGGCAAAAACCGGGCTGATTTCCGCGATCTGCTTTGCAGCAATGGTGGCCACCGCGCTGTGGACGCTCCTGTCCCAATTCGCGATGATCAGCACTGTGCGAGGGCGCGTCTCGGCTGAGACTTATCGCCGGGTTTCCAACCTGATTTGCATCAACCTTGCCATCGCTGTCGCTACCGTGGTTTTTTCGACGTCTGAAGGCATTCTGCAGCAAATGTATCCGGGCTTTCTGCTGTTCTTCCTGACAACGGCCAGTCTGCCTTCGCGCGCCGAATATGCGATGCTCGCTAGCGTGCGGCAATGACGCGGCAGCTGCGGGCGCGCCTTGTTGGCGAGGGCGTGCCGTTCATCACAATGTCGGTAGCGGGACGTCTCTTGCAGATCGCTGCGCTACTTGCGCTTGCCAAGCGCGCGGCAGCCGCGGACTTTGGCCTGTTTGCCTATGCCCAAACGGCAGCGAACCTGGGCCTGCTGATCGGACTGCTGACCATTCCTTCGATCCTGAACGTGGAACTGGCCCACGACCGCGTGCGCTGGCGCGGGATGGAAAACACCTTGTCACTTCTATTTTGCGTTATTGGCACCGCTTTGGCTCTGGCAGTTTCCGGCATGACCCTTTGGGTGGGCGGAACCGATCCGTTCGGTTCTGATAGCGGCTGGCTGCTGTTTTGCGTGTTCATCGCAGTCAACACTGTCCAGCTCGTTTTTCAGGCTGTGCTGTTTGCGCGGGGAAATCATTTGCTGGTTGCGGCAGGCGCGCTCGTCGTCGGTATTGTGCAACTGACACTTATACTCACCATCGACCTGGGAAGTGTGGCGCGTGTCCTGCTGGTCCCCACGCTGGCTTACGCGGTGGGTGCCATCCTTTTTGCAGGATGTGCGCTGCGCAGCGGCGTCAACCTGCGCGGCGCACAGGTTATAAAGGTGCTAAGCCGAAACCGGCAGCGCTGGACTGCGTTATTGCTGAAGTATGCTGGCGTGACTTTGCTTTGTGGCGGGGTGTTTCAATACGCGATGTGGTTGATCCAGAAGTCGCTTATCGCCGCCGGCGGTCCCGCCGAAAACGCGTCCTACGCTGTCGGATTGCAATTCACCAACATCGTCATTTTTCTGCCCGCGCTTGTCGCGCCGGTGCTTGTTCGCGAAATCCGGCTAGCTCCAGCAGGTCGAGGGCAAATGCGCCGGGTGCTGGCGCTTGCAGCTTTCGCAGCGGTTTGTTGCGCATGCGGACTTGCGATGTTCTGGCTGATCCGCATGCCGGTTTTGGCCCTGTTCCCGAACAGTTATGCGTTAAGTGTTCCGGTCGTCATGGCCAGCGTCGTGGCGGGCGTATTTGCTTTCATCAAGGCGCCCTTTTCCATCTTTTTCCAGACCACGCTTGATGCGCGGCCCGATGCGTCCGGTAACATCGCTGCCGGCTTGGTTACCGTGGTAGCGATATGGGCAGGCAGTCTGGGCGCAGACGCGGCGGGCGCTAGCATGCTGCGCGCGGCGGCATGGGCGGTGCAACTGTCAGTGGTAGGCGGATTTTTCATCGCGGCAATGTGGCGTGGCCGCCAAAGCCAGGCGTGCCCGGCCGAGAATGCAGTCGGAGCCGGCGCGATCGCCGACCCCGACATTTCGCATCAGCCGTAACGCCAGGCGGCGCCGTCGCAATAGACCGGGCAATAGGTCGTGCCGGCAGTTGAAGGTACCGAGCCCAAGGCGGGGGCGGCCGCCCCATTTGTGACATAAGCGCGTGCGCCCTTTTGCGCCGCCGAAGCCGCGGGAAGGGTGGCGATCGTGTAGGCGACTGGGGTCAGTGGAACTACTACCCCGGTTGAGCTGCGCAAGACCAGCGCGTTGGCCATCGACGCATCGCAGTATTCGGCCCAGCCTGACGATGGATTCTGCGCTGCCGGCCAGACCGGTGCGACCGCCCGGCCAAGTTGCTGTTGGCCGTTGATAACAATACTTTGTAAAACGCTACCGCCAAGGACCGGAAACTGGGTCTCACCCGCGAGCATCGCAGTATAGCTGCCTTCGCTCGTCAGGTTGATGTCGAACTTTGCACTGACCGACGCGCTGGTATTGGCAAACTCAATCAGGTTGATAGCTCCGGCGGGAGCACCGCCGATTTGGGTGCAAACGCCTTCGACACGAAAACTGTTGCAGGTATCCCGGATCGAAATATAGGCCGGAGTGGCGCCAAACCCGGCGACATTGCCAGCACCCTGCACCCGCAGCGAGAGCGCCTGACTCAAGACGAAATTATCAAAGACAATGCCATGGCCAGGGATGTTGTTCTGGGCAAAGATCTGATCGAAAGAGTTTCCAAACCCTGCGAGTACAATGCATTCGCCTTGGGTCTTGTCTATCTGGCCAGAATACCAGCCTTTGACTCCGCGTACCGTCAGCGATCCGCAGTTGGGCGAGAAAACCACCGCCTGTCTGCCGCAGTCGCCGCAGTCTAGAGAACTGATATAGGTATCGACGAGACTCAAATAGGCGCCGCGGCCCCTGCTGGCCAGGGTTCGCACGTTTTCGATTACCGTGCCGCCAGCGCGCCACGCTTGTCCATCAGTCGCCGCGCCGGCAACACGAAATCCATCTCCTGCGGTGTTGAAGATGAACAGGTTGCCGATGTAGCAGTAAGGATCAGGATGGCTTTGCGGGTTGTAGTTTGCGACCGAAAGCGTGTTGCCGATCAGATTGACACCGCAGCCACTGGTATTGTTTGCAGAGTTCCCGTCGAGCATCAGGCCGTCGATCGCGAAGTTGCTGACATTCTGGTTGGCCAGAACTACCAGATCGCGGTTCGCGCCTGCAATCTGCTTGATGTAGCTAGCGCCAAACTGACCCACAAGCATGGCTCCGTTGGGAATTACCAGCTGCGAGACCATGTAAGGTACTTGCGGCTTGTTGCCAGCAACCGGGGTTAGAGGCGGCACGTAAACGGCCTTGCCCGATTGCAGGGCGGCGGCAAATGCGGCGGTATCATCACCGGTGCCCACTGGGCCGAAATCGGCTGGAGTGACCCAGTCGGCCAGTTTGTCCGCTGCGCTGCGGCCAAAGGCGCCAGCCACCGGATTACGAAAGCCGATCAGGGCTGCGCCTTCACCAACTGCAGTGGAAGCGAGGCGCTGGCTGGTCTGGCGGGCTAGTCCGCGTGCTGTGAAGTCCGCGCTCATTGGGCCATCCTGTAAGCAAGAGTGCCCGACGTGAGCGTTACGTCGAGATAAAGCCGGGCGTTGCTGTCGGACTCTTCCCAGACAGCTTCGCAGCAACTGCTGGTGAACTGAGCCCAGGCTGTCCCTGCAACTGTCAATGGTGTCTTCGTGGTACCGCCGTCGGTGGAACGGGTAACCTTGACCGTGCCGGTCCAGGTACCGGACAGGACCAGGATGACCGGCTTGCCGACCGCTGGCTGATAGGGGCCGAGAACGCCGCTGACGGCGCTGGTCCCGGTAAGTGGGCTGGGCGTTGCTGTGCCGGTCGTTGCGGACAGGGTTACGGGCAGCGGATTGCTGGCACTGACCAGCAAGGCGGTGCCATCGACGTCGGAATAGGCTGCCGCGCGACTGGGCACAAAGTTTGCGGGCGATTGAATGGGTGAATTGGGCATGACGACTCCGGTTATGCAGGGAGGTCGATCAGCTAACCCATATGGTACATTGTAGGAAAACGATTTGGTTCGTTTATCTCCCCGGGAACTTTTCTGCAATTTTGAGGGTCAGATCACGAATTAGCTTGGCCGGTCGCCGTTGCGGCCAGCCCATGTCGCGGGCGTAATTTTCCAACGTCAATCCTAATTGTACCGGACTGGTGCTGGGGGTGAGTTCTGCCGCTGCTGCGATGCGTGCAAACAAATCTGCAAACCCTGTCTTCTTCTCAGCAGGAAGGTGCCAGATCGTCAGATCGGCATCGGCAGACGCCAGATCGTTGAACTTAAAGGTCGTCCACATCCGGCGAATAAAAGGCGCCGCCGTATCGGGTGCGATCCCTTCAAATGCGTAAAGCACTGACAACAGGTGCGCTTCTTCCCGCGGCGCGTCTTCTCCTTGTGACCGCACGGCTGGCCAAAGCGCGCGGGCGCGCTGCGCAATGCGCCGGGTCACGTCGCTGCGCGCTGCGTAGATTTCGCCGCCAAAGTAGGGGATCGCGTCCAAGGACGGGCCGCCATTCTGCTCAAGAAATCGCGCCATCTGTCCTCGGGTCAGGCCGTTGATAACCTCATCCCTGGCATAGTCCTCTTCGTGCATCGTGTAGGTCAGCGCTCCGTGCTGATCGATTTGCGAAACCATGCCGTCAGCAGGACGGAGCCACACGCAATCACAGTCCAAGACGACAGCGCGATGTATTTCCCTATGTTCGGACAGATGATCCAGGATGTCGAATACGTAGAACTGGTTGCCCCAATTTTTGACCGACCCGGGGGGCAGACGGTAAGTGATCGGCCGGACGACGGTTTCTATGCCGTTTCGGGACAGCCACCGCGCGATGTCCAGCCCGTCGATCTCAGGAACCGGAACATTGGTGAAAAGCAGGTGCCGGGCGTTCGGGTTGACAGCAAGGCTGCTGGCAAAGAAACCAACGACGCACCGCCAGTACACAGCTTGGGTTTTGGGCGCGTCAGACATCGCCGAAACCTGCGGAAAATGTGTTGCGGATCCGGCATCGTCGGCAACAAACCACGTGCAGATGGCGGTACTGGCATCCATGCTGCTAGTGCATACCGCCCAGTTTCGCGCGCAGCCGCTTTCCAAGCCAGCTCGGCAAGGCGGCAATCAGCCGTTTCAGGGCAATTCCTTCATAAGACGCGATTTCAGCGAACTTTTCAGGGTGCACTGCATCGAACGGCAGGAATGACGCACCTCCTGATGCCCTTTCTGCGGCGATCCTTTGCGCGGCGTTGGTTTCGCGCACATAGACAAAGGCGTTCTGGCGATACCAATAGTGGATCTCGCGGTTCTCCCAATGGCGAAGCCGGATCAGGTCATAGGGCCGATAGCCAGCCGCGGCGAACAGGGCGCGCCACCATGACGGCCATTGCTCGTTGATGTGGCCAAAACCCCCTTGAAACGGAATGGCTGCACCGAAAACGATTACGTCCGACAAGTCGCACAATGACCGGACCAGCACCTCGGCGCTTGATGCCGGTACGTGCTCAGCTACCTCAAGGCAAACGGCTAGGTCGAACCGCCGGCCCAGGTCAAGCGGGTGGGACAGGTCGGCCTCATGAAACCGGGCGGCGTCGACCAGCAGGTGACGACGGTCATTCCACGGCCCGTCGACCACGGCATAGTCCGTGATGCCGGCATCTAATCCGGACTGGGTCCAGTGGGCATTGCCGCAGCCGACCTCAACCAGAGAATGCGCCCCAAAAATATCAATTATCGGCGGCAGTATGGCGCGCGCGGAAGTGCCCGTCTTGTCCCCGTAAACCTGATGCCATTGTGCGGGGTACATACCAGGCGTTTCCTCGATGCCGTACAGCGCCCTAGCCCATCCGGTCGGCGGATCAAACTGTCACCGCGTCGGGACGGGAGCCTCGCCTGTATAATCATAGAAACCGCGCCCGCTCTTGCGGCCAAGCCAGCCGGCTTCGACATATTTCACCAGCAACGGCGCGGGACGGTATTTGCTGTCGCCGGTGGTATTGTAGAGCACCCGGACAATGTCGAGGCAGGTGTCGAGTCCAACGAAATCAGCCAGTTCAAGCGGCCCCATCGGATGGTTCAGGCCCAGGCGGCAGCCCTTGTCGATATCGGCGATGCTGGCAGTTCCCTGGCCCAGTACAAACACTGCTTCGTTAATCATCGGCAGCAGGATGCGGTTGACGACAAATCCGGGCTCATCTTCGGCCTGGACCACCTGCTTGCCCAGCATCTCTGCAAAGGCGCGGGTGCGCGCGACAGTATCGGCGCTGGTGGCAAGGCCGGGGATCACCTCGATCAGGCCCATAACCGGAACCGGATTGAAGAAATGCAAGCCGATGAACCGCTTGGGATCAGGCGAACTGGTTGCCATGCGTGTAATCGGAATAGAGCTGGTGTTGGAGGCCAAAATAGCGTCGTCGCGCAACACCTTGCCTACCGCTTCAAAGATCTTGCGCTTTATTTCCTCGCGCTCGGTCGCGGCTTCGATGATCAAATCTGCATCGGCCATAGGTACATAATCGGCCACCGGCGTAATTCGGGCTAGCGCAGTTTCCGCTTCACCCGGCGTCAACTTGTCACGCCCCACCAGCCGGGCGAGCGCTTTGTCGATGCCGGCCTTCGCCTTTTCAGCCAAGGCAATGTCGACATCACAAAGAAGAACGCGAATGCCGGCCTGGGCCACTGCCTGGCTGATCCCCGAGCCCATCTGACCCGCCCCGATAACGCCAACCGTCCGCATTGCCCTATCCTTCGCATGTGCAGCAAGGGCGGCTCGTTAGCGGGCCAGTGCCGCGCTGGCTAGCGGTTTTGCCCGGGCACCCACAGCACATCGCCACCCGCTGCAGCATTGACCGCGCGGCACAGCACAAACAGGTAGTCAGACAGCCGGTTAACATAAGCAAGCGCAGCGGGGTTGACCGGCTCTGCGGCCGCCAGCGCAGTCATCGCGCGCTCAGCCCGGCGCACCGAAGCGCGTGCCACATGCAGGCGCGATGCTGCTTCGGTGCCACCCGGCAGGATGAAACTGGTGAGCGGCGATAAGCGATCGTTGGCGGCATCAATCCGCTCTTCGATCCAGGCAGCCTGCGAGGACACGATGCGCAGCACCATCTCCGAAGGTGCAAAATCGGTTCCGGGAGTCGCCAGATCGGCACCCAAATCGAACAGGTCGTTCTGCACCCGTGTCAGGTCCGTCGCGTGATCCCCGCCCTGCAACGCCGCGATCGCAAGGCCCAGCGCGCTATTCGCCTCGTCAACCGCGCCGATGGCTTCCATACGCGCCGCGTGCTTGGGGCAACGCGAACCATCGACCAGGCCGGTCGTGCCATCATCGCCAGTGCGGGTGTAGATCTTGTTGAGCTTGACCACGTGTGCCGCTGCCTTAGCGGTTGGCAAACAGCAGGATGGCAACCACCATAATCGCTGCGCCCTGGAACAGGATGCGCTGCATCATCGCCTTGTTCTGGCGTAACTGATTGGGTGATGGGCCTGCCGCTTCCCCTCGGTTGAGGTCATCCTTGGTGCTTTGCATGAAGGCGATGATGCCCTTTACCAGGCTGTAAACGGCACCCGCCATCAGGGCGAGCAGGATCAGTGTCAGAAAAATCGTCATGGCATCTCCAGTAGCCCCTCGCCCAGCGAAACGCCAGCGGGGAAGCGTCCTTCGCGCAAGGACGCAGCCAGTGCCGCGCCATCCTCACCAGCCAGGCGGTGGTCGGCGAGCGACGGGGATTGGCGCCGTTTTGCGAGCTTTCGCCCGTCGCTTTCCACCAGCAAATCATGGTGATGCCAGCTGGGCACCGGCAAGCCGAGTAGGGCCTGGAGCAAGCGGTGGATATGTGTCGCTTGGTACAGGTCACGGCCGCGCGTGACCAGGGTCACACCCCCTGCGGCGTCGTCCAGGGTGGCGGCCAGGTGGTAGCTGGCCGGGGCTTCCTTGCGCACCAG
>NZ_JAHEBV010000024.1 GCF_024642085.1 Novosphingobium sp. | reverse complement strand
CCCTGTATGTACCCAAACAGCGTGACGATGTCAATATAATATAACCAAATAGGTTACAAAGCGTGCATCCCTGCGATGGCTGGGGTGATGGGTTGCCGGGTGCTTGCCGCCGGATCGTGCCGCCCCTAAGCAGAGCCCCGCCAACTTCCCGGGGAAAAACCAATGCTGCGACGCCTTTACGAATGGACTATGGCCAAGGCATCGGATCCCCGCGCCGAATGGTGGCTGGCGCTGTTTGCCTTTGTAGAGGCGAGCTTCTTTCCCATCCCGCCGCACCCGGTGCTGGGGGTGATGTGCCTGGCCCAGCCCAGAAAGGCCGTGCGTTTTGCCTTGATCGCCACTCTGGCCTCGGTAGCGGGCGGGCTGCTGGGCTATGCTATCGGGCACTTTTTGTACGACACGATCGGGGCGCAGCTGCTGCACCTGCTTGGCCTGACGGGAAGCTTTCCCAAGGCTGCGTGCTATTTGCGTGAATACGGGGCCGAGATCATCATGATCAAGGGTGCCACCCCGATCCCGTTCAAATTGCTGACCATTACAGCCGGGTTCATCGGCATGCCGCTGATCACATTCCTGGCCGCCAGCCTGGTCAGCCGCGCGATCAGCTTTATGATCGTCGGCGTGCTGTTCAGGGTGTTCGGTGCACCCATAAAGGCCTTCATCGACAAGTATCTGGGGCTTGCCACCGCCGGGTTCGTGCTGGTCGTGGTGGGCGGGTTCATTGCAGCGGTGATGCTAAGCGGCGGCAACCACAAGACCGACGCCAAGTGCGCCGCTCCCCCGCCGATTGCCGCCGCGGCATGATCGCGCTCTACCACTGCCGCGATGCGCGATCGTTCCGGGCGCTGTGGGCGCTGGAGGAACTGGGACTGGACTATACGCTTGATGTTTTGCCGTTTCCGCCGCGCGCGCGCAGCGAAGGGTTCAAGGACATCAATCCGCTTGGCACAGTGCCGGCGCTGATCGCTGATGGCCATCTGATGACCGAAAGCGCGGCAATCCCGCACTTTCTGGCGACGCGATATGGTCCCAGCGCGCTTGCCGTAGCGCCAGACGAGGCGGCCTATCCCGTGTACCTCAACTTCCTCCACATGGGCGAGGCAACGCTGACTTTCCCGCAGACCATCTACCTGCGCTATTCGCGGTTCCAACCGGGCCGGGCTGACGCCGCGGCGCAGGACTATGCCGAATGGTTCGGATCGCGCCTGCGCAATGCCGAAGGGATGATGGGGCCAGAGTTTGCCTGCGCCGGACGCTTTACCATGGCCGATATCTCTGTCGGCTATGCGGTCATGCTGGCGCTGAGCATCGGGCTGGATGAACAGGTAACCCCCGGAATGCGGCTATATTTTGAACGGCTGAGCCAGCGCGATGCGTTCATGCGGGCCAAGGCGCGGCAGGGGCCGGGCGCAATCGCTACCTGAGCGCAGCGGCCGGACCCTTTGCCAGCGCCAAGCGCGCCGCAGCCAGGATCTGCCCCGCTACCGGATCAAGCTTGCGCAGGTCGAGCGATGCCTGCGCCTCTCGCTGGGCGCCCTTTGCGTCACCCGCGGCCAGCAGCGCTGCTGCCAGATCCCGGCGCACCGGGTACCAGAACGCGGGCGGATCGCTGAAATCGGAAAACTCTTTCGTCTCCTCCAGCAGCGCCCCGGTGCGAAACGCGGTTGCCGCTTCGGCAAAACGACCTTGCGCCATGGCGATCCGCCCGTCCAGCACGGCGCGGGTGATCCCCAGCATCGCCTCAGCTGCCACGGTCGCGTCATGGGGCCAGTCCTTGCGCGGCCCTTTGGCGATCTGTTCGGGGATGGCGTTGCGCTCAGCCCCGGCACCGGCAAGGTCGCCCTGCCAGACCAGCGCCTCACCCCGGGCATAGCGCCGCGCGGCCTTCAGATAGTCCAGCTTGGGTTCGGGCGCCGCCAGCGCCGCAGCGGGATCGAACCGGGCCAGCGCGAAATAGCCCGACGCGGCAAGCAGCTGTGACCACGGCTGGCCCTTGTCCTGGTCCGCAGAACGTTCCACCAGCGGCCGGGCAAGATCGAGCGCGGTGCGCGAATCGCCCGCCATCAATGCGCCGCCCAAGCCATAGATCACGTTGTGCGCATGGTAGGGCAAATCCCAGACGCCTTTGGGGTCATCAATCCCCAATGCGCGGGCGTTGTCCTTGCCGATCTCCACCGCACGGCGGTTGGTATCGGCTGCGTCCTGGTAGCGACCCACCCAGTACCAGGTGTGGCTGGGCATATGGACCAGGTGGCTGGCCCGCGGCGCCAGCGCAGGCAGCGCATCGGCATAGGTTTCGGCCAGGGCAGGCTTGCCGATCACCTCGGTCGCATGGATATAGAAATGGATCGCCGGGGTATGCCGGGGCGCGCGGGCCAGCACCGGTTCGAGCAGCGCGATCGCCCGGAAAAGCGCCGCGTGATCGTAGTCATCCTTGCCCTCGACGAAGGCGGAAACCATTGCCGCATCCGCAGCCAGTACGGCAATTTCGTTGTCCTGCGGAAACTGGCCCGCAACCTTGGCCATCGCCGCAGCATATCCCCGGTCGGCCTTGCCGGTATCCCCCGGCTGGTAACGTATAAGCAGCGCGTCGGTCAGCGCGCGCTCCTTGGCGCCGCCGCTTCTGGCGCCGGATCGGGCCTGCCTGGCCAAGGCCAGCAAGGGCACCCGCTCCTTGGCATCCTTGCCATAATTGATCGTCGGACCGTCGATCAGCGCAGCGCCCCATTTGCACATCGCGCAGGCTGGATCGAGCCGGACCGCTTCCTTGGCGGCGCTGACAGCTGCGCGGTGGGCGAAAGCAGCGTGTAGCTCCAAGGCATTGGAAAAGTAGGCTTGCGCCTGTGGACTGGCGCCGGAAACGGCAAAACCGCCATCGCCGTAACCAGGCAACAGCTGCGCGGTCTTGGGCGCGGTCATATCTGTGTGGTTGTGCGCCTCGCTTTTCGCCTCTGCAGCAGACACGGCAGGAACGGATGGGGCAACCGTGTGATCGTGGCTATCCTGCGCGGTTGCGGTCCCGGCCCACATTCCGATCGCCGCCATTACGCCAGTCATTGCGATAGATCGCATAATTGACCCCCTGTTCTTTGCGCGCGCTGATCAACTTCGCCCTGCAGCCGTGCTTTGGCAAGCCCTCGCTAGGCTTCGGCTTGAACCCAGACGGCCGAAATGGCAGCCTGCATCACATCGAGCTGCGTTGACCCTGCAAAGAAACGTGCGATGCGGGCATGCGACAAGGCCAATGTGACGTCAGGCTCAAGCTTGCGCGCCAAAGAAAGGCGATCTGCCGCTTCCTTGTGTTGACCCTGATCATGGGCAATCCCGGTCAGTACCAGCAGCGCGATGAAATTGCCGGGAAACAGCCCAAGGCTGTCGGCAAGGGCGGCTTTGGCGGCGGGATAATCACGCAGCCGTGCGTTGGCAATGCCGCGCCAGGCGTGTGTGATGTAGTGCAGGTGCGATTCGGGCTCGGCGTTCAGGAAGTCTTCGCAGTGCCGGATCCCCTCGCGTTCCTGTCCGCTCAATAGTGCACAGACTGCGGCCGCATAATGGGCCAGTCCGTGGCCGGGGCGCAGACGGATAGCGCGCAGCGCACGGGGCAGCCCTTCATGCGGCCGGCCGATATAGGCGCTAGCCGATGCAATGGCGGCCAACACACCGGCATTGTCAGGGTCTAGCACCAGAGCACGGTCGATGTGGACCTGGATGTCGTTTTCGGTCGCCGGGTCAGGCAGACTTACGGACAAGTACGCGCCCGCGACAGCCAAGGCATAAGTCGCCCGCGCCAGACCGTAATCCGGTGCGATTTCGATGGCCCTCAACGATTCCGCAATTGACCGCGCCAAGGGTTCAGCGCCGTATTCCCGGATCGCGGCCAGCGCCCTGGCCGTGCATTCCCATGCGGTCAGGTTCGACGGCTTCCGCAGGGCCCGGTCCATCTCGAGCTTATAGATTGTCGCTCCAAGCGCAGCGGCCACTTCTGTCACCAGATCACCTTGCAATTCAGCAAGATTTGCGGCCTCCCCTTCGAACCGCTGCGACCATACAATCGCACTGGTTCCGGCTTCGATCAGCTGAGCGGTGACGCGAAAAGTCTCGCCGGTACGGCGGATATTGCCTTCAAGGAAATAGCGCACGCCAAGCCGCCGCGCTGCTCCGGGAAAGTCGGTCAAAGGCCGGTCGCGAAATTTTGCTGTTGCTGAGCTGGCAAGAACGCGAACGTTGACCCCCTGCGACAGTGCATCGACAAGGTCTTCGCCAAATCCCCAGGCCAGACCTTCGTCCTTATCGCGTCCGGATCGATTGGCGAACGGCAGCACGGCCAGGCTGGGCGCATCACCCCGCGCGCCATGCTGCGCCGTTACACTTTCAACCAACCTGTATCCCGCCTTGGTGATGGTTTCGATCGCGAAGCTTTCGGCACGATCAGCAACCTTGCGCAAACGCTGGATGACGCGCTGGATGGCGTCTTCGCCCACTACAGTACCGCCCCAGCAGGCAGCGGTAAGATCATCACGGCTCATTACGGAACCAGTTGCACGGCAGAGCGCGACCAGCACTTCCATCACGCGAGGTTCCAGTGTTTCCGCCGACCCATCGGCGTAGTCCAGCGCGCGCAGGGGTGGATTGACTGCCAACCCGCCTAGCCTGAACGGCGGCTCATCCGCGAGATTAATCGAAACGCGCAACGACGCAGAGGATATTTGCTCGCCGCGCGCTTCGCTTTTCGAATCGTCCGCGCCCAAAAAGTCGCTCCCCTGCCTCAAGCTTGTGCTTTTGGCGCGCTCATCCGGCAAAGCAATGATTTTTCGCAGTTTTGCGCCAAGTCCTAACATTTTGAACTAGCAGAGCGGCTCGCGTCAAATATCATCATCGGGAAATCATCGGGTCGCGCCCCTATCGTTGTTGATGGTGCTGGCGCAAGAACTGCCCAGCGACCCGGACGCTTCTGCGTACCAGTCAGCGCCGCCCATCACTGCGACCCGATGGGCGGCGCAAACCTTTCCTCGCCGCCGATACATTGCCTCAAGCGTTGTGTCGGCGGCGTCATTTAGGCGCAATAAGATGCGCTATGTGTCATCGCCGCGCCTGCCGTGCCGCTTTGGCGATCGCGCGCTCGGCAACCGGGCGCATCACGGCATAGCCTGCTGCATTGGGGTGGACGCCGTCGGGCCCGTATTGCGCTGGCAGTTCGCCTTCCGGGCCAGTCAGGGCGGCATGATAATCGGCAAAGACCACACCTTCGAGCGCGGCGAAGCCCTTCAGCCATGCATTCAGCCTTGCAATCCAGGGTGCGGGCTTCTGCGCCGGGCTCCATTCGAAACGGTTGGAAGGCGGCACGGACGCAAGGACAACCGCGATTCGGTTGGCCTTGGCCAGCGAGACCATGGCCCGAACGGCGTTCTGATAGGCCTCCGGCGTGGTCGGACCAGTGTTGCCGGCAATATCGTTGGTGCCGGCCATAATATGGACCACGCGCGGATGGAGCGCGATCACGTCCTGCCAAAACCGGACCAGCATCTGAGGGCTTGTCTGACCCGAAATCCCGCGCCCCAGGGTGCCCTTGGTAAACAAATCACGGTCGGCGCTGACCCAGTTTTCGGTAATCGAATCGCCCATGAAAACCACCCGCGGGGGATGAGCAGGATCGATGGCAGCGTTCTCAGAGCGGTAGCGGCACAGCCAGGCCCAATCGGATTTGAGTACGCTTTCATCAAGCGCCCACAGGCCCTCGCGGCTGGCTGGACAGCTGTGCTCAATCATACCGGGCGGAGGATAGGTGTTCATCCGGTCAGCCGCGGATGCCGGAACGGCCGCGGTGGTCAGCAGTACCGCCGCCGAGAGCCACCTAAACAAGAATCCCCGCAGTCTTGCCGGCGCGGGTAAACATGCCAATGATCGTCTGGACCTGTTCGGCGGAATGTTCGGCGCACAACGAGCAGCGCAGCAGGGTCATGTTGGCCGGGGTCGCGGGCGGGCGGGCCAGATTGACGTAAAGCCCTTCATGCAGCAGCGCTTCCCACATCATCGCGCCGCGTTCCAGATCAGGCATGATCACCGCGATGATCGCCGACTGCGGCGTTTCCGTTCCAAGCTGGAAACCGGCTTCGCGCAGCCCCTGGTGGAGCACTTTGGAATTCTCCCACAGGTGCGCGCGCTTGTTGCCGGCGTGCATAAGCTTGCGGATGCTGGTCGCGGCGGTGTGGACTACGCTGGGTGGAAGGCTGGCGGTGAAAACATAGGGGCGGCAGACCAGCCGCATGATCTCGAACTTGGGATGGTTAGAAACACAGAACCCGCCGACCGTGCCAACCGATTTGCTGAACGTGCCAATCACGAAATCGACGTCTTCAAGGCAACCCTGATCTTCGGCCACGCCGCGCCCGTTGGGTCCGATGAAGCCCATCGAATGCGCCTCGTCCACTAGCACCATCGCGCCGTTTTCCTTTGCGACGCGGATCATTTCCTTCAGCGGAGCAATATCGCCCAGCATCGAATAGACGCCTTCCAGGATGACCAGCTTGCCCGCGCCTTCGGGAATGCGTTTCAGGCGCTTTTCCATTGCTTCTATATCGTTGTGCTTGAAAGGCACAACCTCAGCGTCGCCCATCTTGCAGCCGTCCCAGATACTGGCGTGGCTGTCGATATCGAGCACGATGTAATCGCCCTTGCCGGCAATCGTGCTGATGATCCCAAGGTTGGCTTGATAGCCGGTCGAAAAGACCATGGCGTGATCCATGGCGTAAAACTCTTTTAGCGCCTCTTCGACCAGGCGATGTCCCGCATAGGTACCGTTGAGCACGCGGCTTCCGGTAGTGCCACTGCCATAATCGTCCAGCGCCTGTTTGCCCGCATCGATCACGTCGGGATCAAACGTCATGCCCATGTAATTGTAGGTGCCGAGCAGGATGGTCTCGCGCCCGTTGCATACCGCGACGGTGGGCGAAATCACGCGTTCCATCACCAGATTGAACGGATCGGTAACGCCGGTCGCCAACAGGGCGCGGCGCTGTTCAATCAGCGGGTCGAACTTTGCAAACAGGTCGATCCCGTGGCCTTCAAGAACCTGCGGCCGATCGGCTTCGTCGATACCTTCGCTCATTGCGTTTCTTTCTTCTTTGTTTTGCGCCGTCGTGCGCTTAGCCCTGCAGTCTGACCACTGCGTCGATCAGCTGACCGTAGGTCTCGATCTCGGCTTGCTGGTTCATGGTAATGATGATGTCGAATTCGTCCTCAATCGCGGCGACGAAATCCATCACCGTCAAGCTGTCGAATTCCAGATCCCCGGCAAAAGTCGATCCGTCGCTGATCGCCACGCCCTTCTTGTTGAAGGGCTCGATCAGGGCGGCAATCTTTGTGGCTGTGGCGGCGCGGTCCATGTGATTACTCCGAAAACGGTTTGCGGCGCATTGGCCGATGAATGGGGCGGAAAAGCGGCGCGGCGGCCGAAATGTCAAGCGGCAAGCGGATTGGTCCAGACGGCCTGCAAAGCAGTTGCGCTGATTTTCGCAACCGGGCACCTACAGCAACGACATTTTCCGATGAAGGCGCGTGGCCAATGACCGGTGTGACCATACTGGATGGCGGCATGGGCCGCGAGCTGCAGCGCAGCGGCGCGCCGTTCCGCCAGCCCGAGTGGTCGGCCCTCGCGCTGATCGAGGCGCCCGAGATGGTCGGGCAGGTCCACCAAGCCTATCTGGCCGCCGGGGCGCAGGTCATTACCGCTAACAGCTATGCCTTGGTGCCCTTCCATATCGGCGCCGAACGCTTTGCCCGTGAGGGTCAGGCGCTGGCCGAGCGGGCCGGACGGGTGGCCCGCAGCGCGGCGGATGGACACCCGGCACGGGTGGCGGGCAGTTTGCCGCCGCTGTTCGGCTCCTACCGTCCCGATCTGTTCGATCCGGATCAGGCCGCGGCCCTGCTCGCACCGTTGGTAGCCGGGCTGGCGCCGCACATCGACCTATGGCTGGCAGAGACACTTTCCGCCACCGCCGAGGTGCAGGCGGTTGCCGCAGCCCTGGCCGGCGATACCCGGCCGCGGTGGTTTTCCTTCACCCTGCGCGATGACGGCGGCGGCGATCCTGATCAGGTGCCACTCCGCTCAGGCGAGAGCGTCGAGGATGCCGTGGGCGCAGTCGTGGCCGCCAGAGGCGAGGCGATCCTGTTCAACTGCAGCCAGCCTGAAGTGATGGCCGGTGCGGTCCGCCGTGCCCGCCGCGCCAGCGACCAGGCCGGGGCCAACCTTACCATCGGCACTTATGCCAACGCCTTTCCGCCTCAGAAAGACGAAACCAAAGCCAACGAGGAACTGTCTCCGCTGCGCAGCGACCTTGACCCGCCGGGCTATCTCGGCTGGGCGCAGTGTTGGGTTGATGCGGGGGCGACGATCATCGGCGGATGTTGCGGGATCGGCCCCGAACACATTGCAGTCCTGGCGGCGGAGCTAGGCGCTCGGGCTTAAGAACTTCGTTGGTTCAGGTAGCTTTCTCGACCAGCCCCCGCACCGCGGCCATGAACGGGCCGATCGACACCGGCTTGGCCAGATAGCCTTCGGCGCCGGCATCCCGGATCCGTTCCTCGTCGCCTTTGCCGGCATAGGCGGTGACGGCCAGCACCGGGATCGCGCGCAGCACGGCGTCAGCCTTGGCTGCTTCGATCAGGTCGAGGCCGCTGATATTGGGCAGCTGGATGTCCATGATGATCAGGTTGGGGACGAACTGGCGCGCGCGTTCCAGCGCTTCAAGCCCGTCGGCGCAGGGTTCCACCGCATAGCCCTGGCTTTTCAGGACATCGCAGAACAGCTTGCGGTTGAGGTCGTTGTCCTCGACAACAAGGATGCGCTTTGCCATGAGCGCAGCCCTAGCCCATCGCCCGAGGTTCTGACTAGTGTTGCGCGATTCCCCATCCCCCGCTCCCGATCCTGCCGCTTTGGCGCTTGGTGCGCTTAGCTGGGTGCTGGCGGATGAGAGCCGGGCGGAGCGGCTGCTGGCGCTGACCGGGATGACGCCGGACGATCTGCGCAGCGGGCTGGGCGATCCAAGTGTGCTGGGCGCAGTGCTGGACTTTCTAGCCAGCCACGAACGGGACTTGGTGGATGCTGCCGATGGACTGGGCGTCGCACCTGGCGTGCTGATGGCCGCTCGGGAAAGGTTGTAGGTAATGGCGCGGCCGTTGATCATCAGCGATTGCGACGAAGTGCTGCTGCACATGGTGGTCCCCTTTGGCCAGTGGCTTGATGAAACCCAGCCAGTGTCTTTTAAATTGATCGGCAACGATTTCAGCACAGCGATTCGCGACAAGGCTAGCGGCGCGCCGGTCCCGCCGGAGGACATCTGGCGCTACCTGGGTCTGTTCTTTGACACGCAAATGCACCGGCAGACCCCGATTGCCGGGGCGGTTCATGCAATGAACACTTTAAAAGAACATGCCGATGTGGTGATTCTGACCAACCTGTCCGATCGGCACAACTCACCGCGGCGCCAGCAATTGCTGGATCACGGGATCGATGCCCGGGTCTTTACCAATCAGGGACCCAAAGGTCCCGCGCTGGCGGCAATCCTGGAAGAATACAGCCCCAGCACGGCGGTTTTCATTGACGATCTGGCGCAACACCACGGTTCGGCAGCGGATATGGTGCCGCACATCGACCGGCTGCATTTGTGCGGCGAGCCCAGCCTTGCTCCGCACATCACTTGCGGGTTCGAAGCCGGGCACGCCCACGCCCGGATCGACACATGGGACCATGCCTTGCCCTGGCTGCTCTCCCGCCTGTAGGATAAGACTATGAGCATCGATGCACGCATGGCCGAACTCGGCATCACCCTTCCCGAAGCTGCAGCGCCAGTTGCCGCTTATGTGCCGGTTGTCATAACCGGCAACATGGCCTTCGTTTCGGGGCAAATCTCCTTCGTCGACGGCGTGCTGGTCAAAGGCAAGCTGGGCGAGGATGTCAGCCTTGAACAGGGCATTCTGGCGGCGCAAGGCTGCGGCCTGATGATCCTGGCACAATTGAAGGCCGCGCTGGGCTCGCTTGACCGGGTGGAACGCGTGATCAAACTGGGTGCTTTCGTCAATTCAGCCGACGGCTTTACCGACCAGCCAAAGGTCGCGAACGGAGCCTCGGAACTGATGGTTGCCGTGTTCGGTGAGGCCGGGCGACATACCCGCGCTGCTGTCAGCGCCAACAGTCTGCCCTTGGGCGTCGCCGTGGAAGTGGATGCCGTTGTCGCCCTTCGCCCTGCTTGACGGCTGGCAAGCGCCTGCGCCGCGGGCTGCCAAAGTCGGCTGGCTGGCTGGCGTCACCTATGCCCACCGCGGGCTGCACGGGACGGGAGTTCCCGAAAACTCGCCCGGTGCCTTTGCCGCCGCGATCGAAAAAGGCATGGGCATCGAATGCGATGTCCAGCGCTCGTTCGACGGCCAGGCGGTGGTGTTCCACGATGCCACGTTGGACCGTCTGACGGCTGAACATGGGGCAATCGGTGATCGGACGGCAGCGCAGCTGGGCACGGTTGTCCTGTCCGGCGGCAGCGATACGATCCCGACGCTGCGCCAGATGCTTGATCAGGTTGCCGGCCGAGCACCGCTGCTGATCGAGATCAAGAACAACCGCCGCAATCACGCGCGGACCAACGCGTTGTGCCTGGCGGTCCGCCGGGTGCTGGAAGGCTATACCGGCCCGCACGCGATCATGAGCTTTGACCCGCGCATTGTCCGCTGGTTTGCCAACCGTTCGCCGCTTACCGTGCGCGGGTTGGTTGTGACCGAGGAAAACGACAAGGCGCTCCCCGGAATGGTCCGCCGCCGACTTGCGCTCTGGCACGCCCGCCCCGATTTCCTGGCCTACGACGTGCGCGACCTGCCCAGCCGCTTTGCCGCCAGCCAGCGCGCTCGCGGCCTGCCTGTGCTGACCTGGACGGTACGCAGCATCGAGTATGCCGAGCGCGCCGCGCTTTACGCCGATGCACCCATTGCCGAAGGCGCCGGCGTGGCGTGATCGAAGCGCGGGTTGCCCCATCGGTCGGCGAACTGGATGCAAGCGAATGGGATGCGCTTGCAGGGGACAACCCGTTTGTCCGCCACGCCTTTCTGGCAGCGCTGGAACAATCGGGCAGTGTTGGCCCGGGCACCGGCTGGTCGCCCGCACCGATCACAATTTGTGATGCCGCTGGTCATCTTATTGCTGCGCTGCCCGCTTACCTCAAGGATCACAGCCAGGGCGAATATGTATTCGACCATGCCTGGGCCGATGCCTGGCACCGGGCCGGAGGCGACTATTATCCCAAGCTGCAGATCGCCGCGCCTTTCACCCCCGCCACCGGACCGCGCCTGCTGCTGGCCGATCCAGCGCTCGCCCAGCCGCTGCTGCGCGCTGCAGAGCAACTTTGCGAACAGAACGGGCTGTCATCCGCCCACGCGACATTCATTGAGCCGGCGCAGGTGCCGCTGTTCGAAGCAGCAGGCTGGCTGCTGCGCAACGACATCCAGTTCCATTGGCTGAACCGCGGGTATACCAGTTTTGACGATTTCCTGGCGGCGCTATCATCGCGCAAGCGCAAGGACCTGCGCAAAGAAAGAGCAGCCGCGCAGGACGGGGTGCAGATCAGGCACCTTACAGGCAGCGAAATCCGGGATGAGCATTGGGACGCGTTCTGGCATTTCTACCAGGATACCGGCGCCCGCAAATGGGGCCAACCGTATCTGACCCGCGCGGCATTCGATCTGTTTGGTGAACGGTTAGGCGATCAGGTGCTGTTGATTCTGGCCTTTGCCGGGACCCGTCCGATTGCTGGCGCGCTCAATTTCATCGGGCCCGATGCGCTCTATGGGCGATATTGGGGCGCGCTGGTCGACAAGCCGTTCCTGCATTTCGAGCTTTGCTATTACCAGGCGATCGACGCAGCGATTGCGCGCGGTCTGGCCCGGGTGGAAGCAGGAGCGCAGGGTGGACACAAGCTGGCCCGGGGTTATCAGCCCGTTCAAACGTGGTCAGCGCATTTCATACCGCACCCCGGATTTCGCGAAGCCGTGGACGGCTTCCTGAAGCGGGAGAGAGCCGGGGTGGCGTCGGACCAACTGTTTCTGGCTGAACGCACCCCGTTCAAAAAAGACGATTGACGGGATCAGGCGGCGCGGCGGCTTGACGCGGCAATCCATTCCCGGGCACGGCGCTGGGCTTCGGCGATTTCGCGGGCGGTCATTTCATCGGAAATGTCGGCGCGGCACATCTGCGCTTCGCCGTGGCCGTTGACTGCCGCCAGGTTGAACCATTTGTGCGCTTCAATCAGATCGCAATCGACCCCGTGGCTACCGGTCGAATAGGCGACACCCAGATCGTAGTAGGCGTTGATTTCGCCATTGGCTGCCGCGGCAAGACAAGTAGCGACCAGCAGGTCTTCGCCTTGGTCGCTGGCCGACTTTGTTGCAGTGAAGCTTTCGCCATGAATCCAGACAGTGCTCATTTCATTTACCCCCTGTCGGCGGTCCCCCCGGGCTCGATCCCGGCCGCCGTCAAGGCTGAACCTTCCCGATCGTGGTCAACAATTGGTTAACGGCGCCTCATGTTTTTTTTGCAGACCCCCGTGCAGACCTGCCTCAGGAGTGTGACACGATGATTACTCGCGCCGCTGCGGGCCCATTCATGGTTCTATAAGGTGGGACAAAGTATGAGCCCGCCGTATTGGCGCTTGTGCGGGATTCTACCCGCCATTATAGGCGCGCTCGAACGGGTGGGGCGACTAGCGAGAATGCTCGGAGTTGCAGGGCCTCAGGCCGTCCGGTTTTGACGTGGAGAGTATATGGCTACGGTCCTCGGTGATGAGATTGACGTCCTGGCCAAGGCGAAACGGGCGATTGCCGGCGATTATGTGCCCGGCGATAGCGAGCCCTATATGTCCGAAGCCCAGCTGGATTATTATGCGCGGCTGTTGTCGGAATGGAAAAAGCTGATTTTTTCCGCAGCGCAGGACACTCTCCAATCGTTGCAGGACGGTCCGATCCGCGAAGCCGATCTTAACGATCGCGCTTCGAGTGAGACGGACTGGGGCATTGAACTTCGCACGCGCGATCGGCAGCGCAAGCTGATCTCCAAAATCGATGCCGCGTTGCGCCGTATCGAAGAAGGCGAATACGGCTATTGCGAGGTTACCGGCGAACCGATCGGTCTGGGCCGGCTGTCCGCTCGCCCGATCGCCACCATGACGGTCGAAGCGCAGGAAGCGCATGAACGCCGCGAGAAAATTTCGCGTGACGATTAAGCCCTAGCCGTGCGTTAATTGCTTTTTTGCCATCGCGGTTTAGTATTCTCAAACGTGGTAACATGTAAGCGGACCTCAATTGCGCAAAACTGACGACGCACAAGGAGCAGACGACGTGGAATCTGGCGACAGCGGACAACGGCAGATCGCACGCGACAGCCTGTTCGTGATGGCAGAACTGCGTGTCGACGGGATGCCTGGCGAACTGCGCGTGCGGGTGCGCAACCTGTCCGCCGGCGGCCTGATGGCGGAAGGTGCGGACCGGGCGCAGCGCGGGCAAGTCGTCTGGGTGAACGTTCGCAATGTCGGCTGGGTCGAAGGCTCGGTTGCCTGGGTTCAGGACAATCGCTGCGGCATCGCATTTCGCGAAGAGATCGATCCGCTGATCGTGCGCGCACCGATCCCTACTGGCGATAGTACGCCCCGATTTGTAAAGCCGGCCTTGTCTCAGTTCGATCCTGCACAATTGCGCAAAATCTGAAAGCGACCGGCACGGAACTGCTTGGCAGCCTGTGCGTACTATCCAAAATGCTTTAGGGCATCGGGGCATGAAACCCGGTGGTGTCCTTTCAGCAATCGTGCCGGCGGCGGTTCTCGCCATGTTGGCCGGCTGCACATCCAGCAATGACCAGACGGTGGCCGTTGTAGTGCTTGGTGATCCGGCCTCTGCATTTGTTACGGGTCCGTTGCTTCCTCCGGCCGCGCAGCTGGTCCGCTCGGCTACGGCAGAAGGATTGGTCGGTCTTGATGATCAAGGCCGCGCCGTTCCTGCACTGGCGGACCGGTGGATCGTCACCGATGACGGTCTTTCTTATATTTTCCGCATGCGCGACGGCACCTGGCCCGATGGTTCAGAAATTACCGGTGAAACTGCGCGCGCATCGCTGATCGACGCCATGAACAAGGCCAAGGCCGGACCTTTGGCTGGCGATCTTGCCGCAGTTGCAGAAATAAGGGCCATGGCCGGTCGCGTGGTTGAAATCCGGCTCAAGCAGCAAACGCCTGACATGCTGCAGCTGCTGGCCCAGCCTGAACTAGGCTTGCTGCGCACAGGACGCGGAGCGGGCCCGATGCGCCTGACCCGCGACAAGGATGTCGCGATTCTTCGCGCCATTGCGCCGGAAGATCGTGGTCTCCCAGAAGAGCCCGGCTGGAAAGGCCGCATCCGCCGCGTCGAACTGCGAGCGCTGCGAGCCGAACAGGCGATCGACCGGTTCAATTCGGATGCGGCGGCGGTGGTGCTGGGAGGTCGATTTGCGGATTTTCCCCGGCTCGATGCAAAGGGAGTGGCGCGCGGCGCAGTCAAGCTTGATCCGGTAAACGGCCTGTTCGGCCTTGCGGTGATGCACGATGACGGCTTTCTTTCGAAACCGGAAAACCGAGAAGCCCTGGCCATGGCGGTTGACCGTGACGCACTCATCGGTGCGCTCAACGTCGGGGGTTGGACCGCAACATCGCGCGTGGTTAATCCCGGTCTGGCGGGTGATCCGGGTTCGGTTGGCGAACGCTGGCCAGGTCGCTCGCTCGATGAACGGCGTTCAGTAGCTCTGGGCAGGGTCGCCAGATGGAAGGCGACAGCGGGGTTGCCTGCGCCGCTGCGGATTGCGCTTCCTGCAGGGCCCGGAGCCGACATCCTGTTTCGCCGACTGTCCGAAGACTTTGCCGGGATCGGCCTCGCAACCAGCCGCGTCGGCCCTTCAGCTCAGGCCGATCTTCGTCTGATCGACAGCGTTGCGCGCTATGCCCGCGCGCCGTGGTTTCTTAACCAGTTGAGCTGTGCAAGCCGCGCGGCGTTATGCAGTCCGCAGGCCGACCGGCTGGTCGAGGCTGCACTGGAAGAGCCTGATCCTGTCAAGCGCGCTGACCTTTACGCCGATGCCGAAGTGCAGCTGACCATTACCAACGGCTACATTCCATTTGGCGTGCCGATCCGCTGGTCGCTTGTTGCCGGCAAGGCCACTGGGTTTACCGCCAACAGATGGAACGTTCATCCCTTGATGCCGATGGCGCTGCGCCCCAAATAGGGCCGAACGGCATTGCGCCGGATTTGCGAAAGGCCGCATCGATGACTCCGGGACCCACCGAAAACCTGCGCCGCATGACAACATCGCTGCCAACCGGCACCGATCCGCAAGCGGTACGCCAGCGTATCGAAGGCCTTGAGCGGTTGCTGGAGGGGCTGTTCGACGTGCCGCTGGTGGGGCGCAAGGTCGGCCTTGACGCAATCGTCGGTCTGGTGCCGGGCATCGGCGATGTGATTACCGCCGGCATGGGTCTTTACCTGGTCTGGGAAGGGCGCAACCTGGGCATGCCGCGATGGCAGATCTGGCGGATGATCGGCAATGTCGGCGTCGATACCCTGGTCGGGGCCGTACCGCTGGCTGGTGATCTGTTCGATTTTCTCTTCCGTTCGAACACCCGCAACCTCAAGATCATCCGCCGCCATCTTGATCGCCATCATCCTGAAACCCGCATAATAGATGGCTGAAAGGCAGTGTCGGCAAGCATGCCGCGCCTAAGCCGACGCGATATGATCCTATGCGACTCGCCGGATTCCCTGCGTTTACTGCAAATTAACCTTTCATCTTCATTGGTCATATGGTTAATGGCGGGCAATGACCCTTACGAAAGGGTTGTCGTCCGGGGGCAAAAGGGGGTTACCCATGCGCGTGTTGTTGATCGAGGACGAGCCGACTACGGCCCGGGCAATCGAACTTATGCTTACGACCGAGGGATTCAACGTCTATACGACGGACCTTGGCGAAGAAGGCCTGGATCTGGGCAAGCTGTATGATTACGACATCATCCTGCTCGACCTTAATCTTCCCGATATGCATGGCTACGATGTGCTGAAAAAGCTACGTGTCGCCAAGGTGCAGACCCCGGTGCTGATCCTGTCGGGCATTTCGGAAATGGATTCCAAGGTCCGCAGCTTTGGCTTCGGTGCCGACGATTACGTTACCAAGCCGTTCCACCGCGAAGAACTGGTTGCCCGCATCCATGCCGTGGTGCGCCGTTCCAAGGGGCATTCGCAGTCGGTCATCCGCACCGGCAAGCTGGCGGTCAACCTTGATGCCAAGACGGTCGAAGTCGATAGCGCGCGGGTCCACCTGACCGGCAAGGAATACGCGATGCTGGAACTGCTCTCGCTGCGCAAGGGCACCACGCTGACCAAGGAAATGTTCCTCAACCACCTCTATGGCGGGATGGACGAACCCGAACTCAAGATCATCGACGTGTTCATCTGCAAGCTGCGCAAGAAACTGGCGCACGCCTGCAATGGTGAAAACTACATCGAAACCGTCTGGGGCCGCGGCTATGTGCTGCGCGATCCGGAAGACAAGGCCGAAGCCGCCTGACCGAAATTACCAAGCAGTTTCACCCCAATCTGGGCCCGCCGCGAAACCGGCGGGCCCTTTTTTTGCCCGCAAATTAGCGATTGTGTGTCAATCAGTGCCGGCGCGAAGCGGCAAGGCGGCAGCCCGAACAGCGGGGCTCAGTTCAGGAAATTCGTGTAAAGTACGCCGCTTCGAGTTTGGGCATTCCGTCAGCGGCCCAGACGATTGTTTCAGACATTGTCTTTCCATCTTTGCCAACCGTGTAGACCCTTGTCGAAACGCGGTGCCCATCTTTGCCCAGTGTCATCACAAGCGTATCCGGGGTTGGCTGGCGTAACGAAACTGAATCTATGAATCCCATGTTGCCCGTGACGGGAACCGCCACGCCATCAAGCGTTGCAGTCGATTGGGCATGCATGGTGGAGCCATCAGGTCCAGCGATATCGACATTTGTGTTCCACAGCCGATCAGACGATACGCTGAAGTTAATCGTCACCTGCCGATGCCGCTCCGAAACGGGAATGCGAGAGACGTCAAGCGCCCAGTTTCCAACGAGCGGTCAAATTGTTTCGGCACCGGCAACAGCCGTCGGGGGTTGGATGGCTGGCGGGGCCGGATCGGTCGCAGCAACGACCATCCCGACTGCGGTGAGGGGCAGGACAAGAAACATGAATATGGCTCCTTTCGATCTGGAACGCCTCAATTGCGAAAGCGTCGCTGCGGCCTCGGGCTTAGAATGCGGCAACGATAGATCGAAACTCCTGTCCCAGATTTTCTGTTCAGACAGCATGCGGGCTAATTCCCGGCTGCTGCCCATCCCTGTCTTGCGCCGCGCATCGCGCAGCCGTTCGTTGATCGAAGCTTCGGAACGGCCAAGCCGTGCGGCAATCGATTTTACAGTGTGGCCAGCCGCCAGCAGCTCCAACACTTCAAGCTCCTTGGGCGTCAGCGCGAAGCGCGCGGTAGGAAAGCCTTCCATCATCGACATAGCTCATGCTCACCACAGCGGGAACGGAGCGTCTATCCCAATTTTCTTGTAGGATTGCCGGAGAGGTCAGTTGGCAAAGCCGGTGCAACTTGACCACGAGCAAGGCCGGTGCCACAGGCGCGCGGATCATGACCGCACACAAATCCGGCGATCCGACCACGATTAACCGCCTCTATGGCCGCGCCAAGGGCAAGCCTTTGCGGGCCGGGCAGCAGGGTCTGGTCGATACGCTATTGCCGCGGATTGCCATGCCGGAGGACGGCCCGGTCACCGCTGAAGTTCTGTTCGGCGACAACCGCCCGCTGCATTTCGAGATCGGCTTTGGCGGGGGCGAACATATGGCGGCGCGGGCCGATATGTTGCCCGATCATGGGTTCATCGGGGCCGAGCCGTTCCTCAATGGGGTGGCGCAAGCACTCACGCACGTTGACGGCGACAATGGTAAACATCCGCCATTGGGCAATGTCCGCATCCATCACGGCGATGCGCTGGATGTGCTGCGGCGGATCCCGGATGGGTCGCTGGCGTTCCTCTACCTGCTCCACCCTGATCCCTGGCCAAAGGCGCGCCACGCCAAGCGGCGGATGATGAACGACGGCCCGCTCGACCTGTTCGCGGCAAAGCTCAGGCAAGGTGGAGAGTTCCGCTTTGGTACCGACCATGCAGTCTACCTGCGCCACGCCTTGATGGTAATGCGCCGTCATACCGCGCAATTCGAATGGCTCTGCGACGACCCCGGCCAGTTCCAGACGCGCCCGTCCGGCTGGCCGGAAACGCGCTATGAGCACAAGGCCCGTACGGTCTATGGGCACGAGGTTTGGTACTTCCGTTACAAACGCCTGTAACCGCCGCAAGAAACGTACGCTTCGGCGCGGCTTTGGAGAACTTTCTCGCCGGAGCATGGTTCTAACTCTATCGATCCAGTCGACTTTGTACGAATCGAGAGACTATGGATCTGACCGCTATTGATTTTCATGCCCTGCTGCCGTTCATCGGCGTGGGTTTTGCTGCACAGCTGGTCGACGGTGCGCTGGGTATGGCGTTCGGCGTAATTTCCAACACGCTGCTTGTTGGCGTGATGGGCGTGCCGCCCGCGCTGGCTTCGCAGCGGGTCCATATCGTTGAATGTTTTACCACCGCAACTTCGGGGATCAGCCATCTGCTTCATGGCAATATCGACAAGAAGCTGTTTTTCCGATTGCTCATACCCGGGGTTATTGGCGGCATTCTGGGAGCCTATTTCCTAACCCATATCGAACCGGGGGCCATAAAGCCGTTCGTTCTGGCTTATTTGACCGGGATCGGCCTTTATATTCTGGGGCGCGGGCTCTTGTACCCTCCGCAACTCAAGGAGGCAAAACTCATTGCGCCGCTTGGGCTGTTCGGAGGCTTTCTGGATGCGGTCGGCGGCGGAGGATGGGGGCCGGTCGTGACATCGAACCTGCTGATCCAAGGCGCCGATCCGCGCAAGGTGGTGGGGACAGTCAACGCGGTCGAATTTTTCCTGACCGTTACCGTATCGGCAGCCTTTATCTTTCACCTTGGCGTCGCAGACCTGGCCGGAGCAACGCTTGGCCTGCTTATCGGCGGCATCCTGGCAGCACCGCTGGGAGCCTGGGCGGCGAAACATTTCAATCCGAAGGTCATGCTGATCCTGGTCGGTGTCGTCCTTACCCTCACCAGCGGCTACGGAGTCTACCGCGCGTGGGGATGATCTAGCGACTGTCGATCTGGGCGGCGACAGCCAGTATGTGCTGGGCCTGAGCATGGTGCAGCAGTTCGACCATCTTGCCTTCTATCCGCAGCGCGCCCTTGCCGCCCGCGCCGGGCGCTGCAAAGGCGGCGACCACGGCCCTGGCCCATTCAAGTTCATCCGTGCTTGGCGAAAAGGCGGCGTTGCATGCGTCGACCTGAGCCGGATGAATCAGGCTTTTTCCGTCAAACCCAAATTCGATGCCCTGCGCAGCTTCAGCAGCAAGACGGTCAGCATCATCGATGGCATTGCAGACTCCGTCGATCGCGATCAGGCCATTGGCCCGCGCTGCAACGACAGTGAGAGCCAAAATCGGCAGGAACGGTGCGCGCCCTGGCAGAATACGAGCCTGCATCTCTTTGGCCAGATCGTTGGTCCCCATCAAGAACCCGCTCAGCCTGCTCGTTGCCGCCCGGGCAGCGACATCGGACAGGCACGGAACAACCGCGCAGGTTTCGATCATTACCCACAGCTGTGTGGCCCGTGGCGCCGCCGCCAATGCTGCATCGTAGGTTGCGACATCGGTTGCCGCGGTGATCTTGGGAACCAGTACCGCATCAGGTCCGGCTGCGGCTACGGCAGCAAGATCGGCCGCGCCCCACGGAGTAGCAAGGCCGTTGCAACGCACAACCAACTCGCGGTGACCGAACCCGCCTTCACGTACTGCAGCGACGGCAGCGGCTCGCGCTTCCTCCTTGGCCTCAGGCGCCACAGCATCCTCAAGATCAAGGACGATAACGTCAGCGGACAAAGTTCGGGTCTTTGCGACAGCCTTGGCATTGCTGGCCGGAACGTACAGAACCGAACGGCGCGGGCGGGACGGCGGCTGCATCAGCCTATCCTGCAACGCCCGCTGCAGCCAATACGGCCAAGGTCAGCACATCGGGGGCGATGGCGGTCATGGGCGCTATCTGCACCGGCTTTTCCATCCCGATCAGCATTGGCCCGATGGTGGCGTTGCCGGCCAGTTCGCGCAGCAGCTTGGCCGAGATGTTGGCTGATTGCAGCCCTGGCATGATCAGTACATTGGCCGGTCCAGACAAGCGGCTGAACGGATAGTTCTTCATCACCGTTGGATTGAGTGCGGCATCGGGGGCCAGCTCTCCTTCGTATTCGAAATCGGCATTTTGCGCATCAAGGATCGATACGGCATCGCGCAGTGGCTCAAGCCAACGTCCCGGCGGATTGCCGAAAGTCGAATAGGAAAGGAAAGCAACGCGCGGTTCGTGGCCGAGCCGGCGCGCGACGGCTGCGGTTTCGGTCGCGAAGCGGGCCAGATCCTCGGCGCTCGGGCGTTCGTTGACCGTGGTGTCGGCCAGAAACACGGTATAGTTCTTGCCGATCATCAGGTGAATGCCGAATGGCAGTTGCCCAGCCTTAGGGTCAAGCACCTGACGTACTTCGCGGATTGTCTGGGCAAAGGTCCGGGTCATGCCGGTAACCATTGCATCGCCGACACCCAGCTTGAGCAGCGTCGACGCGAAAATGTTGCGGTCCTGGTTGACCATGCGCCGTACGTCGCGTTCCAGAAAGCCGCGGCGTTGCAGCTTTTCATAAAGCATTTCGACCATTGCGGGCACGTGCGGGCTGACTGCCGAGTTTTCGATGTGCCAGGTTTCCGGCTGTTCGATTCCCAGTTCAATCAGCTTGGCGCGTACGGCTTCAGTTCGGCCGACCAGCACCGGTTCGCCATAACCAAAGTCACGGTATTGGATCGCTGCGCGCAGTACGATCTCGTTTTCCGCTTCGGCAAAGATCATCCGCTTGGGATTGGCTTTGACCGTTTCATAGACGTGGGTCAGCACCGAAGTGGTCGGGTTGAGCCGCGCTTTAAGACTGTGGCGATAGACGTCAAAATCCTCAATCGGCTTTTGCGCGACGCCGGTGTCCATCGCCGCTTTGGCCACGGCTGATGAGACCACCTCCATCAGGCGCGGATCGAATGGTGCGGGAATGATATAGTCCGGCCCGAACTGATGGTTCTTGCCATAAGCGGCAGCAACCTCGTCGGGCACGGTTTCACGCGCAAGTTGCGCGATTGCTTTGGCAGCGGCGATTTTCATTTCTTCATTGATCGCGGTGGCCCGCACATCCAGTGCGCCGCGGAAGATGAAGGGGAAGCCCAGCACGTTGTTGACCTGGTTGGGATAGTCGCTGCGTCCTGTTGCAACGATAGCATCGGGCCGCACTGCCTTGGCTGCCGGCGGGGTTATTTCAGGGTCTGGATTGGCCATCGCGAAGATAATCGGCTGGGGTGCCATCTTTTCCACCCACTCGGGCTTCAGTGCACCAGCTGCCGACAGGCCAAGAAAGATGTCGGCACCAACCAGCGCCTCATCCAGGCTGCGGTGTACGGTATCAATAGCGTGGGCGCTCTTCCACTGGTCCATGCCCTTTTCCCGGCCGCGATAGATCACGCCGGAACGATCGCACACGGTCACGTTTTCGTGGCGAATGCCCATCGATTTGATTAGCGCGGTACAGGCCAGAGCTGATGCCCCCGCGCCGTTGACAACCACCTTGACGTCGGCAAACGCGCGCCCGGTCAGGAAGCAGGCGTTGACCAGGCCTGCCGCCGCGATGATCGCAGTGCCGTGCTGATCATCGTGCATCACCGGGATTTTCATTCGTTCGCGTAAGGCCTGCTCGATAACGAAGCATTCGGGTGCCTTGATGTCTTCCAGATTGATCCCGCCAAACGTCGGCTCCAGCAGGGCTACAGCCTCGATAAACTTGTCCGGATCTTCGGTAGCGACTTCGATGTCGATCGAATCGACGTCGGCAAAGCGCTTGAACAGCACAGCCTTGCCTTCCATCACCGGCTTGGATGCCAACGCGCCAAGGTTGCCCATGCCAAGGATCGCCGTACCGTTGGAAATCACAGCCACCAGGTTGCCTTTGGCGGTGTATTCATAGGCATCAGCGGGATTATCGGCGATTGCCTGAACCGGCACCGCGACGCCCGGCGAATAGGCTAGGCTAAGGTCGCGCTGGGTGGCCATCGGTTTGGACGCGATGATCTCGATCTTACCCGGGCGGATCGTGCTGTGATAGAACAGCGCCTCGCGCTCGGTGAAGCGGACGTTGCTTTCGTTGGTCTGGGTAAGGTCTTCGGCCACGCTTATCCTCCGGTTCCGGCTTGGCCCTAACCCACCGAAACGCGACGCGATAGGGGAAAGCTTCGATGCTGGCCCTCCCGAATCGCCGATAGTGCGGCTAACCCCCTGTTCAATGTCCGGACCCGCGACCCCGATGATGACGCAGTACCTTGCACTCAAAGCGCAGGCCGGGGATTGCATGCTGTTCTACCGGATGGGGGATTTCTTCGAACTCTTCTTCGATGATGCCAAGCAGGCCGCACAAATCCTGGATATTGCATTGACCAGCAGGGGTGAGCACATAGGCGTGCCGATCCCGATGTGCGGGGTCCCGGTCCACGCAGCAGAAGGGTATCTGGCGCGGCTGATAAAGGCCGGCTGCCGCGTCGCCATCGCCGAGCAGACTGAAAGCCCCGAACAGGCCAGGAAGCGAGGCGGATCGAAGGCATTGGTGGCGCGCGACATTGTGCGCTTTGTGACCGCTGGGACGCTGACCGAAGAGGCACTCCTTGAACCGCGCCGGGCCAATATGCTGGTCGCGGTCTGCGCCGTACGCGGCGCGGTCGGCATCGCCGCCTGCGATATCTCAACCGGGCGGATGGAATTGGAGGAATGCGCACCTGATAGGGCCGGAGCAGCGCTAGGCCGCTTGGCGGCAAGCGAGCTGGTCGGGCCCGAAACCTGGGTGGACATGCCGCTCGATGGTATTCCCCGCCCTGCTCGCGATTTCGTCAGTGAACGGGGCGAGGCGGCACTGAAGGCGGTTCACGCGGTCAGTACACTTGACGGATTTGGCGCGTTCAGCCGGGCAATGCTGGCGGCGGCTGGCGGGTTGATCGCTTACCTAGAGCATGTCGGGCGCGGCAAGTTGCCACTGCTGCTACCGCCGGTGGCGCGCGCCGGCGAAGCGCACCTCGCCATGGACGAAGCAACGCGGGCAAGCCTCGAGATTCTTGTTGCCACTGGCGGCACCCGGCGCGGAAGCCTTATAGAGTCGGTTGACCGCTGTGTGACGGGGGCAGGCGCGCGGCAACTGGCCGATGACCTGTCTGCCCCGCTGACCGACCGCACTGCCATCGAAGCACGGCTGGCACTGGTTGGCTGGCTCCACGACGATGCCCTGCTGCGCGGCGATCTGCGCGCGGTGCTACGCGGACTGCCCGATCTGGGACGTGCGCTGGGCCGGGTGGTGGCGGGGCGGGGATCGCCGCGCGACCTGGGCCAGCTCCGCGATGGCCTGATTGAAGCCCGGCGGATTCACGATCACTTGCGCCACAAGCCGGACCGGCCTGCCTTGCTGGAAGAGGTGCTGCCGAAGCTGACCGGGCACGGCGCGATGACCGACCTGTTCGCCCGCGCACTGGTGCCAAGTCCACCGACCGAGCGTAGCCAGGGAGGCTATATTGCCGAGGGCTACGACGCAGCACTGGACGAACTGCGCCGCATTTCCGGCGATGCACGCCGCGCCATCGCGCAGCTTGAGGCAAAGTACCGCGACCAGACCGGCATCGCCGCGCTAAAGGTCCGCCACAACGGCGTCCTTGGTTATTTCATCGAGGTCCCAGCCGGGCGCGCCGACGCGCTGATGACACCTGACAGCGGCTTTACCCACCGCCAGACCATGGCCGGGGCAGTCCGCTTCAACGCTCTGCCACTTCACGAAGAGGCCAGCCGGATTGCCGAGGCAGGCGGCCGTGGTCTTGTTGCCGAAGAAGCCCATTTCGAGGAGCTGGTTGCCAGTGCAGTCGAAGCGCGCCACGCCATTGCTGCGACGGCCCAGGCGCTGGCCCGTCTGGATGTCGCAGCTGGGCAGGCCGAGCGCGCAGCGGAAGGTGGCTGGTGTCGACCTCAAATTACCGAAGATCCCGTGCTGGCGGTTGACGGCGGGCGTCACCCGGTGGTCGAAACCGCGCTAGCCGCCAAGGCGCGCGGCGGCGGCGAACGCTTTGTCGCCAATGCCTGCAATCTGTCCCCGCAGGACCGCCTATGGCTGGTGGGGGGGCCCAATATGGGCGGCAAATCGACTTTCCTGCGCCAGAATGCTCTGATCGTTCTGCTGGCCCAGGCGGGTGGCTACGTTCCGGCAGCGCGCGCGGAAGTCGGGCTGGTTGACCGGTTGTTCAGCCGCGTCGGTGCATCGGATAACCTGGCCCGGGGGCGTTCAACCTTCATGGTCGAGATGGTCGAAACCGCCGCTATTCTGGCGCAGGCAAGCGAGCGCAGCTTTGTCATCCTGGACGAAGTCGGTCGCGGCACGTCGACCTATGACGGGCTGGCGCTCGCCTGGGCGGTGGTCGAAGCAGTACATTCCGCCAATCGCTGCCGCTGCCTGTTCGCGACGCACTATCATGAACTTGCCCGCCTGGCGGAAAGCTGCGAGGCATTATCACTTCACCACGTCCGTGCACGCGAATGGAAGGGCGAGCTTGTCCTGCTGCACGAGGTAGCAGATGGACCAGCCGACCGATCTTACGGCCTCGCAGTGGCCAAGCTGGCGGGTGTACCCGCGCCGGTTGTCGCGCGTGCCAAGGCGGTGCTTGACCGGTTAGAAAAGACTCGCACCGAAAGCGGCGGACTGGCTGCGGGGCTGGGCGACCTCCCGTTGTTCGCCGCCGCGCTTGAGCATCACGAGGAAGTGGTCGATCACTTGCGCGAACGTCTAGCCGCGGTCGATGTCGATGCCCTGACCCCGCGAGACGCGCTTGACCTGCTTTACGAACTTAAACGCGAGGCTGAGAGCCTTCCTTAAGGCATTTGCGCTATGCCTGCGATCATGTTCGGGCCAAGCATATTTTCCGTGTTCCGCAGCCGCTGGAAAGCTTTGTGGTGGTCGGCGGGTATTTTATTGACTGCCTACTGCACCGTTCCCGCGGCCCAAAAAAGTGCCCAACAGACGCCGCAAGCCAGTTCTGCGGACATGGCGGCCGTCGCCGCGGCAATGAAGGATATCGAGAACCAGCCGTCAGAGTGAGCGGTGTTCAGGTCAAGTCATCGAGCGCTGCCAGCCAACGGGCAATAATCGCTGGCTTGCTCCACCGCTGTGCCGCCCGCTTCTGCGCAGCTGCGCCCAGCTTTGCGCGCCGCTCAGGATCATCGGCCAGCGCTGTAATCGCCTGGGCGAGCGCCGCTGCATCCTCTGGCGGAGTGATCGCACCGCAGCCATCGACTTCGACGTAAAGTCCGGTGCCTGGGTCGGTCGTGGCCACGACAGGCCGAGCCGAAGCGAGCATGTTGGTCAGCTTAGACGGAAGGACCAGATCGGCTGCTCCGGCAATTTGCGGTAGCAGGTGCAGATCGGCCATGGCGAGCAGTGCGCCCATGTTTTCGGCGGGCTGCAGATCGTGAAGCTGGACGTTGTTCAGCCCCTTGGCGCGCTCGTCCAGCGCTGCCCGATTGGGGCCTTCACCGCAAATGACAATGGCGATATCCGTGCGGTGCTGCAGCAGGTGTGCCGCTTCGACCAGCACCTCGATACCCTGTTTGCGGCCCACGTTGCCGGAATAGAGTGCGACTGTTCGCTCACCCAAACCCCAGGCGCGGCGCAGTTCGGCGCCGCCTGCGTAATCGGCGGCAAAGCGGCTGTCCGCCCAGTTGCGCAGTTCGATTATCCGGGCGGGATCGACGCCTTTGGTAGCCAGCCGCGTGGCCATTTGCGGGCTGATCGTCGATACCCGGTCAGCCAGTCTCAGGATCGCCCGTTCGGCGGCGAGAGCCAGCCTTGCAGGCCAGCCTTGGGCGTGCAGCAGGCCAGTGGCGACCGCGGCCTCTGCCTCGAAATCCTGGATGTGGATCCACAGCTTTGCCCTGCACAGCCGCGCCACAGCCCACGCCGAGACGGCACTGAGCATGGCCGGCGCGACCACGACGACCACGTCGGGCCGTTTCCTGGGCCGCCAGGCGGTGACCAGCGCCGCCGGCAAGGCCGTGGCGGCAAAACTGGCCAGGTGGACTATACGCTTCAGCCCGCCTGGCTGGAGCGGAATGTAGTGCGGGCACCGCGTGACTGAAACGCCGGCTTCCCGGCTGGTCCGGTAGCCCCAGCCAAATCCGGGATAACGCCGCCACTGCGGGTAATAGGGCTGTCCGCAAATCACATCTGCGGCGCGGCCATCATGCACCAGCGCCTCGGCCAGACCTTGGGTATATGGGCCGATTCCGACCGGTTCGGGCGCATAATTGAGCCCGACAATCAGGATGCGCTGCTGGGCTTTATTCACGGTGTTGGTCAGTTTTCCAGCCAGCGCCGAAACTGCGCAAGCTGGCGGGCCTGGCGCCGCTGTGCCGGATCGGCCAGCGAAACGGCAACGTCGCGCAGCTTGGCCAGGGTCCAGGCCGCGCGCCCCCCATCCTGCGCGCGGTCGATCACCAGATCTTCACTTGCGGCGAGCCTGATTCGCCCGCCGACCAGATTGCGTGCCTGGCTAAATCCCCCGGTCATCACCGTGGCGATGAACCGCGCGTTCTTCTTGGCGGTATAATCCTGGACCAAAAGGTCACGCGCCAGATCCATCGTCGCTTGTGTGGGTGAAGCGGGTTCCGCGTGGTGGGGCGCAAGCGCCGCGCTTGCGTGATAATGCCGGACCAGCGCCAGAACCAGCGCTCCGCCTGCTGCCCAGTTTTGAGCATGGGCCTGCTCCCACAACAGATCCCAGTCGATGGAATGGTGAGCGGCCAGAAAGTGCACATCGGTGAGAAGCAAGGGTCCGCAATCGAACCGGTGTCCATAAACCGCATGGACGATCAGGTGGGACAACATGTCGGTCGGGGCGGGATAACGAATGCCGTCCAGATTGATCGACCGTTCACGGACATCCGCTTCGCTTGCTTCTGGCGAGGCATATTCAAGCCGTCCGTCGCGTTCCATCAAACGGCCGTGCAGTTCAAGGCAGGTTCCCAGCGGCATGGTCAGCGGCGGCATGTGCTTGTCCAGCCGGGCGGCATCCTCAAGCGCGATCTTGCTTTGTTTTTCAATAATATAGCCACCGGCTATCAGTGCTTCGAAAGCTGCTAGCACGCGTTCTGCCGGCACCAGGATATCAATGTCGCGCATTGGCCGCAGTGCTGCGTCGGGATAGGCATGGCGCGACAGAAAAGCGCCTTTGAGCGCGATCGGCTTGAAACCCTGTGCCTCCAGCAAGGCCAGGGCCGCGCCGCAATCGGCGTGTTGGGCCAGAGCAGCCAGCGCAGCCCGGCGGTAATCGGATGCCCACTGATGGCGCACATTTTCTGGTATGGCCGGGTTAGCGCCGTGGCGCGAATGCAGCCACGGTCCCATCCGGTGCAGCGCTGCCATCGCGCAAAGCGCACTCCATTGCGCAGGACCCAGCGCTTCAAGACTGGCTGTGGTCGCTGTCCCGGCAAGGTCGAGCAGTGTACGCCCCGCAAGACTGGCCCGCGCCACGGGACAAATCAGTTCTTGGACGGCACCGAGAAGGTGCCTGTCACCCGGCCTGCGCCATTGGTGGAGCCGACCGGCGCCCCCACGGCCGACGATCCGCCGCCCGCGCGGCCATCCACGCTGGATACGCCGCTGGCCAGATCGATGACCAGGCGCCCGCCGTTAAGTGTATCGGAACCCCGGCGCAGCGCCACGTTGCCGGCCATGGTGATGATCCGGCGATTGAAATCGTAGATCGCGACATCGCCGCGCGCGCTTTCGTTGCCACGTGCCACCTGGACCCCGCCGGTTGCATCAATGCGCTGGATCTTGAGGCTGCCCGCATCGGTATAGGCTACTGTTGTGCGCGCCGCCTTGAGGTCGAGCCCGCCCTGCGTAATCGCGACATTTCCAGACAGGACGACCCGGTTCTGCCGGTCCTGCAGTTCGATCCGGTCCGCGGCGTAGCTGACCGGCGCATTGCTGTTGTGTCCGGCAATCGCCTGGGCATCGGTGCGTCCGATCGACAGCGTGGCCACAGTGCCAACGGCAAGGCCGATGCCCAGCGAACGCAGCGCGATGGAGAGAATCGGTTTTTCGGCCATCACGGCATCCTGAGCTTGCCCGGCGCCATCAGCAGGCGGGCGTTACCTTCCAGTGCGACAGTCCGCGCACCCAGATCGGCCACTATCCGGTTGGCGCTGAAAGTTCCAGCCGGAATGGAGCCGTTGACCCCGCCATTACCAATGACCTGGCGCGTCTTGAGATTGATCGACACGTTGCCCGCGGCCATGCGATAGCCATCGGCGGCGGTAAACAGTACCTGGTCTGGAATGATCACCTGCTCGCGGTCATAATCGTAACTGCCGTGCGCAGCAGTCAGTTCCGCAGGGCCATCGTTCATGCGAATGCGTGCCGCCAGCTCATTCATTTTGACGACTGGTTCACGCGCACTTTTCTGCACGGCATCGCCGGCTGTGACGGTGAAGGGGCGGCCCTGATTGTCGATGCCGCGGTACATTGCATCGGCCACCCTTACGCGGTCCTGGGTGATCGCCACCTTGTTACGGTCGAGCAGGAAGCTCACTTCGCCCCGCGGGAACAGCGGCTGGATGATCATGGCGGCGGCTACCACCCCGACCATGCCCGGCAGCCACCGCGCCAGCACACGCACGCGCCGGTCATGCGATCCGCCGGGGGCGGCCCACAGGCGGCGCTTGTCGCGATTGATGTCTGCAGCCTGGCTCATGACAGGGCGCTATTGCTGTGCATTCATGACTCGTGGCTGAAGATGTCCTTGTCGGGCCAGCCGGCAAGGTCGAGCCGCGCGCGGGCGGGGAGAAAATCGAAACAAGCCTGCGCCAGTGCCATGCGCCCCTCGCGCTCCAGCCGTTCGGCCAGGATGATCTGCATGGCGTGAAGGTAACGCACGTCCGATGCTGCGTATTCGCGCTGTGCCTCGCTCAGTTCTGCGCCGCCCCAGTCGCTCGACTGCTGTTGTTTGGACAGTTCCTTGCCCAGCAGTTCGCGGACCAGATCCTTCAGACCGTGACGGTCGGTGTAAGTGCGCACCAGCTTGCTGGCGATCTTGGTGCAGAACACCGGTGCGGCGGTCACGCCCAGATAATGGTCGATTGCAGCAAGATCGAACCGGGCGAAATGGTACAGTTTGACTCGCGCCGGATCGGCCAGCACCGCTTTGAGATTGGGCGCGGCATAGTCCGATCCCGGCTTGAACCGGACCAGGTGTTCATCACCGCGGCCATCGGCAATCTGCACTACGCACAAGCGGTCGCGCGGCGTAATCAGTCCCATGGTTTCGGTATCGACTGCAACAGGCCCGGGGGCGAGCACGCCGGCGGGGAGATCGTCTTCGTGAAGGTGGACAGCCATATGGCCAAGGTGCTTAGGCCGATAAACGCGGGGAGGAAAGCCCCGACAGAGCCGTGGAGCGACTGGACGATGGGTAGCAGCGACGCAGTGCCGGAAACGTGGCGCGCGGCGCTTGGCCCGGTGCTGGCGGCGCCTGAGGCACGGCAACTGGCAGACTATGTTGCGTCCCAGGAAAAGGCGGGCACGGCGATCTATCCGCCCCGCGGCCAGCGCCTTGCCGCGCTAGAGCTTACTCCGCTTGATCGCGTCAGGGTCGTGATTTTGGGCCAGGATCCCTATCACGGTGCAGGGCAGGCCAATGGCCTTGCCTTTTCGGTCGCACCCGGAGCCAAAGTGCCGCCCAGCCTGGCCAACATCTACAAGGAGCTTGAACGCGATCTTGGCCTGCCGCGCAGTGCCCAGGGCGATTTGACACCGTGGGCCCGGCAAGGCGTGCTGCTTATCAATGCGGTGCTGACAGTGGCACATGGCCAGGCCGCCAGTCATGCCGGAAAGGGGTGGGAGGCGATTACCGATGCAATCGTTGCCGCTGTGGCCGCCAAGCAAGACCCTTGCGTGTTCATGCTGTGGGGTAACCATGCCCGCCAAAAGGCGCAGCGCGTGCAGGGACTGGGCGCGGGTACCCACCATCTGGTGCTGACGGCGCCCCATCCCAGTCCGCTGTCCGCGCATGGCGGCTGGTTCGGCAGCGGCCACTTTGGCAAGGCCA
>NZ_JAHEBV010000051.1 GCF_024642085.1 Novosphingobium sp. | reverse complement strand
ATAAGCTGACCAGCCGCACCGACAGCGAGCTGTGGCGCTATTGCAGCGCGATGGAGGTGCCCGATACCGTGACATGGAAGATCGAGCACTTCCGCAAACACGGCCGCCTGGTCCAGCGCGATGCCGACCTGTTCGGCCCGCCCAGTTGGCTGGCGGTCCATATCGGGCAAGGCAACCTTCCCGACGGCCTTGATCCGTTGCTGCCGCTGCGGGGTGCGAATCATTCCGCCTACCTGTTCAAACTGCAGGACGCACTGGCGCGTGCCGCTGCGGGGATGCCGGATCATGCGGATTACATAGAGCGCAACTGTGCGTCAGCGCGTGAAAGCTGACCGAATGGACACAGATGGGGAACCAATCAGCCTGCGCGGTTTTGCACCGTAATGCTTGTGCCACCACGGATTTTCATAGTCGACGATGAAGCGCTTATTGCCTGGAACTTGGTGCTTGAAGTCGAAGCTCTGGGCGCCGAGGTGATCGGTCCGTTTCATTCCGTCGAAGAGTCGCTGCAATCTGCCGAAGCAAGTGCGCCCGATCTGGCCATTCTGGACATCAACCTGCACGACAAGAAAGTTTGGCCTGTCGCCGAATGTCTCCATGCCGGCGGTTGTCCTATCGTCTTTGTCAGCGCTGACTTTGACCATGCCTATATCGCCGCGCATTTTCCGCAGGCGCGCATGGTCCATAAACCTATCGGACCGGGCGATCTGGACGTTCACATATCAGATTTGGTTGGCTGGCCGTAAAGCGCAGATCATAACGGGAAGCTGAGTTCCAGAGCGAAGGAGCCTGCATCCTTTCGGCTGCTTACCGTCCCGTTAAGCTGGCGAACTGTGGCATCGACCAGTTTTGTGCCGAACCCGGCCTGACCGGGAACTGCGTCCGCGCCGCCGGTTTCTTGCCACGACAGCACAACGGTATCGGCTGTTCGTTTCCAGTCTATCGCCAGCGTGCCGTCCTCATGCGACAACGCGCCATATTTGACCGCATTGGTTGCCCATTCGTGAAAGACCAATGCCAAGGGCGTGACCATGCGGTTAGGCAGCGTGACGGGGTCTCCGTCCAGTGCAATCAGCTGGTCCTTTACTGAAGGGCCGACAACGGCTTTCAAAATATCTGCGAGCGATGCGTCGCCGCGCGATTCGTCTACTACAAGAGCGTGTGAACGGCCCAGCGCGCGAATCCGGTCCTGCAGGTCGCGTGCAAATCCAGCAACGTCATCCGTGTGGCGAGCGCTGATCGCAATCAATGATGAAACGATCGCAAACAGGTTCTTTACCCGGTGATTCATCTCCCGGATCATTAGTTCGCGTTGGGCCAACTGCTCGCGTTCGGCGGTAATGTCATAAGTGACGCCGATGAACTTGCGGTTATCCCCCAGTTCCAGCCTTCGGCCCAAACCGTGAAGCCAGCGAAAGCGGCCATCGTCCAGCGGCACCCGGAACACCTCGTCATAGTCGCGCTCACCGTCCATGGCGCGGCGCAGCGAATCGTTTACCCGGTCGCGATCGTCGCCCGGCAGCTTGGCCAGAATGGGGGCCATCTCGGTTATCGGTTCATCGCCAAGGCCAAGCAATTCGCGTTCGGTCCGGTCAAGGTCAACTTTGTCGGTCGACGGCTCGTACTGCCATACCCCAATCCTGGCCACTTCCAGAGCCATGCGCAGCCGCGCGCGTTCTTCGATCAGGTCTTGTTCCAGCGCAAGCGCCAGACTGACATCGGTAAAGACCAGCGTCGCTCCGTCGGTAGTTCCGTCAAGGCGGCGGTAAGGCAGGGCACGCAGGATAAAGTGGCGGTCGCCAGAAGCGGTGCTGACGCGTTCCTCGCTCATCCGTTCACCCATCACAGCGCGCCGCGCCATGCCAAGGTGGCGCTCGTCTGCAAGCTCGCTGTCCAGCGCGTTTAGCGCCTTTCCGATGCGAGCCGCATCCAGAGTGAAAAGTGACCGTGCCGCTTCGGTAAAGCTGCGCAGCCTGAGGTTCTGATCAACGACCAGAACAACGAGTTCGGTCGAATCGAAGAAATTCTTGAGGTCAGCATTGGCCAGAGTAATCTGATCGACCTTTAATTTCAGCTCGTCATTGACTGTGGTCAGCTCCTCGTTTGTCGATTGGAGCTCCTCGTTCATGGACATCATTTCTTCGTTCGAGCTTTTCAGTTCCTCGTTTGTCGTCTCCAGCTCTTCAACGGTTGTGCGCAGACGCTGGCGCGTGGTCGCCAGTTCGTCCTGCAGAAACTGTATCTCGCCGTCACCGCGTTCGAACTCTTCCGCCTCGTCAAAGGCCTCGGTGCTAAGCGGACCTTCTTCGCGGATAACGAGAAGGAAGGCGCCTGCCGCGACCGGGTCAGCCACCACGTTGACCATTTGCGTCCCAAAATCAGTGCGCACTTCCACATTGCGCACAAACCGGCGCTTGTCGCGTTCCGCGGCGTTGCGCAGCAACGGGCCAACCATATCGCGCAGGCCTGGCTTGCATTGGCGTGCAACCTCGATGCGCTGATCCGCACGTTCCGGAAAATCCAGATAACGGCTGGTCGGGCCCCAGTGGTCAAGCAATACGCCTTCCGCGTCGACCAGTAGCGAAACCGGCGCATAGCTTTCGGCTATCCGCTTAAGGGCACTGATCTCAACCGATCCGTTGCTGACCGGCCGGTGCTGGGTTTGCGGTTTGAAATGCATGACACGGTTCGGATTCTTGCTGAACGACAAGGAATACCGACCGATCACCGGGCGGCGCTCGTAAATGCGGCTGCGCTGGTCCTCCACACTGAAAAGATCTTCGAACCGGCCAACCGTCTCCGACGATCCCAGAAACAGCTTACCCCCATCGGTCAGGGCGAAATGGAAAGTCGGGATAACCTGGCGTTGCAGATCCTCGTCAAAATAGATCAGCAGATTGCGGCAAGAAAGCAGATCTATTTTTGAATAAGGCGGATCACGCACCACGTTGTGAAGGCTAAAGCGGACCATGTCGCGGATCATCGGCGACATTGAAAAATTGTCCGCGCCCAGCACAACATAGTCACTTTGCATTTCCGGCGGAATATCGCCCAGCGCGGCGAGAGGGTATGTTGCCGAGCGTGCAATGTTGAGCATCTGGTCGTCGATATCAGAGGCAAAAATCTGCACATATGGGCGTTTGCCATGCCGCCGCATCGAATCGGCAAACAGCATTGCAAGGGTATAGGGTTCTTCGCCAGACGAGCATCCGGCCACCCATATCCGGATTTCGCCGGCGTTGCGCGAGGCCTCGACCATGGGATCGATGACGAGTTCGGTAAGGCGGGCGAAATCCTGCCCGTCGCGGAAAAAGCGCGTGACGTTTATAAGCAAATCACGGAACAAGGCCTCGCACTCGCCTTGGTCCAGGCGCAGTCGTGCAAGGTAATCATCGCTGGTCATGGCGCCGATAACCTGCATCCGGCGTGCAATCCGGCGCGACAAGGTTGACCGCTTATATCCGGAAAAATCGTGGCCAATCGTCTCTTGCAGGACGTCGCACATCTGGTCGATCAGGTCGGTAGCTTCGGATGCTTCGTCGTTAAGGTCGATATCGCCGGCCCGGTCGAAGAAATTGCGCAGCGCCTCGATCACTTCCTGCGGACGGGCGACAATGTCGACCAGACCCGTTCCGATCGCGGAGACCGGCATTCCATCGTAACGCGCACTGGACGGATCCTGGACAATAGCCAAGCCGCCATGCTCCTTGATCGCTCTAAGCCCGCGGCTGCCATCACCGCCGGTGCCAGACAGGATGACACATGCCGCATTGCCGCCTTGGTCTTCGGCCAGGCTTTCGAAGAAATCGTCGATCGGGCGGCGCAGGCCGCGCGGATCACGGAACTCGGTCAGTTCAAGAATGCCGTCATGCACTGCCAGGCCGTTACCAGGCGGGATTACGTAAATATGGTCAGCCGCCATCCGCTCACCGCCGCTGGCCTGCGTTACGGTCATGGCCGTGTACCGCTCAAGCAATTGCGCCATCAGCGATTCGTGTGTTGGATCAAGGTGCTGGACTACCACGAAGGCCATGCCGGTTTGCGCTTCGGCTGCCTCGAATACTTCGCGCAAGGCCTCAAGCCCGCCAGCCGATGCCCCCACGCCGATGATAGGCGGCGTTGCTGCCGCTGCTGCGGTCATGTTCTAAGATCCTTGTTCGAGGTAATAGCGTGCAATAATCGCCAGCGAACTGGCCAACGCTTCTGTGCTACCCAACAATGTCCATTCGCTGCCGCTGAACAGATCACGGATCTGGTCAAGACTTTCGCTTAAGGCCCGGTCGTACAGTTCGCTTCGTCCGTTCTCGGCAGTGACGACAAACTGCGATCCCAGAACGAAAGCCGGTGACGCGTTGTGGTGAAGTTTTGCCATATAGACCAGATTGAGAATAGGGGTCCCGTCGCGCCGGCAATTGGGGATTATGAAGCGGCCATTATCAACCCCCGGATCGTTCAGATAAGCCTTGATCGCGGCGCGGACCGGGCCTGCCTCGCCGGGTGGCTGAAGAAATCGGCAGTTGCGTCCCAAAGCCTCGGCCTCGCTGTAGCCTGTCACCGCGGTAAAGGCCGGGTTGATGCAAACCAGCGGACAATCATCAGCGCGCATGTCGGCCAACGACAAGGGCACAGCACTCCGCGCGAACAGAGAGCCGATCCTGCACAGCAGTTGTTGAGTTTCTTCTGCGGAAATAGTGCCTCGTTCCCTACGAATCGTGCAGGTTTGTTGCCCGTCTGTTTCGCGCCGAGACTGCGCGTGCTAGGGCTTGAAATCAAGGACTATTCAGGAATTACGGGCCCGACCGCTATCGATTGCACTGACGTGGCTTAAACCGCTGCCGGACAATAGCGCGCCAGGTAGTCTTCGTGTGCGGGCATATGCTGCACCACGTGACGCACCGACTGTTCGATACCGTCTATTTCGGCGGTAAACTCGCGGCCCTGCAGCCGGTCCGCCATCGGGTTATGCCCGCCCATTGCGATACCCTGTCCCATCATCACTGCAGCCCAGCTGGTTTCGGTAAACAACTCGTCGTCCTCGCGGAATATTTGGCCATTGTGGCGGAAAAGTTCGACTTTTTCCGTCAGGCTGTCGGGCACCGCCATGGTCCGGCAATGGTTCCAGAACGGCGTGTCATCGCGCACCGTGCTGTTGTAGTGGAGGATCAGGAAATCGCGGATCCTTGCATATTCCTTGCCAGTCAGGCGGTTGAACGCATCCTCTTGCACTTGCGTAATCCCGTCGAGCGACAGCAGTGCGATCAGCTTGTTTATCCCGGTGTTGATCAGGTGGATTGAGGTTGATTCCAGCGGCTCCATAAACCCGGCTGACAGCCCCAGCGCGACCACGTTCTTGTTCCAGAACTTCTTGCGCCGGCCGGTGACGAACCGGAGGAAATTGGGCTCTGCTTGCGGTTTACCGGCGATGTTGTTGACCAGGATGTCGTGGGCTTCGTCATCGGCCATGAAACTGCTGCAATAGACGTGGCCGTTGCCGTTGCGGTGTTGAAGCGGCACTTGCCATTGCCACCCGGCACCATGCGCGGTGGCGCGGGTGTAGGGAGCGGGGCCGCTGCCGTCTTCGCGCAGGCAAGGCAGGGCGACCGCGCGGTCGCATGGCAGGTAATGGGTCCAGTCCTCATACCCCGACTTCAGTGCTTGTTCGATCAGAAGCCCGCGAAAGCCCGAGCAATCGATGAACAGGTCACCTGCGATCGCGCTGCCATCTTCCATCGTGATCGCAGTGACGAAACCGCTTTCGGCATGCTGCGCCACGTCAGTTACGCGGCCTTCCTGCCGCACCACGCCGCGTTGTTCGGCATAACCGCGCAGGAACCGGGCATACCGCCCCGCGTCGATGTGATAGGCATAGTTGACCGGGGGCAGGTCTTCGCGCCGGTAATCGTCGGTGCGGGCAAAGCGTCCGAAATGGGCCGCCATGGTTTCCAGGTTGAACACCTGGATCGGGCGCTTGTCGCCGCTCTGGCGCAATTTGTGCCAGACCTGGTGAAAGGCAACCCCGCCCATGTGATATCCATAAGCACCAAAAGGATGGATGTAACTGTCCCCCAGCTTGCCCCAGTTGACGAACTGGATGCCAAGCTTGAAGGTGCCCTGGACCGCGGCCATCATTGCGCGTTCGTCGATCTCGAGCAGCTGGTTGAACTCGACGAACGGTGGAATTGTCGCTTCGCCAACGCCGACAGTGCCGATAGTCTCAGATTCGATTACGGTAATTGTAAGGTCGCGGCCCGCGCGAAGCCGCGACAACGCAGCCGCCGCCATCCAGCCGGCGGTACCTCCGCCCACGATCACGATCTTGTCGATGGCCATTGCGCGTATTCTCCCTGCCTTCGCGCATAGCAATTTTGCGCGGCTTGGCAAATTGTGAACGTTCAAATTGATTCTTGTGAACGATCACTTTTAAGGTTATACATGCAAAATTGACGGAGGGAATCAGCCCCCGCTGACAAGATCTGGGAGGATCGCCTTGGCCACTTCGAAGTCCTTTGGCTCGCCGCGTTTTGGGCGTTTTGCTGCACTTTCGACCACGTCCGGCCTGGTGCTGGCCGCAGCGCTGATGGCGCAGCCCGCGCTGGCGCAGACTGTACCGGCAGCTGAGGATACGGCTGATGCGGACAAACCTACGCCAGTCGAGACCGCCGAAGAATCGACCTCGAACGAGATTGTCGTCACCGGCTATCGTGCGTCGCTACAGAATGCCCAGGGCGTCAAGCGCCGCGCCGATACGGTCGTTGATGTGATTTCCGCCGAGGACATCGGCGCGCTTCCCGACCGTTCGGTGGCCGAAGCGCTCCAGCGCGTGCCCGGCGTCAACATCGGCAGGTTCGAGAAGCCATCGGACCCCGACCGGTTCTCGGTCGAAGGCACCGGGGTGATTATCCGCGGCTTGCCCTATGTTCGTTCAGAACTTAACGGCCGTGACATCTTCTCGGCGAACGGCGGTATCGTATTGTCGTTCAATGACGTTTCGCCTGAATTGCTCGGCCGCGTCGAAGTGTTCAAGAACGCCACATCTGACATGATCGAAGGTTCGATCGCCGGTACGGTCAACCTTGTTACCCGCAAACCGCTTGATCGCTCGGGAACGCATCTCGCCGGCTCGGTCGAGATGAATTATGGCGATCTCAGGAAAAAGTGGTCACCCACCTTCAATGTCCTCGGTTCGACCACGGTCGAGACGGGTGCGGGCCGGCTTGGCTTCCAACTGGGTTATTCAAATTCGGAACTTAAGAGCCGCACCGATGCCTCGCAGATTGGCGACCCGTGTTATCGCGCCCCGTCATTGAACGGTGACTGCATTCGGGCGGTTTTTGTAAATTCGGGCGGCTTTGGGAACGCTCCAAACTTCGATGCTTCCAACTTCCCGCCTGCCGGATCGGTCCTCGTGCCGGAATATGCCGGGGTGCGTACCACTACGCTCGATCGGAAGCGCAACGCCTGGAACGCCACGTTACAGTACGAGGATCCGACCGGCGACTTCGTTGTAACCGCGGAATGGCTGCGTTCGGAAACGACCTTCGCGACCGAAGAGTACGCGCTCATCGGCAGGAGGGACGATCCTACTACGCCTGTTATCGAGGCGCGCGATAGCTGGCAGTATGATAATAGTGGCAAATTCGTAAGCGGCATTCTGACGCAAGGAGCCGGCAACGCCTATGCGTCGCCGTTCGGGTTGGGCGGCGTTCCGGTCGATTCGCTGCGCTTCCTGCGCGATACCAAGTCTGTCACTTCTGATTACTCGTTCGACGTCAAATGGAACGTCAGCGATCGCTTGCGCCTCAAGTTCGAGGCGCAGCGTGTCGAATCGGACCTGCGTCGGGATTC
>NZ_JAHEBV010000009.1 GCF_024642085.1 Novosphingobium sp. | reverse complement strand
GTCCTGCCGGGCCCACCACGGACACATCGACTCCCGGTCGGGGAGTAGCGCAGCCTGGTAGCGCATCTGGTTTGGGACCAGAGGGTCGCAGGTTCGAATCCTGTCTCCCCGACCAAGTCGAGTTTGGCTCACGCGCCGTTCACTCGCGACAATCCAATACATTTTGCGGCAAGACCGGCGGCGCCAAGCTGTGCACACCGGCAGCACGTTGAGTCGGCTAAGAGAGGCGCATAGCGATGGGCGATGTCAGCATGGCAATGAACCGCTTTGGCCTGGGGCTTCGCCAGGGCGAAGCCGTACCGGCTGACCCGCGGCGCTGGCTGCTTGATCAGTTTGCCCGATACGATCCGCGCCCTGCCGCCATCGCGGCAGTGCCCGATAGCGCTGCGCAGGTAATCAGGCTGCGCGCTTCGCGCGAAGCTCAGCAGGACTACAAAGCAGAAGCAGAGCGGCTGAAGAATACGCCCGAGGCCAATTCTCTGTCCAAGCCGTTCCGCGGCATCCGCGACGACTATGTCGCCGGTAGCGGAGCCCGCACCAATGCTGCCCTGACAACGTCCACACCTTTTGTCGAGCGGCTGGTTCATTTCTGGTCGAATCACTTTGCCGTTTCGGTCGACAAGCTGGTTACCCTTGGCTTGGCCGCACCGTTTGAGTTCGAAGCGATCAGGCCGCACGTGCTCGGCAGCTTTTCCGACATGCTGGTAGCCGTCACCCGCCATCCAGGGATGTTGCTTTATCTTGATCAGGCGCAATCGATCGGACCCGAATCGACGCTTGGCACCCGCACATCGCGCCGCGGAAACCAGCGCGGACTGAATGAAAACCTGGCGCGCGAGATTCTTGAACTGCACACCCTGGGCGTGCGCACCGGGTATACCCAGGATGATGTGACAGAGCTGGCCCGCGCCCTGACCGGGTGGACCGTTGGCGGTCTTGCCCGACAGCCGCAGCTTCGCGGACCGGGGCCGGGGTTTTTCTTCCTCGATGCGATCCATCAACCGGGAAATCGCACAGTTCTGGGCAAGCGTTATGAGGCATCCGGTGAAGACCAGGCGCGGCGGATCCTGCTTGATCTGGCGGCGCACCCTGCAACCGCCCGGCATCTGGCGACCAAGCTGGCTCGCCACTTTGCCGGCGATGTTCCGCCGCCGACATTGATTGCACGGCTGGAAAAAACATACCTTTCATCGGGCGGAGATCTGGCCGCGGTATACCGCGCACTGGTGGAAGCACCCGAACCGTGGAGCGCACCGGCAAAGTTTCGCAACCCTTGGGACTGGACCATCGCGACCTTGCGCGCGGTTGGCGTGCCTGCTGTCCCTGCAAAAGCGAACGCAGCCGCCTTCAAGCAATTGGGCCAGCCGATCTGGCAGCCCGGATCGCCCGCCGGTTGGGATGACACGTCGCCCAGCTGGGCCGGCCCCGATGCCCTGTTCCGCCGGATCGAAGTGGCCCAGCAAATCGCCGGCCGCAATCCTGAAATGGATGCGCGCGCCATGGCCGAACGGCTATTTCCCGGCGCCTTGTCCGACAGTACCCGCAAGGTGCTGGCTGGCGCTGAAAGCCCTACCCAGGCGCTCGCCCTGCTGCTGGCGGCACCCGAAATGCTGCGGAGGTAAATCCATGCTTGATCGCCGATCCCTGCTGGCCCGCGGTGCGCTGATGTCGGGTGCGCTGTTTGCACCGCATCTGGCCTTTGCCGCCTTACCCGGTGAAAAGCGTCTGGTCTTTATCATCCAGCGCGGCGCGGCCGATGGGCTTGCCACCCTGTCCCCGACCGGTGATCCGGCCTATGCCGGCTTGCGCCGCGAACTTGCCGATATTGACGGCGGGACCAAACTTGACGGCATGTTCACCCTGCACCCTGCCCTGCAGCGCGTGGCCCAAAGCTATCGCAGCAACGAGGCGCTGTTCGTGCATGCGGCCGCATCGCCATACCGTGACCGTTCGCATTTCGATGGGCAAAACGTCCTGGAAACAGGTGGACGCGAACCATACGATCGCGGTGACGGCTGGATGAACCGCTTGATCAGTATGTTGCCCGGCGGCCCGGCCAAGGCGCTGGCGCTTTCACCGGCGATCCCCACCGCGCTGCGCGGGCCAGCCACGGTCTCCAGCTATGCCCCCAGCAGTCTGCCCGAAGCATCCGGCGAATTGCTACGACGGGTGGAGCGGCTCTATGCCGGGGACGCGCAGCTTCATGCCTTGTGGACCGAAGCGGTGCAGACCCGGCAATCGGTTGGCGAGGGCGGCGATGGAGGCCGCGGCGCTGCAGCGATGGGCACCCTTGCTGCGTCACTGCTGACGGGCGCAGAAGGTGCGCGGCTGACCATGATCGAAACAACCGGTTGGGACACCCATGCCAACCAGCGCGGGCGGCTGGGCAACCAGCTGACCGGGCTTGACGCCATGCTGGGCGCGCTGAAGGAAGGCCTGGGGCCGATCTGGGCCGACACGCTGGTCATCATCGCGACCGAGTTCGGCCGCACCGCTGCGGTTAACGGCACGGGCGGGACCGATCATGGCACCGGCGGGCTGGCCGTGTTGATCGGCGGCACAGTTAAGGGTGGCCGCATTGTGGCGGACTGGCCGGGCCTTGCCAATGCACAGCTTTACGAGGGGCGCGACCTGAAACCGACCACCGCGCTTGATGCCGTAATGGCCGGAGCTGTTGCGGGGCACTTCGGCCTTGATCCGGCGATCGCCGCGTCCAGGCTGTTCCCGGGCGGAACGGGCCGCCCGCTTGTGGACCTAATTCGCGCCTGACAGCGATCCGGCCTCGTTCGCCACGATCCTGAGCGCTGCGGTCCAGGCGGCGACATTTTGTTCAAGCTGCTGGGGATCGACCTTGTCGAGCGTATCGTCGGGCGTGTGGTGCAGATCGAAATAGCGTGTGGCATCCTGGATCAGATCAATCACGGGCAGTTTTTGCGCCAGGGCGATTGCGCCGATGTCTGCTCCGCCTTCAACGCCCGCGCCGTAATCGACAATCCCCAGCGGGGCGAGCGCGGCGACCAGCCGGTCACGCAGCGCTGGGTTGGTTTTGGCAAAGCTGGTGCGCAGGCCATAGACCCGGTCGGCGCCGGTATCACTTTCCATCGCCAGGCTGTGCGGCTCGGCCGCGTGGGCCTTTCCATATGCCGCGCCGCCGAACACGCCGATTTCTTCGCTGCCGGCCCACAAGACGCGGATCGTGCGCAAGGGCTTGCCCCCGGCCTGCGCCCGCAGCGCGGCGGCAGTGACAATCGCGCAGCCTGCACCGTCATCGATGGTTCCCGTGCCCAGATCCCAGCTATCAAGATGGCAGGCGACCAGGACCGGCGGCAGTTTGGGGTCGCTCCCGGGCAGTTCGGCGATGACGTTGCCCGACGTCATGTTATCCTGCGGATGGCCGGTCAGGGTGATCGCGAGGCGCATCGGCTTGCCCCGCGATGCGATACGCGCGATCTGTTCCGCATCGGGAAGCGATACCGCTGCGGCCGGGATCGGCGTTGCATCGCCAAACTGGGTGCCGCCGGTATGCGGATTGCGGTGCATGTCGGTCCCGGCCGAGCGGATCACGACCGCCAGCGCCCCTTTCTGCGAAGCTATGCGCGGACCTACGCGGCGCACATTCCCGAACGGGCCGTAACCCGAACCGTCCTGGTTGGCCTTCATTGCGTGATCGATAAAGGCGATCTTGCCCTTGAGCGAGCCATCCGGCGCCGCCTTCAGCGCATCGAGGGTAGGGAAATAAACCAGCTCTGATTCAAGCCCGCCATCCGGCGTGGGGACCGAATAACCCAGCGCGGTCACCGCAACGTTCTGGGGATAGGGCGCGGTGATCCGGGCATGCTCCGCACCGCGGACGAACCCGCGCAAGGTGAACGGTTCAATCCGCGGGTTGCTGAAGCCCAGCGCCGCCAACCGCGCCACAGCCCATTCGCGTGCCGCCGCTTCGCGGTCTGATCCGGCAATACGGGGGCCGATCTCGGTGGTCAGCGCTTCCAGGATGGCCCACGCCGATGGGTCGGGCATGGTTGCAGCCGGGCTCGCCCCCTTCTTGGGTGTGGCTGTGGCTGGAGCGGCAAGGACAAGGGCGGAGGCGGCCAGGGCCAGAGTGACGGTTCGCATTGCGGCGTTGCTATCCCGGCACGCCGCCCCTGCCAAGCGGCATCCATCGGCATTGCACCGTCATTTGCGCAACATGTGACCGCTTGCCCGATTTTACGCAGCCCTGTAGAGCGCGCGGCAACTTTCCCATCCCGCCTGTTTCCCAAGAGGATTATTCGATGGCCGCCCAGTACGCCTTCGTCATGAAGGATATGACCAAGACCTTCCCCGGTGCGCAAAAGCCGGTGCTCAGCAACATCAGCCTGCAATTCTATCAAGGTGCGAAGATCGGCATTGTCGGACCCAACGGCGCTGGCAAATCGACGCTGATGAAGATCATGGGCGGGATCGATAAGGACTACACGGGCGAGGCGTGGCCGGGTGAGAACATCACTGTCGGCTACCTGCCGCAGGAACCGGAACTCGACAAGACCAAGACCGTGCTGGAAAACGTAAAGGACGGCGCCCGCGAAACTGCCGATCTGGTCGACCGTTTCAATGCGATCAGCATGGAAATGGCTGAACCCGACGCGGACTTCGACAAGCTGGGCGAAGAGATGAGTGTCCTGCAGGGCAAGATCGATGCGGTGGACGGCTGGACGCTCGACAACCAGCTTGAAATCGCCATGGAAGCACTGCGCTGCCCGCCTGGCGACTGGTCGGTGGAAAGCCTGTCGGGCGGGGAAAAGCGCCGCATCGCGCTGACCCGGCTACTGATCCAGAAGCCCGACATCCTGCTGCTTGACGAGCCTACCAACCACCTTGATGCCGAATCGGTCGAATGGCTGGAAAACCATTTGAAGGAGTATGCCGGCGCGGTGCTGATGATCACCCACGACCGGTACTTTCTCGACAACGTCGTCGGCTGGATTCTTGAGCTGGATCGCGGAAAATACTTTCCTTACGAAGGCAATTACTCGACCTATCTGGAAAAGAAGGCCAAGCGCCTTGAACAGGAAGAGCGCGAGGAAAGCGGCAAGCAGAAGGCGCTTACCCGTGAGCTGGAATGGATCCGGCAAACTCCGGCCGCGCGGCAGACCAAGTCCAAGGCCCGTATCCGCAAGTTCGAAGAATTGCAGAACGCGCAGGACAACCGTCCTATCGGCAAAGCCCAGATCGTCATCCAGGTGCCCGAGCGACTTGGCGGCAAGGTCATCGACGTGCAGAACTTGTCGAAGGCTTACGGCGACAAGCTGTTGTTCGAAGATCTGTCGTTCATGCTCCCGCCCGGTGGGATCGTCGGGATAATCGGCCCCAACGGTGCGGGTAAATCAACCCTGTTCCGCATCCTCACCGGCAAGGAACAGCCCGATAGCGGCAGCGTGGAGATTGGCAGCACCGTCCACCTGGGCTTCGTCGACCAAAGCCGCGACGACCTCAACCCCAAGAACAACGTATGGGAAGAAGTGTCGGGCGGGCATGACTACATGACCGTGAACAAGCAGGAAATGAGCACGCGGGCCTATGTCGGTGCGTTCAATTTCAAGGGCGCCGACCAGCAGAAGAACGTTGGCAAGCTTTCTGGCGGTGAACGCAACCGCGTGCACATGGCCAAGATGCTGAAGGAAGGCGGCAATGTCCTGCTGCTTGACGAACCAACCAACGACCTTGACGTTGAAACCCTCGCCGCTTTGGAAGACGCCATCGAAAACTTCGCTGGGTGCGCAGTGGTCATCAGCCACGACCGCTTCTTTCTGGACCGGCTGGCAACGCATATTCTTGCATTTGAGGGCAACAGCCACGTCGAATGGTTCGAAGGAAACTTTGCAGCATACGAGGAAGACAAGCGCCGCCGCCTGGGCGACGCAGCAGATCGCCCGACCCGCCTCGCTTACAAGAAACTCACTCGCTAAGCTGAACGAAAGTCTTACCAATTCGTTCACGCTGCTGACAGCGCGACTCAGATAGGCCGGTCTCATGGTCGCCGCCGATGGTGCGGCGCGATGGGATGGAGACACGGCCATGGCCGTCAGCAAGAACTACCTTTCGGGCCGCCGCGCAGCGCTGGCCCTTGCCGTGGCAGCAATTGCGCTGCCAGGAATCGCTTTGGCAGAACCCGACAATGGCGGCTGGGGCAAACGCGGTGATCGGGCCGAGCGCGTCCAGTCGGACAGTGGCCAGGACAACGGACGCCAAAGTCGCGGCGGCTGGGGCGCCCGTGCCGAGCAAAGCCGAAACGAAGGCGGCGGTCAAACGCCGGCCTGGGGCGCGCGTAACGAGCAGTCGCGCGGAAATGGCGAACAGGCCCGCGGCTGGGGCCGCAATGGTGGCAACGCCGACAATGCCGGCCAAGTTCAGACCCGCGGCTGGGCCGGTCGTTCGGACGGAAACCGGCAGCAGTCGGTCCCGGCCGCAGCGCCCCCGCAGCAGGCCGCTCCCCGTTGGGCGTCGCCCTCTACCTGGGGCGGTGCGCGGGATGCAAATCGCCGCGGCGATGAAAGTCGGGGCGGATCATGGGCAGGACGGGACGGCGACCGGAACCGGGACGGCGAGCGCCGCCGTGATGGGCAATGGACCAGCCGCGATGGCAACTCGAGCCGTGACAATGATCGCTGGCGCAGCAACAACCAGAGCCGGTACAATGATCAATGGCGCAATCAGCAGTCGCGCAACACGACCTACACCTATCGCGATAATCGCCAGACCGATTACCGCAATTGGGACCGCCGCTGGCGCAACAACGACCGTTACAACTGGTCGAGCTATCGCCGCTACAACCCATCGATCTATCGCTGGGGCACCTATTATTCACCCTACCGGAACTATTCTTACCGCCGGCTGAGCATTGGGTTCTACCTCGATTCTCTGTTCTACAGTTCGCGCTATTGGATCAACGATCCGTATCAGTATCGCCTGCCCGACGTGTACGGCCCCTATCGCTGGGTTCGCTATTACGACGACGCGCTGCTGGTGAACGTCTACGATGGCGAAGTGGTCGACGTTATTCACGACTTCTTCTGGTAAGCGTCACGCGATCGAGAAAAACCAAGGGCCGCTGCGGAAAACCGCAGCGGCCCTTTCCATTTGAGATACCACGATTGGCTTAGCGGCGCAGCGACATCCGGGCCAATGCCTGAGTGTTCTTGTCAATAATTCGGTGCTTCAGTGCCCCGGCTACGTGAAGCGCCAGCAAGACCAGCATCACCGTTGCAAAGGTGCCATGCGCACCGCCGAATGTCTCGCCCAGATCCTTGTTCTGCGCAAATGGCAGCCCCGGGAAGTCAACGATTCCAAACATGCTGACAGGCTTTCCGCCAGAAAACGCGGAATGGGTAGCCCATCCGCCCAGCGGTATGCCCAGCATAAGTCCGTAGAGCAGAAAGTGAACGATCTTCGACAAGGTTACTTCCCACGGCGCGAGATCGGCTGATGGTGCAGGCACACGGTGGGTCAACCGCCAGCCTATGCGCACCAGTGTCAGCAGCAGGATCGATATGCCGATCGCCTTGTGATTACCCATGATCTGCATCGCCGCATCCCTGGGCTGGTTCTGTGCATACCAGGCGGCGGCAAAGTTCAGGGCGATCAGCGCAGCAATGAGCCAGTGCAAGATGACGGCGCCGCGCGAATATCGCGCGGACGAGGTGGTTTGACTATCCATCCGCGCAGTCTTGCAAATACACGCTGTTTGAACAAGCGCGATTGCAGGTCTTGTGCCGGGGCGCAGCATTGGCAATGGTAGCGGTGTGAACCAGTCAGCCGCCCCAGTGCCGCTCAAACACTATCCTCCTTGCCCCAATCCGGACAAGGCAGCGATGAAAGACGTCGGCGACCGGGTACGGGCGCGGCTCGAAGCAGATCCGATGGTCCAGCGTATCGCCGCGGACCACGCCGAAATCTGGGCCGTTGCCGATTTCGTCACACCCGGAGAATGTGACCGCTTGATGGCAATGATTGACCGCACTGCAGTTCCATCGAAGATCCTCGATCACGGATATAACGAGGTGTGGCGCACGTCCTATTCCGGCGATGTGGACGTAAATGACGGCTTTGTGAAAATGGTTGAACGGCGGATCGACGATCTGATCGGCCTGCCTCACGAATGGGGCGAAACGATACAGGGGCAGCGCTATGCTCCAGGCCAGGAGTTTCGCGAGCACATGGACTGGTTCTGGACGAAGGCGCCGTATTTCAAAGCTGAATCGCGGCGCGGCGGCCAGCGCAGCTACACGGCAATGATATACTTGAACGACGTAGAAGAAGGCGGCGAAACAGCCTTCCTCAACCTCGCGATATCAGTCCCGCCGCAGCGCGGCGTTTTGCTGGCGTGGAACAATGCGACACTTGACGGATCATTGAATCAATTCACCCTTCACGCAGGTTTGCCGGTGGCTAAAGGCACAAAATACATCGTAACGAAATGGTATCGTACGCGCAGATGGGGGAATGCTTGAAGACAGGGGCAATCACAGCGCTGGGGGCAGCGTTGTTTATCACAGCTTGCGGACCGCTTAACGCTCAGTCATCGCCGGTGCCGGCTGTCACTGCGGCACTCGGGACTGACGACGAACGTCTGATGGGCCTGTTCCGCGACGATGCCCGGCGCGAAGACGCGCTTGACCCGATGGCCGTGATCTATCGTGGCGGTACGCCATCTCCCACGGCCTTCCGGCAGATGTTCACCGACGCGCAGCTGCACGCGCAGCGCGGGTCGGTCAATGAAAGTATTGCCGCGCTGCGCCGGATTGATCGCCGCCGGCTGAGCGATGAGCGGCGCATTTCCTACGACGTGTTTCTGCTCGACAAACGGCAGGAACTTGGCGGACTTCAGCCCGACATGGCAGCTTTGACAGCAGTCCGGCCGTTCAATCACTTCGGCGGTCTGCATATCGAGTTCCCCTCGCTTGTTGCCCGCGATGGAGCCCTGAAATACGATGACGCCGTAGCATACCGCGCCAATCTTGAACTGATGCGGGGGTTTGCCGTCGTACTGGACAATGCGGTGGCACGTTTCAGGCAGGGTCTGGGCAGCGGAGTTGTCGAAACGCGGCTGACCACAAACAACATGATCGGACAGATCGATACCTTGCTGGCCCAGCCGGTCGATCAATCGCCCTTCACCTCGCCGGTCCGGGATTTCCCGCCCGGCATCAGCCCCGCCGAAAGGGCTGAATTACGCGCCGCCTATGCCGCAGCGCTGCGCGACGAGGTCTTGCCAGCGTACCGACGTCTTCGCGCATTCCTGCATGACGAATACCTGCCAGCCGCACGCGAACGGATAGGCATTGCCGCCATGAGGGGCGGCACCGATTTCTATCGGCGAGCAATCAGGCAGCACACCACATTATCGCTCGATCCCCAACGCGTCCACCAGCTGGGCCTGGACGAAGTGGCTCGGATCCAAGGGGACATGGACGGTGTCAGACGTGAGCTGGGCTATGACGGCGACCTTAAAACGTTTTTCAACACGATCCGCACCGACCCACGCTTTCACCCCAAAACGCGCGAACAATTGGCAGCAGGCTTTGCTGCGGTCGCGCGAAAGGTTGACGCGGTCGTGCCGCAGTATTTCAACCGCACGCCTCGTACCAAGCTGTTGATCGAGCCATACCCTGCCTACCGCGAAAAGTACGAAGCAGGTGGCAGCTATAACCAGGGTTCGCCCGATGGCAGCCGCCCGGGCGTTTTCTATTACAACGCATATGATCTGCCGAGCCGGTTCCTGAGCGGGATCACCACACTGTACCTGCACGAAGGCGCGCCGGGCCATCACTTCCAGATAAGCCTTGCCCAAGAAGACCGAACCCTTCCCGATTTCCAACGCTTTGGCGGCAACAACGCTTATGTCGAAGGCTGGGCACTTTACGCCGAAACGCTGGGCTATCCGATGGGCTTTTACAAGGATCCGTTGCAGCATTGGGGCACGCTGGACGACGAGATGCTGCGCGCGATGCGGCTGGTTGTCGATACCGGCATCCACGCCAAAGGCTGGTCGCGCGAACGGGCAATTGCCTACATGTTGGCCAACTCTGGCATGGGAGAAAGCGACGCTACTGCTGAGGTTGAACGGTATATCGCCTGGCCGGGTCAGGCGCTGAGCTACAAGATCGGGGCCCTGACTATACAGCGCCTGCGCAAAAAAGCCGAAGCTGCTTTAGGCGCGCGCTTCGACGTGCGCGACTTCCATGATCAGATCCTGGGTTCGGGCGCCCTGCCACTGCCGATTCTTGAGGCGAAAATCGACCGCTGGATTGCCCGAACGCGGGCTGCGTAGTTCCTCGTAATGTGCCGCTGGGCGAGTGCTAACCTGCCTGCTCTAATCGACCTGCATTATGACAGCAGCAGGAGCAGGCGGGGTCACAGGCAGGCGCGGGCAAAGCAGGCTAAGGGTTCGCTTGCCGTGCCGCCTCATCTCCTGCGCGGCCGACCAGGCCGCCTGGTTGATCGACCTGAGCGCATCTGGCGCTCGGGTTTACAGCAAGGCGACGTTCGCTCTGCGGGGCGACGTCGTACTGCAGTGGAGCGGAAAGGAAACGTTCGGCACGATCGTTTGGGCCCGGGTTGGCTATTGCGGGATCCGCTTCTTTGACAGCCTTCCGGAAAGCTGGGTCCTTGAAGCACGCGGGCTATGCTCGGCAAGCCCGGCCCGCGATGAACGCGCCGCAGCCCGAACTTTAGCGAGGGAATGGGTCACGGGTGCCCGAAGGATCTGACCACGCTGGCAAAGACGGGCGCCCGACACTGCACCTGACAACCCTGATCAGGACAATGCCTCGGCTATCAGTTTGCGGGTATTGTCGATACCGTAAAGTGCAATGAAACTTCCCATGCGAGGGCCGGCGCTTGATCCCAGCAGTGTTTCATACAGCGCCTTGAACCAGTCACGCAGCGTGTCGAAACCATAGTGTGGGTCCTTGCCGATCGCATAGATGATGTTCTGCAACTCCTCCGCTGTCGCGCTGTCGCTGGTCGCGGCCAGTTCCTCATCGAGCGCAGCAAGAGCCAGCGCCTCTCCTGCGTCTGGCTTGCGGCGGATCAGTGTCGGCGCAATGAAATCGCGGTTATATGCAAGTGCAGTGGTGACCAGCTTGTCCAGTTGAGGGTGGGCAGCGGGATCGGCATTTTCGACATAGTTGCCAAGATAGGACCAGACCTGCGCGCGAGTAGCCTGGGAACCCAGGACACCAACCAGGTTGAGTAGCAGTCCGTAGGTCACCGGCAGGCTCTCGCCCTCGCCCTTGGCTGGACCGTTGGCGCGCAGCAGGTGCCATACCGGATTGCCGAGTTGTTGTTCGACCGGCTGGTCCGGTAATTTTTCGCGGAACTGCCAATATTCATCGACCGCACGCGGTATTACCCCAACGTGTAGACTTTTCGCACTTTTTGGTTCGCGGTAAATGTAAAAACCCAGGCTTTCCTCGCTGCCATAAGTCAGCCATTCGTCGATGGTCAGACCGTTGCCCTTGGACTTGGATATCTTTTCGCCATTGGCGTCCAGGAATAGCTCGTAGATCAGACCTTCGGGAGGACGCCCCCCCAATGCGCGAGCGATCTTGCCGCTTTCGCGCTCTGAATCTGTCAGATCCTTGCCGCACATTTCGTAATCGACACCCAACGCGACCCAGCGCATCGCCCAGTCAACCTTCCATTGCAGCTTGGACTGCCCGCCCAGGATCGATTGCTCGACCGTCTTGCCCTGATCCTCGAACCGGATGATCCCGGCATCCGCGTCCACGACTTCGATTGGTACCTGAAGGACATGGCCAGTCAAAGCCGACACAGGCAGCACCGGGGAATAGGTTTTCGCCCGCTCAGCCCGCAAAGTAGGCAGCATGATGTCCATGATAGCCTGAAAACTGCGCAGCACGTCTTTCAGCGCATCATCGAATTGACCGCCGTTGTACATGTCGGACGATGAAACAAACTCGTACTCGAACCCGAACCGGTCGAGAAACTGGCGCAGCATCGCGTTATTGTGGTGGGCAAAGCTTTCGTGCGTGCCAAATGGGTCGGGAATGCGGGTCAGCGGCCTATGCAGATTGGCTTCGAGAACGGCCTTGTTTTCGATATTTTCAGGCACTTTGCGCAGCCCGTCCATATCATCGCTGAATGCCACCAGCCGGGTCGGCGCACCGCCGGACAGCACTTCATAAGCACGGCGCACCAGGGTCGTGCGGAGAACTTCCTGAAACGTGCCGATGTGCGGCAAACCCGAAGGACCATAGCCGGTTTCGAACAGAACCGGGGCGCCGCCGGGTTTGCCGCCGGGAAAACGCTTGATCAGCTTGCGGGCTTCCTCAAACGGCCAGGCTTTGGAAACCTGTGCGGCGGCGTGCAGTGCATCGTGGTTCATGATGTAGCGCGCCTTCGACGCTTTGTGCCGTTTGCGCAAGGCCGAAGCAGCTAATCTAAAGCCTGATCGTCCGCATTTGCCAAGTCCTGCATCTTACGAAGGTTGCGCAGCTCAAGCCCGGCTGTAAGCAGGGGTGTCGGAGTTTTTTCAAACTGTCCCGGCGTCATTGTGGTGAAACGGCGGAACTCGCGGATCATCTGCGGCTGATCGTAATAGCGCAGCGCGGCGATTTCCCGCTCGTCCTCCGTGCAAAGCCCGCGGATTGCCGTAGCCATATCAAGAAACCGGCTGCGGCGCAGAACAGCCTTGGGCGACATGCCAAAAGTGGGGAGGCAGCGCCGCTCTAGCTGACGCTCGGACAGGCCAAGCTGCGCCGCAACGTCGCGGACTAGCGCCGTGCTGTTATTGCGCGCCAGTTGCTCGAAACGCTGGATTACCATGTCGGGCTTTTGCCAGCCACGCGTGTCAAGCAGCTCGCTGACAACGGCTTCGAGGGCATTGACAATCTGCCCATCGCCTTGCGTTGAATCGTCAGTGATCGCGCTGACTGTTTCCAGAAGCGCTGTGGCCCTGCGGCCCAACATGTCGGTAAGCGGCACCATACGGTCTGTCGAAGCATTGGCTGCAATGTCGCTAAGCGCGCGCCAGCCGGCCGGGCAAAAGGCGATGCCCACCACGCGGAAGCCGCCTCTGACCCGCACAGGTAGCGGCCGGCTATTGGGGCCGAAAAACACGGCCTGACCAACATTTGACCAGACGCCGTTCACGACCTGCGCCGACCAGTCACCGCGTAGCAGCAGCCGCACAAATGCCGTTTCAGACAACAGATGATCGATCAATTCAAACTCATCTGGCGCAGTGACCGAAAAGACATAGTGCCTTGCAATATAGGGGGCGAGCCGCTCGGAAGGCGGGTAATTGCGCGATTGCAGAAATTGTCCCCCGTCAGCCATATTTACCCTGTTTCCGGTTGCCGCAGAATCAGATCGGCACCAGGCTTGTGATCGCGGATTTCCTCCACAGTCAGACCGCAGATCTCGTGCGGGAAAACCAGCCAGTCCTCTGTTTCATGGACAAAGAAATCTGGCTGCATTGCGGTCCGGTTACGACCAGGCTTGTAGTATACCGTCGCCACCTTGACCGTGCGCGGCATGTTGTGACGGCATCTGGCTTTAAGCTCGCGCAAAAAGGCCTCGATGGATCGGCCGCTGTCGAACACGTCGTCGATCACCAGCAGTCGGTCGTCGGGGTTTAACGTATCGATCAGATAGCCCAGGGCATAGACGCGTACTTCCTTGTCTTGCTTATCGATCCCGGAATAACTGGCAGTCCGGATGGCAATATGATCGCTTTCGATCCCGCGATATTGCAGCAGTTCCTGCACGGCGATACCAACCGGAGCTCCGCCGCGCCAGATTCCAACGATGTGGCTGGGCCGGAAACCGGCGTCGAAAATCCGGTTCGCCAGCCTGTAGCTGTCTTCCAGCAGACGGTCTGCAGTCAGCCAGGTCTTTTCGGTCATGCCGCCGCCTCGCGGACCGCAGCAATGTGCTGGGCCTTGTCAGCATCGCTCAGGAAGGAGCCGGCAAAGCTGTTTTCGGCCAGTGCAACGATTTGCGCAGCGCTCAAGCCCAACGCATGCGCAACGGCGCGGAAGTTGTCATTCACATAACCGCCAAAATAGGCAGGATCATCGGCATTGATTGTCACTTTAATGCCCAGATCGAGCATCATGCGCACCGGACTGGCCGCAATATCATCAATCACGCACAGCCGAACGTTGGACAGTGGACAAACTGTCAGTGTAATTTCCTCATCGACCAGCCGAGTTACCAGCGCGGGGTCTTCCAGAGCGCGGTTGCCATGGTCGATCCGTTCAACCCGCAGCAGATCAAGAGCTTCACGGACATATTCGGGCGGTCCCTCCTCCCCGGCATGGGCGGTCAAATGAAGTCCAAGTTCGCCCGCCTTGGCAAACACGGTTGCAAACTTACTCGGCGGGTGGCCGATTTCCGATGAATCCAGCCCTACGCCGTGGATACGGCCGATGTAGGGGGTCGCCTCAGCCAAAGTGGCCATGGCTCTTTCTTCGCTCAAGTGGCGCAAAAAGCACATGATCAGGCGGTAGGAAATGCGAAGCTGCGCCTCGCCGTCGAGCAGCGCTCGCTCGATTCCGTTCAGCACAGTACCAAAGGCAACGCCGCGGTCGGTGTGACCTTGCGGATCAAAAAAAATCTCGACGTGACGGACATTGTCGGCAGCCGCACGTTCCAGGTAGGCCCAGGTCAGGTCATAGAAATCCTGCTCGGTCAGCAGCACAGCCATGCCCTGGTAATAGATGTCGAGAAAATCCTGAAGGTTGGAAAAATCATAGGCCGCGCGCACGGCGTCCGCCGAAGCGAACGGTATGACCACACGGTTGCGCGCGGCGAAGGCAAAAAGCATTTCGGGCTCAAGCGATCCCTCGATATGCAGATGCAGTTCGGCCTTGGGCAGGCGGGCTATCAGGGCGTCGCGGGCAGGATTCGGCATCGCAGAACGCTGGCGGAGCGACGCCGCGCGGTCAACGCTTGATGCTGAGCCGAACGCAGTTCCGTAACGGCACCACGTCCGGTCCAGCCAATCGTGTCAGTTAGTGGGTTTGGACCAGGTCCCTGTTCCTGATCCCGTCCCACCGCGGCCGGCAAATGTTATCGTGCCGCCCATTCCGGCATATTTTCCGGTCCTTCCGGTCAAGCCGCCAACACAACCGGTGCTTTGCATGTCTTTCGACGTGAACTGGCATCCGAAAACGGCTGAATAAGTGCCTTGGGAATTGGTGCCGTCGCAAATTACATGGCTGTCGAAAATCTTGGCGTTCGTGGGCTGCGACGTGCTTACGCAAGTGTATTTGTCAGTGCTTTTGCTGCCATCAGCCCAAGTGACGTTGCTTGTGCCGCTCCAGTATCCGCCAACCACGGGGACTCCTCGTGCGTCAGGGCCACCTAACATTGTTGGAGAACTGGCCGACGATTCATAAGTGAAATTTTGCGCTTGGGCTGAGCCTGCAGCCAAAGCAATTGAAAGCGTTGTTAAAGTCAGGCTGATGATTTTCATGGTACATCCCCTCGCTGATCCTCAACCCCGCTTATTATCGTTTAAATACAAGCACAGGTAATCCCGCTGCCTGAATTGCACAGGTCGGTTGATTGGATCGTTTCGAATCGCGCCCGTGGTTTGGATCATATTATGATATAGAGCGATTTGCCGAGTCATTTTTCAGCTTATTGTTTGATTAAACTTAGAAAGCTTGGATTATTTTTTGAGATTATTCCACAAGATCAGTCAAATGTTACGGCAAGTTGACATGATCGGGCCCGTTAGCGGGTTTGGCTGTTTCAGGAACTTCTGGCGTGTTCGACCGTTTCAAACGCCAGCAAACGAGTGGAGGCAAGCATGATATCGCAGCATCAGATTCACGGTACTGTTCATGTGATGAGCCGCCAGCGCCCGCAAATGGATCCGTCGATCCGTTTGCGCACCTATGGCAAGATCCGCCCGATGGCCGCAGACCGGACTTGGTGGGAGCGTCTTTTGCGCCGTTAATCGAGGCTTCTTGCTTTAATCCGTTTCCTTTTCGTTCTAGGCGAGCTGGATGGCAGATCACGCCGCCCTTCCCTTGCCCGCACTTCACGCCAGCCACAGCGGGTGCTGGCTCCGCGATGGTGGTGGAGCGACCCGCACGGTAAGCAAAGGCGACGCCATCGTCGCCGCAGCAGATACGCCCTTGCTGCTGATCAACGCCCCGCTGGTGGCAACAAGGTTGGGCTATCCTGACCTTTCCGGGCTCGATCTGCTTGAGCTATTCGCCTTCGTCTATCCGGCGCGGTTTGTCGTTCCCACGCCCAAGGGGCTGGCCCACGCCCTCGGCTTGGCCGATCCGGGCGGGGATGACAGTGTTCCAGCTATCCTGCAGCTGGCTGCGGGGACATTGTTGACCCAGTGCGAAGCGGCGGACTGGCACGAGCGCGAAGGCGCATGGACTGCTTTGCAAAGCCTTACCCGCCAACGCTGGCCTTGGGCTGCCCTGCTAAACCCGCGCATAGCCAAACCGGAAAAAGCGGAGCGCTGGCTTTTCTCGCGCCTGCCTGAGTGGGATGAAGTGCCAGAGCGGCCCCAGCCTGCGCAGGTCTCGCTGGCAGAAAAGGAAGTGATCGCCCGACTGGCAGTTCTGACCGGACAAGGTGCCGAGCCGCGCCCTGCCCAGCAAACCTATGCCGTTGAAGCTGCCAGCACGTTTGCCCCGCGCCGCCGCGAAGGAGTGCCGCATCTGCTGCTGGCTCAGGCCGGGACCGGGATCGGCAAGACGCTGGGCTATCTTGCCCCGGCCTCACTGTGGGCGCAGCAAAGCGGCGGCACGGTCTGGGTATCAACCTATACCAAGGCGCTGCAACGCCAGCTGCGCCGGGAGAGCCGCCGCGCGTGGGGAGAGCGGCGGGCCGATGGCACCCAGCCGGTGGTGGTACGCAAGGGCCGCGAAAACTATCTGTGCCTGCTGAACCTGGAAGACGCCTTGCAAGGCGGCTTTTCGGGCCGCGCAGGCATCCTGGCGCATCTGGTCGCGCGTTGGGCGGCGTTCAGCCAGGACGGCGACATGATCGGCGGCGATCTGCCGGGCTGGCTAGGCACTCTCTTCAGGCAGCGCGGGGTCGCGGCGCTGACAGACCGGCGCGGTGAGTGCGTTTATGCAGGGTGTCCGCACTACCGCAAATGCTTCATCGAGCGCGCTGCTCGTGCCAGCGCCCAGGCCGATCTGGTCATTGCCAACCACGCGCTGGTCATGGTCAACGCCGCACGCGGACGTGATACCGCACAGCGCCCGACACGCATTGTATTCGATGAAGGGCACCATGTTTTCGAAGCTGCCGATTCGACCTTTGCCGCAGCTCTCACCGGAGCCGAAACAATCGAGCTGCGCCGCTGGGTGATCGGCCCCGAACGTGGATCGAAGGGCCGGCGCCGGGGTCTGGCTGCGCGGCTGGCCGACCTGGCCAGCTATGATGAGGCAGGCGGCAAGGCGATTGCCGCTGCACGCCACGCGGCCGAAGCATTGCCCAGCGATGGCTGGCTGCAGCGGCTGGCCGAAGGTGCGCCGTGGGGCGCACTGGAAGAACTGTTCGCCGGAGTGCGCTCCGCCGTCTATGCCCGTGACGAAAGCGGCGGACAGGAAGCGGGCTACGGTCTTGAAACCGAAGCGGCACAGCTTGACGGTGATTTCATCGAGCGGGCAGGAGCCGCCCAGGCCGCACTGGCCGAACTGCGTGGACCGCTGATCCGGCTGGGGGTGCGGCTTGACGCGCTGGTCGCCGAACCTCCCGACTGGCTTGACGGCGCAGGCCGTGCACGAATTGAGGGTGCGCGTCATTCGCTGGCCTGGCGTATTGACCTGCTTGCCGCATGGGAGGCGCTGCTCGAACGGCTGGGCGGACCTGCCGATCCCGAGTTTGTCGATTGGCTTGCTGTCGACCGGGCCGAAGCGCGCGAATACGATGTCGGCATGCATCGCCGCTGGCTTAATCCGATGAAGCCGTTCGCGCGCACCGTGCTCGAACCCGCGCACGGTGTGATGATTACATCGGCTACTCTAAAAGACGGCAGCAGCGGCAGTGAAGACGGATGGAGCGAAGCGATCATCCGCAGCGGCGCGCCCGAACTGGGCCTGGTCCCTGACCTGTCAAGTTTTGCCAGCCCGTTCGACTATGCATCGCAGGCCCAGGTCCTGATCGTAACAGACGTACCGCGCGGCGATGTCGGCGCGCTGGCTGGTGCCTATGGCCGCCTGATCGAAGCGGCCCAAGGCGGCGTCCTGGGCCTGTTTACGGCAATTCGCCGGCTTCGCGCTGTCCATGGCCGGATTGCTGATCGGTTGGCCCGCAATGGCCTGCCGCTCTATGCTCAGCATGTTGATCCTATCGACACCGGAACGCTGGTTGATATTTTTCGGGATGATCCGCGCGCCAGCCTGCTGGGCACCGATGCCCTGCGCGACGGGGTGGACGTGCCGGGCCATTCACTGCGGCTAGTGATTATGGAGCAGGTGCCGTGGCCCAAACCATCGATCCTGCACCGCGCACGGCGGATGGCGGGCGGCGGAAGCGCTTATGATGATGCGATCATCCGCGCACGGCTTGCGCAGGCTTTCGGGCGCCTGATCCGCAGCCGTGACGATCACGGCCATTTCGTCGTCCTGTCCGCCGCCTTTCCCAGCCGTTTGCTGAACGCCTTCCCCCAAGGCACGCCTGTTGTGCGCGTGACACTGGACGAAGCTTTACAACGTGTGTCCACCGGTGCTTTTGGAGCGCCCGCCCCTCGCGAAAGTACCACGTGAAGACCCTCGGCCTGTTCCGCCATGCAAAATCCGACTGGGCCGATCCGCGCGCCCGCGATTTCGATCGCCCGCTGAACACGCGTGGCCGCGCCGGGGCCGCCATCATGGGCCGCCACATCCGCGATCATGGCATCGCCTGGGATCATCTGATTTCCAGCCCGGCGGTGCGGTGCGCTGAAACAGTGGAAATCGCGGCAGAAGCGGCGGGTCGTCCGCTGGCGGTGAACTGGGACAGGAGGATCTATCTGGCCAGCAGCGCTACCCTGGCCGATCTGCTGCGCGAACAGGACGATGCCTTTGCTGCGACGCTGATGGTCGGTCACAATCCAGGACTGGAAGACCTGATCTTCGACCTGGTTCCTGATGACGGATCAAGCCCGCTGCGCGATAGTGTCGAAGTGAAGTTTCCGACCGCAGCCTATGCGGTGCTGGAATTACCGATCAGACGATGGGCGGAGCTGACCGACAAGACGGCGAAATTGGTTCACCTGATCCGCCCCCGCGATCTTGATCCGGCCTTGGGGCCTCAGCTGATCTGAGCGTTCAGGCGGTGTGGATCGCCTTTGTCGCCAGATAGCTTTCGATTCCCTCGATCCCGCCCTCGCTACCAAAGCCCGAATCCTTGACCCCGCCGAACGGCGCGTCGGGCACGCTGATTGCGAAGGTGTTGATCCCGACCATGCCGCTTTCAATCGCATCGCCCAGCAGGTTGGCCTGCCGCATGTTTTCCGTGAAGGCGAAGGCCGCCAGGCCGAAGGGCAGGCGGTTTGCCTTTGCAAGCGCATCCTCAAGCGTGGCGAACGGGGCTGCCACTGCGACAGGGCCAAAAGGTTCGGTGTTCATGATATCGGCGCTGTCCGGCACGTCGGCCAGCAGAGTCGGCTGGAAGAAGAACCCTTCATTGCCGCGGTGACCGCCGGCCAACACCCGGGCCCCCTTGGCGGCGGCATCGTCTACCAGCGCCGAGATTGCATCGGGGCGGCGGATATTGGCAAGCGGACCCATCTTGGTATCAGCGTCCAGCCCGTGGCCGGTCTTTACCTGGGCGGTGCGCGCTGCAAACCCATCGACAAAGCGGTCATAGATCCCTTGCTGGACATAGAACCGCGTGGGGCTGACGCACACCTGGCCGGCATTGCGGAACTTTTGCGGCACCACCATGTCTAGCGTCTTTTCAAGATCGCAGTCCTCGAACACAAGAACCGGCGCGTGGCCGCCCAGTTCCATGGTGATGCGCTTCAGCCCGTCAGCGGCGAGCCGCATCAGATGGCGGCCGACCGGGGTAGATCCAGTGAAGCTGACCTTGCGGATCACCGGGCTGGCGAGCAAGTGGCGGCTGACCGTATCGGGCACGCCGTGGACCATTTGGGCAACGCCTGCAGGCAGCCCCGCGTCGAACAGGCAGCGCATCAGCGCGCCGCAGCTGCCAGGCGTTTCCTCAGGCGGTTTGGCGATTACCGAACAGCCCACCGCCAGCGCTGGGGCCAGCTTTTTGGCCATCAGATAGACCGGAAAGTTCCAGGGGCTGAACGCCGCAACCGGGCCAACCGGTTGTTTGATCACCATTGATCGCTGCCCGGTAGGCCGCACCAGCACGCGCCCATATATACGGGTTGCTTCCTCTGCCGCCCAATCGAACAGTTGGGCGCTGCCAGAAACTTCGCCGCGTGCTTCGGCCAGTGGTTTGCCTTGTTCCTGCGTCAGCAGCCGGGCGATGGTTTCGCTGCGTTCGCGCATCAGGGCCGCTGCCTTGTGCATCACGGCGGCGCGTTGATCGGCGGGTGTGGCGCGCCACAGGACAAAACCCTTGTCTGCTGCGTCAAGGGCTTCATCCAGATCGGCCGGGGTTGCCAGCGGCACTTCGCCAATCGTCTCGCCGCGGGCAGGATCCACCACGGGGAACAGATCGCGTCCCTCACCCAGTTTCCAGCTGCCATTGATCAGCAGCGCCAGGTCTGCGTCGTAACCGTGCGTCATGAAATGTTTCGCTCCTGCAATGGAACGACCCTAGCGCGCCCAACCCGCTTTGACGAGAGGCTGGTCGCCTCAGCTATCGTGGAGCGCGTTGACCAGGGTTGAACGCAGCGCGATCAGGCGCGCCCGCAGGGCAAATTGCGCCGGCGTGGAAGCTGCCGGCAAAGCCTGTGCTTCTCCCGGCGACGGAAGGGAAGCGGATCGGGCCGCGGTCGGCGAAGTCTGCCCGCTCAGCGCCATGCGCGCGCCTTTGAGCGTGTATCCTTCACGGTGGACCAGCCGGTCGATCGTTTCGACCAGCGTCACATCCTCAGCCCGGTAGTAGCGCCTGCCACCGCCGCGTTTGAGCGGGCGGAGCATCGGAAACTGTTCTTCCCAATAGCGCAGGACGTGCTGGCGAATACCCAGCGCCTTTGCGACTTCGCCAATAGTGCGAAGCGCGCCGGCATCCTTGCCATCGTCGAACAGCGCGGCGTCGCTCATCCCTTGGTGATCCGGTCCTTGAGCATCTGGCTGGCGCGGAACGTCATGACCCGGCGCGGCGTAATCGGAACTTCGACCCCGGTCTTGGGGTTGCGGCCCACACGCTCACCTTTGTCGCGCAGCAGGAACGTGCCGAAGCCTGAAATCTTGACGTTTTCGCCTTGTGACAATGCTTCGCACATGTGCCGCAAGATGGATTCAACCATGGTGAGAGAGTCCGAACGCGAAAGTCCAAGCTTGCGGTTCAGGGCTTCGGCCAGATCGGCCCGGGTCAACGTAGACATGGAGCGCAGCAAGCCCCTTCCTTTTTGAGCAGCGCGACCTGCGAATCAAAGCATACCGATTGCGTCCGCAAATGCAACGTAACTGCGCAAAACCTGTGGGTTAGCGCAGTCTCCTCAAACGCGGATCAAACTTGCGCCCCAAGTGAAGCCGCCGCCCATCGCCTCGAGCACGACAAGGTCGCCAGGCTTTACGCGCCCGTCGCGCACCGCCGCATCAAGCGCGAGCGGCACTGATGCGGCAGAGGTATTGGCATGGCGATCTACTGTCACAACGACCTTTTCTGGCGGCAGTCCAAGCTTTTTGGCGGTGGCATCCAGGATCCGCTGATTGGCCTGATGGGGCACGACCCAGTCGATATCGGCCGGAGAAAGTCCCACGTCGGCAAGCACTTCGCCCAGAACTTCGGCCAGATTGACCACGGCATGGCGGAACACTTCGCGGCCTTTCATGCGCAGATGACCGACGGTTCCTGTCGTCCCCGCACCACCATCGACATAGAGAAGTTCGTTGTGTGCGCCGTCAGCATGCAAGCGGCAGGCCAGCACGCCAGGGCCGTCTGCGGCAACGTCCTGCGCTTCAAGAATGACGGCGCCTGCCCCGTCGCCAAACAGAACGCAGGTGGTGCGGTCCTCCCAGTCAAGAATCCGGCTGAAGGTTTCCGCACCAATTACCAGCGCGCGCTGCGCCATGCCGGTTTGCAGCATTGAATCGGCCACGCTCAGTGCATAGAGAAAGCCAGAACACACCGCCGCCACGTCAAAAGCGATCCCGCCATTGCAGCCCAATGCGTCCTGGACGATCGTGGCGGTAGCCGGAAAAGTCTGGTTTGGCGTTGCCGTGGCCAGCACTATCAGGCCAATGCTCTGCGCTTCGATCCCGGCCGCATCAATCGCCGCTCGCGCTGCCTCAATGGCCAGGGTCGCGGTATTTTCATCGTCGCCGCAGATATGGCGGTTGCGAATGCCGGTGCGCTCGACAATCCACTCGTCGCTGGTATCGACCGTCTGCGTGAGCTCAGCGTTGCTGACGGCGCGGCGCGGCAGGGCTGAACCCGTGCCGATCAGAACAGAGCGCCGCGTCACTCGGCGGCCTTGGCCGTCCGGCCCAGATGGCTTCCGCCAAGGCGTTCTAGATCGGCGGCAATCCGCTCGGTCAGGTTATGTTCGAGCAATCGCGCGGTGACCGCCACCGCATTGGCAACGCCGACCGCGCTGGCCGAGCCGTGGCTTTTCACCACCACCCCGTTAAGCCCCAGGAAAACAGCGCCATTGTGGTTGTTTGGATCAAGGTGGTGCTTGAGCAGTTCGGTCGCCGGGCGCGACACCAGAAAGCCAAACTTGGAACGCAGCGACGAGGCAAAGCTGCGGCGCAGCAAATCGGCAACAAAACGTGCGGTGCCTTCAACCGCTTTAAGCGCAATATTGCCGGAAAACCCATCGGTCACAACGACGTCAACTTCGCCGCGGTTGATCTTGTCCGCCTCGACAAATCCGTCGAACGACATGGCGAGGCCGTTAGCCGCATCCTTCAGCTGTCCAGCCGCGATCTGGAGATCGCCGGTGCCCTTGGTCTCTTCGGTTCCGATATTGAGCAGACGCACGCGTGGCTGCTCGCGCCCGGTGACGATGCGCGAATAGGCCGCGCCCATGATGGCAAACTGGACCAGATTGCGGGCATCGCATTCGGTATTCGCGCCCAGATCCAGCATGACCATATCGGTTTCGCCCAGCGTGGGCAGCAGCGCGGACAGCGCGGGTCGGTCAATCCCTGGCATGGTGCGCAGGGCCAGCTTGCTCATCGCCATCAGCGCACCGGTGTTGCCGCCGCTGACCGCAGCACCGGCAGCGCCGGTCTTTACCGCGTTGATTGCCATGCCCATCGAGGTGGTCTTAGCCCGGCGCAGCGCCTGTGTCGGCTTTTCGTCACCCGCAACGACATCGATGGAATGGAGGATTTCTGATGCGGCGCGCAGGTTGGGATGATTTTCAAGCGCGGTCTTGATCCGCTCTTCATCGCCGACCAGCAGAAACTTGAACCGATCGTGGCGGCGCCGTGCCAAGGCCGCACCTTCGATCATAACGCGCACACCTTCATCCCCGCCCATCGCGTCGACAGCGATACGCGGCAAAGTCATGTGCGCATGTCTCCGGTTAAGGGGGCTTAGAGCCCGACCGAAACGATCTCGCGACCGTTGTAATGGCCGCAGGCCTGGCACAGGTTGTGCGGGCGCTTCAGCTCACCACAATTAGGGCATTCGTGAAAGGCCTCAACCTTCAGTGCGTCATGGCTGCGGCGCATGCCCCGGCGTGAAGGCGAAGTTTTTCTCTTGGGGACAGCCATTGCGGCACCTGTTCCTGAATTGTCTTAAGTCGATTACCAAGGCCGCGCTGGACCAAGGGGCCGGCGGCTGCGAAGGCGCGCCTATAACGAATTTGGCGCGGGTTGCAAGCACCGCCTGAACCCTGATCGGGTCTGAAGCATCAACGGGGGAGAATACACGTGTCCATAATCCTGCCTACCACGCTTTCGCTGGCCGCTGCGGCGGCATTGATCAATTTCTGGCTGGCCATGCGCTGCGGGAATGTTCGCCGCAGTCAGGGCATCGGCGTCGGCACCGGCGGCAATGACCTGATGGAACGGCGGATGCGCGCCCAGCTTAATTTCGCAGAAAACACTCCTTGGGTGCTATTTCTGATTGCCGGGATCGAACTGGCCGGCAAAGGCGGCCAATGGCTTGCCATCGTCGGCGGGCTGTTCATGCTTGGGCGCATTGCGCATGGTTTGGGCATGGACGGTTCGGGACCGTTCGCCAAAGGCCGGATGGTTGGCACGCTGATCACCATGCTGACCCAGATCGGTCTGCCGATCGTTGCGGTGCTGATCGTGCTGGGTAAACTCTAACTCAGCGCATAATCGCTGACGTAGGCGTTGACCTGTCGTTCCCGGCCGAATGTGCTGGTTGGCCCATGGCCGGGAATGAAGGTCACGTCATCGCCCAGCGGCCACAACTTTTGCGTGATCGACGCGATCAGGTCGGCATGGTTGCCGCGTGGAAAATCGGTGCGCCCGATCGAACCTGAAAACAGCACATCGCCCACCATCGCCAGATGCCCCTCAGGGGTATAGAAAACCACATGGCCCGGCGTGTGACCGGGGCAATGGATCACCTGCAACGTCGATTCGCCCACGGTCACTGTGTCGCCATCCTTGAGCCAGCGGTCAGGTTCAAAGCTTTCGGCATGCATGCCCCACCGCTTGCCGTCATCGTCCAGCTGCGCGATCCAGAAGCGGTCATCCTCGTGCGGGCCTTCAATCGGCACGCCCAGTTCCTTGGCCAGCATGCCCGCTTGCCCGCAATGATCCAGGTGTCCGTGGGTCAGCAGGATCTTTTCGATCGTCACGCCGACTTTGGCCACGGCGGCCTTGAGCTTGTCCAGATCGCCGCCCGGATCGACCAGCGCACCACGCATCGTGCGGGTACACCAGATCAGAGAGCAATTCTGTTCCAGCGGAGTGACAGGAATGATCCCGACGCGCAGCGGGGGTTCGGTTTGTTCGGTCATGACATCAGATGTGGCGACCCTTGTGCGCGAGGGCAAGTCCGGTTTTGACCGCTGACTCATCGCTACTGGCGCGGTCCGTTTGCACAGGCCCGGCCGTTACGCCTGCTATTCTTGCGAAACAGCTTCGCTTTTGCCAGCCAATATAGAAACTTAAAAGATCGGCAGTTCTTCGCTGGATCAACGTGTGGGCCATGGCGACTGACGATCGGAACGCCGCCGCGGCCGCATCATTACTGCCCCGACAAACGGCGAAGCTGGGATCATCCCCCCCGGGTGATGCGCTTTCACGATCGCGGTTGTTGCGCATCGATTGCAGCCCGGCGGACGTTTCTGTTGACTGACGCGGCATTCGGTGCGCTGTACAAGAAGAACGTTTCGATTTCGGGAGCGGAAGAGGGGTGCGAGGGCAAAGTGGGGTGACACGCTCAATGGCAGCGGCTTGTTTCGATGCCGCGCTGGGCGCCACCAATGTGCAAGCTGAAATCACCGCCGAGATCGGGATGGCGCACAATTTGGGGCTGGCCTGTGATCCGGAAGGCGGACTGCTGCAACGTCGTTGTATTGAGCGTAATGGAAAGGGTGCGATCAAGGCCGTCGATACCTCTCGCCTCGCCACGATGGGTAATGGATCGCACGCGGTCAGCCTTGACAAGGTGATCGAGACCAAGCGCCAGACCGGGTTTGATATGCGTGCCAAGTACAAGAAAACATCGCTTGGCGGACTGGCCGTCAATGTCGCCGAATGCTGATGATCAGGAGAGCCACAAGATGAAGACCCGCGCCGCCGTTGCCTTTGCCGCCAAGCAACCACTCGAGATTGTCGAACTGGACCTGGAAGGACCCAAGGCAGGCGAAGTGTTGGTCGAGATTATGGCGACCGGGATTTGCCACACCGATGCTTACACGCTGGACGGACTGGACAGCGAAGGGATCTTTCCCAGCGTGCTGGGCCACGAGGGCGCCGGGATTGTCCGCGATGTGGGCGCCAGCGTAACCAGCGTGAAGCCGGGCGATCATGTGATCCCGCTATACACCCCCGAATGCCGTCAGTGTAAGTCCTGCCTTAGCGGCAAGACCAACCTGTGCACCGCGATTCGCGCGACTCAGGGCAAAGGACTGATGCCCGACGGCACATCGCGTTTCAGCTACAAGGGTCAGACAATTTATCACTACATGGGCTGTTCGACCTTTTCGAACTTCACCGTGCTACCTGAAATTGCCGTGGCCAAGATCCGCGAGGACGCCCCTTTCCAGTCCAGCTGCTACATCGGTTGCGGAGTGACCACCGGAGTTGGCGCGGTGATCAACACCGCAAAGGTTCAGGTCGGCGACAACGTCGTGGTGTTCGGGCTTGGCGGGATCGGCCTCAACGTGATCCAGGGCGCGCGGCTGGCGGGCGCAGGCAAGATCATAGGCGTCGACATCAATCCCGACCGCGAGGAATGGGGCCGCAAGTTCGGCATGACCGACTTTCTCAATTCTAAGGGGATGAGCCGCGAAGACATCGTGGCGGCGATCGTTGCGCAGACCGATGGCGGCGCTGACTATACCTTCGACGCGACCGGCAATACGGAAGTGATGCGCACCGCACTGGAAGCCTGTCACCGCGGCTGGGGAACCAGCATTATCATCGGCGTGGCCGAAGCCGGCAAGGAGATTGCCACCCGCCCGTTCCAGCTGGTGACCGGCCGCAATTGGCGCGGCACCGCCTTTGGCGGGGCCAAGGGTCGCACCGATGTCCCCAAGATCGTCGACATGTACATGACCGGCAAGATCGAGATTGATCCGATGATCACCCATGTCATGGGGCTGGACGAGATCAACACCGCGTTTGACTTGATGCATGCCGGCAAGTCGATCCGTAGTGTTGTGGTATTCTGAGCGACGTGGACACGGTTTTCACCAATCGCAGCCACGGCGGCACGCAGGGGGTTTATACCCACCAGAGCAGCGCCACCGGCACGGCCATGACGTTCTCGGTTTTTGTGCCCGATCATGCCGAGGGGGCGCAACTTCCAGTATTATGGTTCCTGTCGGGACTGACCTGCACCTATGCCAATGTCACGGAAAAGGGCGAATATCGGGCGGCCTGCGCCAAAGCCGGAATCATCTTTATTGCGCCTGATACCAGCCCGCGCGGCGATGCGGTTCCGGACGATGACGGCTATGACTTCGGCAAGGGTGCCGGGTTTTACGTCGACGCAACGCAGGCGCCGTGGGCGGCAAACTTCCGGATGCGCACCTATATCGAAGAGGAATTGCCCGCGCTGATTGCGGCGCAGTTTCCGGTCGCCGACATGGCACGCCAGGGGATCACGGGGCACAGCATGGGCGGGCACGGGGCGCTGACCATCGGCTTGCGCAATCCCGGTCGGTACAGATCAGTCAGCGCGTTTTCGCCGATCGTCAGTCCGCTGAACTGCCCTTGGGGCGAAAAGGCGCTAGGCGGTTACCTCGGCCCGGACAAAGCCGCCTGGCGCGAATATGACGCCTGTTCTTTGATCGAACACGGCGCGAGGCTTTCCGATCTGCTTGTCGATCAGGGCGAAGCCGACAATTTTCTTCACGAGCAGCTGAAGACTGGCCTGCTGGTAATGGCCTGCCGCAAGGCCGGCATCCCAGCGGCGATCCGAATGCAACCGGGCTATGATCATTCGTACTATTTCATATCGACGTTCATGGCTGATCACGTTGCCTGGCATGCTGAGCGATTGATAGCATGAGCGATACTGGCCGCCTTGATGACATAATCGCTGCCCACGCGGGGCGCGATGGTCCGCTTCTGCCAATCCTTATCGATGTGCAGCACGCTTTTGGTTGCGTCGATGCGGGGTCGGAAGCGCGCATCGCCCACGCCCTCAATCTAAGCCGGGCCGAAGTGCACGGCGTGGTCAGCTTTTATCATGATTTTACTGCCCAATCCGATCCAAGGCCGGTAGTTGAATTGTGCCGTGCCGAGGCTTGCCAATCGCGGGGGGTTGAGGCGCTGGTTGAAGCAGCTGAAGCGGCCGCCGGCAGCCGGGTGAAGATCAAGACTGTCTATTGCCTTGGCCTGTGCAGCGCAGGTCCGGCCGCAAGGGTTGGCGATAACGTCCATGCGCGGCTTGATCAGGCCGCGCTGGTCGATCTGGTGCAATCGGCATGATCGTGGCGCGGATTTCGGATGATGCGTTGGCCAAGGCTTGCGGAGCAGACGCGGTGGCCGCAGCCTTTGCTGCTGCCGGCTGTTCGGTTGAACGCGTCTCCAGCTGGGGAATGCATTGGCTTGAACCACTGGTCGAAATCAGCGGGGTCGGCTTTGGCCCCGCCGTTCCCGCCGATGTCGCTGCCATCCTTTCCGGATCAAGTGACAAGTGTATCGGCGCCATTGCTGATCATCCCTTCATCTCCAGCCAGCAACGCCTGACCTTTGCCCGCGCCGGCAAGACGCGCCCGCTCAGCCTGGAAGACTATGCCGCAACCGGCGGGTGGGCCGGGCTGAACCGCGCTCGATCAATGACGCCTGCAGCGCTGGTTGAGGAAGTCACGCGTTCTGGGCTGCGCGGACGCGGCGGCGCGGGGTTTCCTGCGGGCATAAAATGGCAAACCGTGCGCAATGCTGTGGGCACCCGCAAATACGTGGTCTGCAACGCCGACGAAGGTGACAGCGGCACCTTTGCCGACCGCATGGTGATGGAAGGCGATCCGTTTCAGCTGGTCGAAGGCATGGCCATCGCTGCCCATGCCGTTGGCGCTGAACGCGGCTATATTTATGTACGCAGCGAATACCCGCACGCCATCGCCAAGCTTGACGCCGCAATCGCGCTGGCGGCGCAAATCATTTCGCCCTTCCTGGTCGAAGTTCGGGTCGGCGCCGGCGCCTACGTCTGCGGCGAAGAAACTTCGCTTCTGAACAGCATAGAAGGCAAGCGCGGCGAAGTCCGTGCCAAGCCGCCGCTACCTGCGCTGGAAGGGCTGTTTGGTTGCCCGACCGCAGTCAATAACGTCCTCACTCTGGCCGCGATCCCCCATATCCTGAGTGAAGGCGGCGCGTCGCTGTACGACAGTCTTGGCATCGACCGTTCCAAAGGGACCATGCCGATTCAGCTGGCAGGCAACATCAAGCACGGCGGGCTTTATGAAACCGCGTTCGGCATCACTCTACGCGAACTGATTGACGACATTGGCGGCGGCACGGCTTCGGGCCGTCCGGTCAAGGCGGTCCAGGTAGGAGGGCCGCTGGGGGCCTATATCCACCCGGATCAGTTCGGCCTTCCCTTTGACTACGAGGCCTATGCCGCAGCCGATGCCTTGATCGGGCACGGCGGGATCGTCGTTTTCGATGACACCGCCGATATGGGCAATATGGCCCGGTTCGCCATGCAGTTCTGCGCCGCGGAAAGTTGCGGCAAGTGCACGCCGTGCCGGATCGGTTCGATCCGCGGGGTCGAGCTGATCGACCGGATTCGCAGTGCAAGCCCGGCCGCGACTGACGGCGTCACCGCCCTGCCCCAGATGCACAATGCCCCCAAACAGCCGCGCAGCCGTGAAGCGGACCTGCAGCTGCTGGAAGACTTGTGCGAAACGATGAAGTTTGGCTCGCTCTGCGCCTTGGGCGGGTTCACGCCCTACCCGGTGATGAGCGCATTGAAACACTGGCCAGAGGATTTCGCATGAAAGGCGACTTCAATGGCGCTGGCGTGGCGTCGTCGCCGCTGTGCGACAAATCTGTTATGATGAACAAGCCTGCCACCGTTCGGGCACAGGAGCACTGCGATGGGCTATGAGCGCCAAAGCGATTTCGGCACCCCCGAAGTCCTTGCCGAAACCAGCGTCACGCTGACCATCGACGGGCGCCCAGTTACTGTGCCCAGCGGTACCAGCTTGATGCGTGCAGCGGCTGAATGCGGCGGTGCAATCCCCAAGCTGTGCGCAACGGACAACGTAAAGGCGTTTGGTTCGTGCCGCCTGTGCCTGATCGAAGTCGACGGAATGCGCGGAACACCCGCCAGTTGCACCACTCCGGCCGCTGAAGGGATGGTAGTTCATACCCAAACCCCGCGTCTGCAGAAACTGCGCAAGGGGGTGATGGAGCTCTACATCTCTGACCATCCGCTCGATTGCCTGACCTGCAGCGCGAACAACGATTGCGAGTTGCAAGACCAGGCAGCCGCCGTGGGCCTGCGCGACGTCCGCTATGGCTATGGCGGGGATAATCACCTCGGCCTGGCAACCGATACGTCAAACCCCTATTTCGATTTTGACCCGAGCAAGTGCATCGCCTGTTCGCGCTGCGTGCGAGCCTGCGACGAGGTGCAAGGCACTCTGGCCCTGACCATTGACGGACGCGGCTTTGCCAGCAAGGTCAGCGCCGGACAGGCCGGTGACGATTTCCTTTCGTCCGAATGCGTCAGCTGCGGTGCCTGCGTCCAGGCTTGCCCCACCGCGACGCTGCAGGAAAAGGCGGTCAAGGATATCGGCAAACCCGAACGCGCGGTTATTACCACCTGCGCCTATTGCGGGGTGGGCTGCACCTTTCGCGCCGAAATGCGCGGCGAACAGCTGGTCCGGATGGTGCCGTGGAAGGACGGCAAGGCCAACCACGGCCATTCCTGCGTCAAGGGGCGCTTCGCGTGGGGCTATGCCAACCACCAGGATCGGATCACCAGCCCGATGATCCGCGACACGATCGACCAGCCGTGGCGCAAAGTTTCGTGGGACGATGCGCTGCGCTTTACAGCCGCGCGGCTTGGCACGATCAAGGCGCAATACGGCGCGCGCGCGCTGGGCGGTATCACTTCCAGCCGCTGCACCAATGAAGAGACCTTCCTGGTCCAGAAACTGGTGCGCGCCGGGTTTGGATCGAACAATGTCGATACCTGCGCTCGGGTGTGCCATTCGCCGACCGGGTACGGGCTGAAAACTACCTTCGGGACCAGCGCGGGAACGCAGGACTTCGATTCTGTCGAACAGAGCGATGTTATTCTGGTGATCGGCGCCAATCCGACTGACGCCCATCCGGTCTTCGCCAGCCGGATGAAGCAGCGGCTGAGGCAAGGCGCCAAGCTGATCGTAATCGACCCGCGCCGGATTGATCTGGTTCGGATGCCGCATGTCGAAGCGGCGCATCACCTGCCACTGCAACCGGGCACCAATGTCGCCGTGCTGACCGCGATGGCGCATGTCATCGTAACCGAAGGCCTGGCCGACGAACAATTCATCCGCGAACGCTGCGACTGGGACGAATACCAGGATTGGGCCCGCTTCGTGTCCAATCCGCGGCACAGTCCCGAAACACTCGAAGCAGTTACCCGCGTTCTGGCAGGCGATCTGCGCGCAGCAGCACGGTTGTTCGCCACCGGACCAAACGGCGCGATCTATTACGGGCTAGGCGTAACCGAGCACAGCCAAGGCAGTTCAACCGTGATGGCTATTGCCAACCTGGCAATGGTCACCGGCAACATCGGCCGGCGCGGCGTCGGGGTGAACCCGCTGCGCGGCCAGAACAATGTCCAGGGCGCCTGCGACATGGGGTCTTTCCCGCACGAACTGTCGGGATACCGGCATATCTCTGACGGCGATGCGCGGGCACTGTTCGAAAACGACTGGCAGGTTGCGCTTGATCCCGAACCGGGTCTGCGCATCCCCAACATGCTCGACGCGGCGCTGGATGGCAGCTTTCGCGCTCTTTACGTACAGGGCGAGGATATTCTCCAGTCCGATCCCAACACTCACCATGTTGCGGCCGCCCTGAAGGCGATGGAATGCGTAATCGTCCACGACCTGTTCCTCAATGAAACCGCCGATTACGCGCATGTTTTCCTGCCCGGTTCGACCTTCCTCGAAAAGACCGGGACCTTCACCAACGCCGAACGCCGCATCCAGATGGTGCGCAAGGTGATGGAACCGGCCAATGGCATGGAAGACTGGCAGGTCACCCAGGCTTTGGCCAATGCCATGGGACTTGGCTGGGACTATGCCAATTCGGGCGAAATCATGGACGAGATTTCGCGCCTGACACCCAGCTTCGCCGGGGTCAGCCACGCCCGGCTGGACAGCGAAGGATCGCTGCAGTGGCCGGTCAATGACGCGGCGCCCAATGGCAGCCCGATCATGCATATCGATGGCTTTGTCCGCGGTAAGGGCAAGTTCGTGGTGACCGACTATGTGCCGACCGACGAAAAGACCGGGCCGCGCTTTCCGCTACTGCTGACCACCGGGCGGATTCTCAGCCAATACAACGTCGGCGCACAGACCCGCCGCACGCAGAACACCGTCTGGCACCCCGAGGATCTGCTCGAAATGCATCCGACCGATGCTGAAAATCGCGGACTGAACGATGGAGACTGGGCCCGCCTGGCCAGCCGCACCGGTGAGACTACGCTGCGCGTCATGGTCACCGATCGGGTTGCCCCGGGGGTAGTTTATACGACCTTCCACCACCCCGCGACGCAGGCCAATGTAGTGACCACCGAATATTCCGATTGGGCCACCAATTGTCCCGAATACAAAGTGACCGCGGTTCAGGTCATGCCGTCCAACGGCCCGACCGACTGGCAGGAGGACTATGTCGCCTGGTCGGCACGCAGCCGCAGGATCGTTGCCGCGGTCGAGTCTGCGGAGTAATCCGATGGATTCCAGCCATCTGGTCTACATGGCAAACCAGATTGCGCGCAATCTGGCTGCCGGCGGCGATGCGGCAGCCGTGGCCGCTACAGCGCAGCACATCACCGATTTCTGGGATCCACGGATGAAGGCCGCAATACTGGCCGGCGATCACGAAGCGCTCGACCCGATTGCCCGTGCCGCAGTAGAACGGCTGGCGTCAGTCCAGCGCAAGATTTAAAGACCTGTCTCTTGCACGGCTCAAACGCCATCGCTCCATTGAACCGGCATTGTTCCTTGTTGAACTGAGACGGGGATCAGGCACCGCTTAATTGCCCGCCCGACTGCGTCGTGCCCGGTTGCGACCTTAGCAGCGCCGTTATCTTCAGCCCGCCCGTGGATCGACATGCTGCCCAATTTGGTCGCTGATGCGCTGGTCCTTACGCTCGCCTCGCGCGACCGGAAGATCCCTGGCCGCGTCCATCCGGTGACGCTGTGGCGGATGATAACGGCGCGCAACGGGTGGCATGCGATCGCGCCGCGGCTTTTTGGCTGCGCCTAAAGCCGCCCGCTTTTCCACACCACTCTGCCGATCACCTGGACATCTTCGGGGGCAAGCTCAATCGGGCGGTAAGCTGGATTATCGCTGACCAGGACGATCCTGCCCGGTTGCGCGGTATCGATCCGCTTGACCAGCAGGGCATCACCGGCCCGAACTACGTGGATTCCGTCGCGCAGCCCGCGCGGCGTGCGGTCGACCAGGATCTCGTCCCCGTCGCGCAGGGTTCCCTCCATCGAATCGCCTTCGACACGAATGGCGGACAGCTGCGCCGGGTCGAGACCCTGTTCGCGCAGCCAGCGCCCGGCAAAGCGGAAGGCCCCGATTGCCGCTTCCTCGCCAGCAACCGCGCCCGGCCCGGCAGACGCGCCCAGCGCCAGACGTGGCACGTCGATCCAGTCAGCCCGTCGAGGATTTCCTGCGGATAAGGCGGCTTTTTCCTCTGGCGCGCCCAGTTCCGATTCGGCAACGCCAAAGAACCGGGCCAGCGTGCGGCGATCGGTTTCCTCTAGCTTGCGCGGGCTACCCTTTCGAATAAACTGCTGCAAATACGTGGAATTACGACCAATCAGGTCGGACAGGCTGGATAGGCTGACCCCTCTCTGAGCAGCAAGGCTAAGCAAACGGGCGCGCGGATCTTCGGTAACCATGATTTCGTTCTACATGATGTATTTTTCCTAGACAAGTAGGATTTCACGCAGAACAAAGGACGCAGTCGCCGTTGATTCGCCAATAAAAAGGGGCCGCCAGATGTTGATAACCCGGATCGAGCGCTTCCTGCGTGAAACCGGAATGCCGTGGACGAAGTTCGGCCGACTGGCCGCGCATGATCCGCGCTTTGTCCAAGACTTGCGCAATGGCCGAAGCCCCCGCGCCGCCACTGAAAAACGTGTAGAACATTTCATGAACATTTACCGGAAGGACACCCATGCAGCTTGATCCCCGCGCCGACCAGGCCATGCTGGAACGGGCCAGCCGCCCCGCCAGACCACGCGCCTGGATGCCGCTGCTTTCCGCGCTGCTGCGTCTGGGCGAAGGCGGCGCCGAGCTGGTGAGCCACGCCGAACGCGCCTGGGCCAGCGTAACCTTTTCCGGATCGCGCCACACCGTTCGATTCACCTTCACCGGTTTGGAAGCGATTGAAGCGGGCGAGCGTTTCATCGATGCCCTGCCCGAACACGAGTTTGCGATACCGCGCCAGTTGGTTGCCGATGCAGCGATCGTGTCAGTCATCCACACCGCCCTGCCTCAGCCGATGCTGGAAGTGGAGGTTGAACTGCTGCTGCTTGACGAGAGTTAGTAGCCCCTCGTCAGGTCAAACTGGGGCTCCAGCGGCTCGCCGGTGCGATAGCGCCGCAGGTTCACCAGGAACCGGTCTGCCGCGCGCTGGAACATCTTGTCCTGCGCGCGGCCCGACAGGTGCATGGTTACATGCGCATTGGGCAAGTCCCACAGCGGGTGATCGGCCGGCAGCGGTTCGGGCGTGGTCACATCCAGAAAGGCGGCGTAAATGGCCCCTGCACGCAGTGTGTTTACCAGCGCATCCTGATCGATCACCGTGCCACGCGCGATGTTGATCAGCACCGCATCGGGCTTCATCGCCGCCAGTTCGCCTGCGCCGATCATGCCGTCGGTTTCAGGCGTGGCAGGAACTGCCACGATGATCCAGTCAAACTTACCCAGCTGCGCGCGCCACTGGTCTGGCGCCAGCGCATCGGGCGCCGGACTGCGGCGAACCTTGGTTACTTCGACCCCGAACGGGGCGAGCCGTTCGGCTATCAGCGATCCGATCGCGCCCATGCCCAGCAGAAGTGCTGTGGACCCGAACAGTTCGCGCTTGCCGGGCGAATCCAGCAGCCATTCGTGCCGGTCCTGCGCGCGAATGACCTCGCGGTATCCCTTCGCCACGTTCAGCATGCCCATAACCACATATTCAGCGATGGTAATCGCGTTGATACCGGCCCCGTTGGTCACCACCACGCCGCGCTGCTGCAACACATCCAGCGGCATGTGATCGAGCCCGGCGTATACCGAATTGAACCACTTCATCTTCACCGCGCGGCGTGCAGCTTCGGCCATGTCGTCCTTGCTGTAGAGGTCGAACCAGCCGATCTCGGCCTCGCCCACCATTCCCAGCAGCTCCTCGCTCGTGGCGAACCATCGCGGCTCGATCCAGTCTGGAAGCCGCGGTTCGAGCAAGGGCCGGGCAATAGCGGATAGGACGGCGATGGTCATGGCATACTCCGGAAACGGTCCAGCATCGGCGGGCGGTGCAGGCATTCGGCAAAGTCGAACGGGCGGGTGACGAGTGGCGACGCTTTGGCCGCGTCGGGGTGGCGCGGGTTAAGGTAGATTACGTCCGCTTCGGGCAGCACGCGCGAACGGATGGCAGCAAGAAGCGTGCGGCGGCTGTCCAACCAATCGCCGATCTTGCTGCGAACCACATCTTCATCGGCATGGTCGATCCGCTCGGCTGCCGCATCAACTTCGGTCCAGCCAAACACCAGATCGGCCGGCGCGGCAGCCAGATCGGGCAAGTGGTAACGCAGCGCCACCAGCACGGCGAGGCCCGCCTCGCTGGCCAGACTGACCACCGGAAGCCCCGTCGGCGCATAGCGTGCGCCGTGCAGTTCGGCGCCTTTCCCGTCCAGCGCCACGAAAGGCGCACGGGTCAGGCGCCAGAGCTTCATTCGCCCAGCTTCCAGTCCCAGCCAAGCGGATCGCCGTCCATCACTTCAACCCCCTTGGCCGCGAGTTCGTCGCGATTGCGGTCGAGTGCAGCGTAGTTCTGTTGAGACCTAAGCTCTTTCCGAAGCGCGATCGCAGCGGCAATATGCTCTTCAGTCATTTCAACCGCTTTCGGGCGCACCCGCAGTTCGGCTCGATCAAGATGGAGAAGACCGAGCCCGAGCACTGCATCCATAGTAACAATGGCGGCCAGTTTTTCACCCGCGTCGACTTTCTTCGTTGTGGCAACCTCTTCCAGCACGGTCAGTGCGACTGCGGTGTTGAGATCGTCGGCTACGGCAGCATCGAAGCGCTTCAAGTGATCGGCAAATCGCGGCCCCGGCGTCTTGGCCGGATCGGCTTGGGCCCTCAGGTTTGTCACCGCCATCACCAGCCGCTTCAGCCGGGTCAGAGCCGCGCCCAGTCCTTCCCAGGAAAACTCCAGCTCGCTGCGGTAATGCGCCTGGAGGCACAGCATCCGGTAGGCGAGCGGGTGATAGCCCTTGTCGATCAGCAGCTGCAGCCGCAGGAACTCGCCCGACGACTTCGACATTTTGCCGCTGCGTTCGACCAGGAAGTTGTTGTGCATCCATATGTTGGCGCCGCTGTTGGCTGCCACGTCCAACCCGTTGGTGCAGCAATGCGCCTGGTTCTGCGCGATCTCGTTTGGGTGGTGGATTTCGCGGTGGTCGATCCCGCCGGTGTGGATATCGAAAGGAAAGCCGAGCACTGCGCCGCTCATCACGCTGCATTCCAGGTGCCAGCCAGGGGCGCCCCTGCCCCACGGACTGTCCCATTCCATTTGCCGCGTCTCGCCCGGCGGGGTTTTGCGCCATATTGCAAAGTCGGCCGCGTTGCGCTTGCCCGCAACCTCGTCGATCCGCCCTTCGCCATCGTCCGTAACCGCGCGGGCCAGGCGGCCATAATCGGCTACGGTCGAAACGTCGAAATAGAGACCGCTGGCCAGCTCATAGCAGTGCTTGTCCGCGATATCGCTGGCGAACTGGATCATCTGGTCGATGTAGTCGGTGGCGATGGTCCATTGTGCCGGCTGTCGGATATTCAGCGCCTTGATGTCGGCCCAGTAGGCTTCGGTATAGTGGCGCGCGATGTCCCAGATCGACTGCGCCTTTTCCGCCGCCATCTTTTCCATCTTGTCTTCGCCGGCATCGGCATCGTCGGTCAGGTGCCCGACATCGGTAATGTTGATGACGTGGGTAAGCCTGTAACCCTTGAAGCACAGCGTCCGGCCGAGCACGTCGGCAAACACGTAGGCGCGCATGTTGCCGATGTGCGGATAGTTATAAACCGTTGGCCCGCAGGTGTAGACCCGTGCCTCGCCCGGATGGACGGGCTGGAACGTTTCAAGCTGGCGGGTCAGGCTGTTGAACAGGCGCAGTTCGGTCATGGCCCGGGCCATATGATGCACCGCCGGTCAGGACAAGGTCAGAACCCTTCAAATCGCACATGCTGGTCCAGCGGCACGCGGTCGCGCAAAAAGGTGTTCACCGGGTCGCTGTTGTCACGCCAACCGATCGCCAGACCGCAGAACAGCATGATGTCCTCGCCAAGGCCAAGCTGGTCCTTGATGGTCCGCCCGTACATGCCCATGACCTCCTGCGGGCAGCTGTCCAGCCCTTCTTCGCGCAGCAGCAGCATGATGGTCTGCAGCCACATGCCCACGTCGCTCCACTGTGGTTCTTTCATTAACTTGGGAAAATGGCACAAAAGCAAAACCGGCGCATCAAACGAGATCAGGTTGCGGCGGCTGAAATCGTCGCGGGCGGCCTTGTCTTCGCGCGCAATGCCCTTTGCCGTGTACATTGCCGCGCCGACATCGATCAGCCGCTGGCGGTAATGCGGCAAACTGCCGGGAGCAGAAAAGTCATATTCCTGCGGATTGTCGGGCGGCGTGGCCAGCAAACGCGTCTGCAGCGCCTTGAGCGGTTCGCCGGTCAGCACGGTGGCCTCCCACGGCTGAAAATTGCAGCCCGACGGTGCCATCCGCGCCTTGTCCAGCACACTGCGCAGCGTCTGAAGCGGGACGGCCTGATCCGTGAAAGCGCGGATCGAGCGGCGGGAGGCGACGGCCTCGGAAACGGATAACGTGGTCATGGGCGTTTAATCGTGCGATTAAACGCTGCGGTCAAGTGCGCTCGTCTTCGAACAGGCTGGCCAGCTGTTCAATCATCGTGCCGCCCAGCTGTTCGACATCCATGATCGTCACCGCGCGGCGATAATACCGCGTCACATCATGCCCTATGCCGATCGCTACAAGTTGCACCGGGCTCTGCTTTTCGATCCAGTCAATCACCTTGCGCAAGTGTTGTTCAAGATAGCCTGCGTTGTTGACGCTAAGAGTACTGTCATCGACCGGGGCGCCGTCGCTGATTACCATCAGGATGCGCCGGTCTTCGGGCCGGGCGAGCATCCGGGTATGGGCCCACAGCAGTGCTTCGCCGTCGATGTTTTCCTTCAGCAAGCCTTCGCGCATCATCAGGCCCAGGTTCTTGCGGGCATGGCGATACGGCTCGTCCGCCTTTTTGTAGACGATGTGGCGCAGATCGTTGAGGCGGCCGGGCAAAGCCGGCTTGCCGCCGGCCAGCCAGGCCTCGCGGCTTTGGCCGCCTTTCCAGGCGCGGGTGGTAAAGCCCAGGATCTCGGTCTTGACCCCGCAGCGTTCCAGAGTGCGGGCCATCACATCGGCGCTGATCGCAGCGATGGAAATTGGCCGCCCACGCATCGACCCTGAATTGTCGATCAGCAGAGTGACGATGGTGTCCTTGAACTCGATATCGCGCTCAACCTTGTAGGACAGCGACTGGCCGGGAGAGATTACTACGCGCGCCAGCCGCGCCGCATCGAGCAGCCCTTCGTCCTGATCGAAATCCCAACTGCGGTTCTGCTGGGCCATCAGGCGCCGCTGCAGCCGGTTGGCCAGCTTGGTCACAACGCCCTGGAGGCCTTTCAACTGTGCGTCCAGATAGGCGCGCAAGCGGGTCAGTTCTTCTTCGTCGCACAACTCGGGCGCGGCGATAACCTCGTCAAAGCTTTGGGTGAAAGCCTTGTAGTCAAAGTTGGCGGGAATATCGGTCCACGGACGGTTTGGCCGAACCGGCAACATGCCGTCTTCGCCCTCTTCGCCTTCTTCGGCCTCGGCGCTGTCATCCTCGGTCTGGCGTTCGCTTTCGCTGTCGCCGTCCTCATCGCCTTCACTGGGTTCGGCGGCGGCATCGGCGGGGTTGTCTTCCTGCGATCCTTCGCTGTCGTCTGGCTGGTCCTCGCCATCGTCTTCGGCGTCATCATTATCGCCTTCGTCGGTGTCGGGCTCAAGCTGGTCGGGGCGGGTCAGTTCCAGGTGCTGGAGCATGTCGAGCGACAGCTTCTGGAACGCCTGCTGATCATCGAGATTTTGCGACAAAGCATCGAAATCGGCCTTGGCCTTGCCCTCGATCCACTGGCGCACCAGTGCCACGCCGGGTGCTGCCGCGTCAGGCACGGCCTGACCCGTCAGATGTTCGCGCAGCATCAGGGCAAGCGCGGCGGGTAGCGGCACTTCGTCCGACCGGCTGGCCCGGGCGATCGGATCGCCCTGGGTACGGACAAGCTGCGCGGCGTCCAGGTTGCTGCGCATTCCCGGATAAGCGCGCGCGCCCAGCGCTTCGTACCGCACCAGTTCGACTGCATCGAAGGCGGCACGGGCCATCGGCTCACCCGGCGCATTGCGGCCATGCAGGCTTTCATCGTGATGGCGCAGTTTCAGCGCGAAGCTATCGGCAAAGCCGCGCGCTTCCATGGCCTGTTCGCGCGGCAGATTGCGCCCCGGCATGGGAACACGCAGGTTCTTGCCGTTGGCAACTGGGTTGTCGGCGGTCCACGCAATCTCCACCTCAGGCTCGTGCGCGATTGCCCGCGCGGTGCCGGCCAGCACTGACTTAAAACGGTCAAGTGGGGATTCGTCGGACATTTCGGCAAGCGGCTCTAGATCGTCTGCCCGGTCTTGGCCCAATCAGCCAGGAAACCTTCGATGCCCTTGTCGGTCAATACGTGCTTGACCAGACCCTTGATCACGGCAGGCGGCGCGGTCATCACATCGGCGCCAATCTTGGCCGCTTGCAACACGTGAATGCCGTGACGGACTGAAGCGACCAGGATTTCGGTATCGAAGGCGTAGTTGTCATAGATCAGGCGGATGTCACTGATCAGTTCCATTCCGTCAAAACCGTTATCATCGTGACGGCCGACGAAGGGCGATACAAACGTTGCCCCGGCCTTGGCTGCCAGCAGGGCCTGGTTGGCGGAAAAACACAGCGTGACGTTGACCATGCTGCCATCGCTGGTCAGCGCTTTACACGTTTTGAGTCCGTCCAGCGTCAGTGGCACTTTGATGCAGACGTTGTCGGCGATCTTGCGCAGCTTTTCAGCCTCTTTCATCATGCCTTCGTGATCCAGCGCGACCACTTCCGCGCTGACCGGCCCATCGACGATCCCGCAGATTTCCTTGGTAACTTCGATGAAATCACGTCCCGATTTCATGATCAGGCTGGGGTTGGTGGTGACGCCGTCAAGCAGGCCGGTAGCGGCCAGTTCCTTGATGTCGGCAATTTCGGCGGTGTCGGCAAAGAATTTCACGGCGGTGCGCTCCTGAAGGCGAGTCACTGGCCGCTATAGACAGCAAACGAGCGCGGGACAAAGCCCCGTGCCCGCCGATTTACCGCAGTCCTGGAACTACAGGATCTTGAGCGCGCCAATCAGCAGCGGATCGTTGGTGCTGGCCGGGTTGGCGCGGATGGCGCTTTCTTCTGCCCCGATCTGGTACCAGATCGAATTGTCCGCGCGGGTCGCCACCGACTGTGCGACCGATCCGATATCAACGCCCGACAACGCCGAAATGGCCTTGCCCAGGATCGGATCGCCGCTGACCCGGATCGCATCGGACAGGCCAGGTACCATCGCATTGATCAAAGCGGATCCCATCTGCCCGCGCAGCCATGACGAAGCCGCCGTGGGCCCGCCGCGGATCACGCCCAGCGCATCGGGAATCGAAATGTTGCGCACGGCGCTGAGCACGACCGGCGCAGCCTTTTCCGCGCCCTTTTCAGCAACAATGTTGAGCTGACGCTGCAACTGGTTGCGGAACAGGCCAGAGGTCAGGAGTGAGCCAAGCAGTCCGCCCGCGCCGCTGAACAGGTCCGGTGTGGCAAAGCGCGCCACTTCGCTGTCCCAGAACCCGCCGGGGGCCGTCAGCTTGGCAAAGGCGTTCTGCGACGACAGGGTAAGGAGCCGCTTCAGCGCCTCGGTCATCGAAAATCCGCCAAGACTGGCGCACCCGCTTACGGCTAACGCCCCGGTTGCGCCGATACCCAGGATAAAGCCGCGACGGGCAACGGCCGCATTTGATGGTGTTTCCATTTTCCCCTGATCCTTTTCTTCCGAAAGTTTCTCTGTCCGGGGGTGACGATGGAGCCTGCAACGCTGCATAGAGGCTTGACCCATGACCCGCGTCCGACTCCTTATCTTCAATCCCGTACTCAATGTGCTTGACTATCGCCTTCCGGATGGAATGGCGACGGATATCGGTTCGGTCGTCTTGGCGCCGCTGGGACCGCGCCAGGTTCTTGGAATCGTCTGGGAAACAGAACGGTTGCCGGGGGCGGATGTTCCCGATGCCAGGCTGCGGCCGATCCTGGAAGTACTGCCGGTTCCGCCCTTTCCTGCCCCCTTGCGGAGGCTGATCGAATGGACCGCGGATTATTACTGCGCGCCCATGAACGCGGTGGCCCGGATGGCACTGGGGTCCATGGCGGCGCTGCGCGGCGGCGGGACCACGACCGAATACCGCCTGTCGGGGCTGGAGCCCAAGCGTCTGACTCCGCAGCGCGCCGCCGCCATGGATGCGCTGCACGGCGAACAGGCCAGTATCCGCGAACTGGCGGAACTGGCCAGCGTATCCGAAGGCGTGCTGCGCGGGATGGTCGGGGCCGGGCTGCTGGACCCTGTGACAGTCGATTTGGACCGCCCCTACCCCCGCGCCAACCCGCTTCACGCCGCGCCCGATCTGTCGGCTGATCAACAGGCTGTTGCCGACCGGTTTGTCAGCGCGATTACGGCCGAGGGGTTCACGCCGTTCCTGCTCGATGGGGTAACCGGATCGGGCAAGACCGAATGCTATTTCGAAGCGGTCGCCGAAGCGATCCGGTTGGGGCGACAGGTGCTGGTGCTGCTGCCCGAAATCGCGCTGACCGAAAACTTTTTGCGCCGCTTTGAAGCGCGCTTCGGGGTGCCGCCTGTTCTGTGGCATTCCAGCCTCAAGCAAAGCGAACGGCGGCGCGCCTGGCGGGCAATCGTTTCGGGCCATGCTCAGGTCGTGGTCGGCGCGCGTTCGGCCCTGTTCATGCCCTTTGCCTGGCTGGGTCTGATCGTGGTGGATGAAGCGCACGAGGTATCGTTCAAGCAGGACGACGGGGTGCGCTATAACGCCCGCGACGTCGCTGTGATCCGCGCCAGGTTTGAACGCATCCCGGTAATTCTGGCCAGCGCGACGCCGGCGCTGGAATCGCTCCAGCTCGCCGAGGCCGGGGTCTATGAGAAAATTGACTTACCCGCCCGTTTCGGCGGGGCAGAACTGCCCGCGATTGAGATACTCGACCTTCGCGAACAGCCACCGCAACGCGGCCAATGGCTCGCGCCCAGGCTAATTGACGAAATGCAGGACAGGCTGGCGCGCGGCGAACAGTCGCTGTTGTTTCTCAACCGCCGCGGTTATGCCCCGCTGACGCTTTGCCGTCACTGCGGCTACCGTTTCCAGTGCCCCAATTGCAGCGCCTGGCTGGTCGAGCACCGTCTGTCGCGGCGGCTGGCCTGTCACCACTGCGGGCACGAAACCCCGGTTCCGGGCGAATGCCCTGAATGCCACACCCCCGAATGCCTGGTCGCCTGCGGTCCCGGGGTTGAGCGGATCGCTGACGAGGTGGCACAGGTGCTGCCTGATGCTCGGATCGCACTGGTCACTTCCGATACGCTGAACAGTCCGGAAAAGATCGGCACCTTCGTCGCAGCGGCTGAAGGCAAAGCGATCGACGTGATCATTGGCACCCAGCTGGTGACCAAAGGCTATCACTTTCCCGAACTGACGCTGGTCGGCGTGGTCGATGCCGACATGGGGTTGGAAGGCGGCGACCTGCGCGCGGGCGAGCGGACCTATCAACAGATTGCCCAGGTTGCCGGTCGCGCCGGGCGCGGGGAAAAGCCCGGCACCGTCCTTATCCAGACCCGCCATCCCGAAGCAGCCGTGATCGCCGCGCTGGCTGCTGGTGACCGCGATGCCTTTTATGCCGCCGAAGCAGAGGCGCGCCGCGATGCCGGCGCACCGCCGTTCGGGCGCTGGGCCGCGATCATCGTATCGAGCGAGGACGAGGCCGAAGCGCGCGAAGCGGCCCGCGCGATCGGCGGCGCGCGGCCCAACCTGCCCGACGTCATGGTGCTTGGCCCGGCCCCAGCCCCCATGGCACAACTGCGGGGGCGCTACCGCTACCGCCTGCTCATCAACGCGCGGCGCAGTGCCCAGGTCCAGTATGTGATCCGGGACTGGCTGGGCGGGCTGAACTTCCCGCCCGGCGTGCGCGTCGCAGTCGACATCGACCCTTACAGTTTCGTCTGATAGGGCTGACCATTCGATCAAGGAGACACTCCGATGCTGACCGTCCACCACCTGCGCATTTCCCAATCCGAACGGATCGTCTGGCTGTGCGAGGAGCTTGGGCTGACTTACGCACTGACGCTCTATAACCGCCGCGAGGATAATCGGATGGCGCCCGATGAATACAAGGCCCTCCACCCAATGGGGATCGCTCCGGTGATCGAGGATGACGGCATGGTACTGGGCGAGAGCGGGGCGATTTGCGAGTATATTGACCGCAAATACGGCGGCTCGCGCCTGTCACCCGGGCCGGACGATGCGGACTTTGCCGGGCATTTGTTCTGGTTCCACTTCTCCAACGCAACGTTCATGACCAACGGCATGATGGCATTGGCCGCGCAGGCCGCAGGGGCTGCGGAAATGCCGCCGTTCGTCGCCGATCGCGGCGCCAAGGGCTGGCAGCTGGCCGAGGCGCGGCTGGGTGAGGCGCACTATTTCGGCGGGCGCAACCTGACACTTGCTGACATAATGATGGGCTTTAGCCTGACCACATCGCGCGCGTTCAACGGGATGAGCCTGGAACCCTTCCCCAACATTGCAGCCTACTTGCAACGGATCGGTCAGCGTCCGGCCTACCAGGCCGCCATGGCCAAGGCTGAACCCGGCATGGCTCCGATGCTAAGCTAGGCGGACCGGCGTTTCTGTCGGCGGCACAACGCGCTTAATCCACATCGGCGGGCGCGTGCCGCCGCGCTTGACCACCCGGACCAGCATGACGACGCCGGCCAGCGTCGCGACAACCATTGCCACCGCGCTGGCTTCCAGCCCGAAATCGCCGCCGGTAAGCCAGTCCGGCCCGATCCGGCGGGTTATCAGCAGGCCCAGCGGTGCGTCCCCGCCGGACACGGGCACGGAAAAGACCCAACCTTGCGTGAAGTTCCAGGCGGCGTGGATGCCGATCGCCAGCCACAGCCGCCGGGTCAGCATATAGGCCGCACCCAGCAGGATGCCTGCTTCGACCGCAATGGCAAAGGCGGCGAACCACGTTGCATCAGGGTTAAAAATGTGCCCGGCTCCGAACAAGGCAGAAGTCAGCGCCAGCGCCGACCACGAACCCAGCATGGTTTCCAGGTGGCGGAACAGGATCCCGCGAAATAGCGTCTCCTCGATTGTGCCGCTGATTACCGCGAGCGCCAGCATTGACCAGATTTGTCCTGCGCCCCGCAAACCCAGCACTTCGAACCCACCTAATAGTGCGACTACCCCCGTCATGAACGAAAACAATAGCGCGCCGATGGCCAGCCCGGCACCCAGTTCCGGAAGAAGTCCCTTTAGCGGCAATTCGGTATCCGGACCCCGTTCAACCCAGCGCTTGAACGCCTTGTACCCTATTACCACGCAAACGGCGACGAACACCGCCCCCAGCGCTTTCAGGGGGGTGTTGGTACCCGGCAGGATACGCTGGATAATCAGGCTGGTTCCGCTGGCGATCAGCACAATCCACGCGAAAGACAGCATCATCAGTGTCAGCGGAAAGGCAATGATTTGCCGCAACCCCGTTTGGATTGAACGCGCGGGAACCGTGGTGTCTGGCTCTTGCTGTATTACTTCATTCATACACCGCTTATTCCCGAAACACGTCTTGCTGGCAAGCGCAAAACTCAAGCACTGTCATAGGGCGGCTTTCCGCCGTTCAGCACGCCTCTTGCCGCATCACCCAGCCAAGCCATTGCCGCAGCCCACGGGCGGTGGCCGTGGCTGATCCGTGCCGCGCCCAATCCGGCCAGCTGCGTACGGTCGCGAAACGCGGGATTCCAGATGATGTTGACCGGCAACGATGACTTTTCGCAAATGGTGCTCAGAGCCGCGAGATCGGTGGTGAAAGGCACGAACAGTCCGTTCGCGCCGGCATCGGCATAGGCCCGTGCCCGGTCCAGCACCTGCGGGATCAGCGAGAAGTGGTTTTCCGGTGGCTGACCCCGGAACAGGTCGCAGCGCGCGTTGACGAAGATGCCCGATTCCGCTGCAGCGGACAGCCGTTCGGCCTGTTCGGCAATGGCGAGCAAGTCTGTCATGCCTGGCAGGCGGTCCTCCATGTTGATGCCAGCCACGCCTGCATCAAATGCCTTTGCGACCGAGCGCCCGACTTCTTCCGGAGTATCACCATAGCCAGATTCCATGTCGAAAGTGACCGGGAGGTCAGTCGCCCGCAATACCCCAGCCACCACTTCCAGCGCGCGATCTAGCGGGAACTCTTCCCCGTCCTTGAAGCCTTGCGCTTCGGCGACCGCATAGCTGCCAGTGGCGATCGCTTTGGCTCCGGCTTCGGCAACCACCGTGGCACTTCCAGCATCCCAGATGTTGAACAGCACCAGCGGATCGCCTGGAACATGAAGTGCGCGGAAAGCGGCTACCATGTCGTTCATTTCATTTCCTTTTTCAGCAACTTGCGCTTAATTTCAAGACCATAGGCATACCCTCCCAATCCGCCGCCAGTGTTGATCACCCGGTGGCAGGGGATCAGCACGGCCACGTTGTTGGCGCCGTTGGCGGTACCCGCTGCGCGCACGGCCTTGGGGCGCCCCACGGCGGCAGCAAGCTGCGCATAGGTGCGCGTCTCACCTGCAGGGATGCGCTGCAATTCGCGCCACACCGCTTCCTGAAAGGCAGTACCTTTAACGTCGAGCGGGATGTGCGCGAAATCTCCGGGCGCCTCCACCGCCGTCAAAACATCGGCTAGCAGGGCTGCGAAGGACGCATCGCCTTCCGCCAGGGCAGCGTTGGGGAAGCGCTTTTCCAAGGCTTCGACGCCTTCGTTGAAAGACAGGCGGCACACGCCTTTATCCGTCGCAGCGACCAGCATCGCGCCCAGCGAAGTGCCCACTACCGCCCAGCGAATCGTCACCCCCTTGCCGCCCGCGGCCCATGCCGATGGTGTCATGCCCAGCCTTCCCTGATTGGCTTCATAGAACCGCGAAGGCCCCGAATAGCCTGCTGCGTAGATCGCATTGGTGACAGTGCCCCCGCCACTCAGCGCCGCGGCCGCGCGCTCAGCCATCAAGGCGCGGCCATAGGCCGAAGGCGACAGGCCGGTAGCGCGGGCGAATACCCGCTGAAAATGCGCGGGCGAATAGCCGGTTTCGGCCGCCAACGCCGCCAGGGCAAGCGGCTGTTCCGCTGCCTTGATCGCGGCAATAGCACTCAGCACCGCACGTTCATCACGCGACACATCGTCAGGAGAACAGCGCAGGCAGGGCCGCAGGCCTTCTGCACGAGCCGCCGCGCCGTCGACAAAAAAGCGGACGTTCTCGCGTTTGGGATGCCGCGCAGGACATGACGGGCGGCAATAGATGCCGGTCGACAGCACCCCCGATACGAAGCGGCCGTCAAAGCGCCGATCTCGGGCAATTGCGGCATTCCAGCATTCGTCGGCGTCGAGAGTCACGCGGTCTCTCCATGGCGGTCGATCCGCGCGGCAAAGCAGCCATGCGCGGCATTATGGGCATGGATATAGGCAATGACGGGGTTGTCCAGCATGTCACGAATCTTCGCGTCAGCATCACCCGGCAAAGCAAGCCGCGCATCGTGCAGCATCCCATCGGCGGCGAAGCCGCGCAGACCCAGCGGCCGACCTTCGAAAACTGGCGGCGTTACATCCGCGAACGCCGCCACTTCAACATCCCGCCGGACATATATGGCATAGGTGCTGCGATATGGCGTGGCGACATCGTGGCTGGTGTGGTTGAGCAGGATCAGCTCTTCGCCCTGTGCCGCATCTTGCAGCGAAACCCGGCACGGATAACCGCGCGAAGATGCCGCGCTGACCCGGCAGCTATTGCGCGCGGCCAGTTCAGCGTCAGAGAGGGAAAACAACGGTGCAAAATGTTCGGGCTGCAAACCGGCGATGCGATAAGTCATGACTGGTCCTTTCAAGTGGAAATCAGCCATTAGCGCCCCGCATCCCGCTCAGCGTCCCGCACATTGCGTTCAAAGCAGGTCGAGCATCCTTTCGGCCAGAGTCCAGGCATCGCCCGGCCAGCGCCCCGATAAATAGCGCAGGTCCTGCACAACAAATCCGGCGTGAGGTGCCGCCGCATTTGCAAAGCTGGGAATTAAAGGGCCCCGCTCAAACGTGCCCTTGGCACCGAGGTGGCGGGTCACCTCGGCCTCAACGGTTTCAGGATAGGTCCGGTAGTGGCCCGGCAGCGCCCGGCGGGTTAGCGCGACGGCAATATTTTCCTGCATGGCAGTCAGCGCAGTTGTCCGCCGCCCGGCCAACAATCCGGCGCGGGCCAGCGGCAGCACGCCGTGGCACACCGCGCTGACAGGCTGGTGCGCACCGAAAGCTTCACGCGCCAGCCGCATTACTTCGGCGCTTTCGCAATAGGCCCTCATTCCGGGGGCATGACCGCCGGGAAAGTGCAGCGCTGCAAAATCTGCCGCCCGCGCCGCCGCCCAGGTCAGCGGCTGGAGGTAAGTTGCATCGCCAATCATCGCCGCATAGGCCTCGCGCGCTTTGCCGCGGGCGCGCAGTGATCGGGCCAGCGCGGGCAGACCGGCCCCGCTCAGCGTCACAGGATCGCAGGCCGCCGGCTGGCCGGTTTCGGTTGCAAAGGCAACGGCGTGGCCCGCCCGGGTCCAGACCTGCCAGGGAAAGGCAACTTCGGTGGGATCGAAATCGGTTTGCGGCAGAATGATCAGCACGCGGGACATTTCAGCCGCCCAATGCGCGAAACAGCATCAGAGTGCGTTCCTTTGCCAGATCCGCGCTTTCGGGATGCCAGTCCTTGCGCCGATCGGAGTTAAACCCGTGCCCGGCCTCATAGACAAATATCTGTGCCGTCGCGTGCTCTTTAGCGATCAGCGTTTCGACCGGCGCAAACTCCACCAGATTGTCATAGCGGCCAAAGTGGCAAATCGTTGCGCACTTCGGAGCATCGTCAGCAAAGCGGGTGGCGATGTAACCGCCGTAATAGCAGCTTGCCGCGTCCAAATCGTCCGATAGCTGTGCCATGCGCCAGGCAACGGATCCGCCAAAGCAATAGCCGGTGATGAATGCCGGACCGCCCCGTTCCGTCATCCACGCGATGCAGCGGGCGGTGTCGTCGATGCCCTGATCCCAGTCATGCTCTGTTCGGGCAATCTGCACCGCACGCTCCCAGTCAGCGCCGCTATAGCCAAGCGCGCAGCCCGGCTCCTGACGGTCGAACAAGCCGGGGCTCAGCACTTCATAGCCATCGCTGGCATATTCATCACACAGCTCGCGGATGTGATCGGTCACGCCAAATATTTCCTGGACCAGGATCAGCCCGCCCCGCCGCTCACCCTCAGGCAGCGCATGATAGCACGGCATGGCGTGACCATCGCCCATTGTCAGCTGGATAGTTTCGCCCATCGCCTTCGCCTTATCGCTGTTCCTATATGGACACCTGCGGCAAGGAATGTCCCCAGCCCACCTTGCATCGCAGCAAAATCGCCGCTATGCGCGCCCCCGTCCAAGGGGCAAATGGCATCTCTGGTGCCGGTTCTGCCCTGCCAACGCACCCGATGCAAGGAACCTGAGCGCGTGGAGAATTCCGGCGGCATTACGGCCAGTCTGCAAGGGCGATACGCCTCTGCTCTATATGATCTGGCAAGTGAACAGGCGGCCGTGACCGTGGTCGAAGCCGATCTTGAAAAGCTCAACCAGGCGATTCTGGGTTCGGATGATCTTTCCGCGTTGATTCGCAACCCCCAGATCGGGCGGGATGCTGCCGCCCGGGCGATCGATGGGGTAGCGGGCGTGCTGGGCCTGTCGCCGCTGACGAAGAACTTTCTCGGCGTGCTCTCAGCCAACCGCCGGTTGGGCAAGCTGCCTGAGGTGGTTCGCGCTTTCTCTGCAATTGCCGCTGCCGCGCGCGGTGAAGCCACCGCTGAAGTGACGAGCGCCCATCCGCTGTCGGCTGCGCAGATCGCGCAACTCGCGGACAAGCTCAAGGCTCGCCAGGGTAAGGACGTCAAAATTTCCGCAAAGGTCGATCCCGAACTGCTCGGCGGCCTGGTGGTGCGTATTGGCTCGACCCAGATCGACAGCTCGATCCGCACCCGTTTGAACACACTCGCTTCGGCGATGAAGGGCTGAAAGCCCTTATGCCAAAAGATTCGATGAAAGGCTGAACATGGATATCCGCGCCGCAGAAATCTCGAAGGTCATCAAGGACCAGATCGCCAGCTTTGGCACCCAGGCCCAGGTCTCGGAAGTCGGCTCGGTGCTGTCGGTCGGTGACGGTATCGCCCGTATCCACGGTCTGGATCAGGTCCAGGCCGGCGAAATGGTCGAGTTCGCCAACGGCGTTCAGGGCATGGCGCTCAACCTCGAGGCCGATAACGTTGGCGTGGTGATCTTCGGCTCGGATGCCGAAATCAAGGAAGGCGATACCGTCAAGCGCACCGGCACCATCGTCGATGTGCCCGTGGGCAAGGGCCTGCTCGGCCGCGTGGTCGATGCGCTGGGTAATCCGATCGACGGCAAGGGCCCGATCGAGGCCACCAGCCGCCAGCGCGTTGAAGTCAAGGCGCCGGGCATCATCCCGCGGCAGTCGGTCAACGAACCGGTACAGACCGGACTCAAGGCGATTGACGCCCTGGTTCCCGTCGGCCGCGGCCAGCGCGAACTGATCATCGGTGACCGCCAGACCGGCAAAACCGCCGTGGCGATCGACACCTTCATCAACCAGAAGGAAGCCAACGCCGGGACCGACGAGAAGAAGAAGCTGTACTGCATCTACGTCGCTGTCGGGCAAAAGCGTTCCACCGTCGCGCAGATCGTCCGCCAGCTCGAAGAAAACGGCGCGATGGAATATTCGATCGTGGTTGCTGCAACCGCGTCAGAGCCTGCTCCGCTGCAGTACCTTGCGCCCTACACCGGCGCAACGATGGGCGAGTTTTTCCGCGACAACGGCATGCACGCTGTGATCGTGTATGACGATCTTTCCAAGCAGGCGGTGGCTTATCGCCAGATGTCGCTGCTGCTGCGCCGCCCTCCGGGCCGCGAAGCCTATCCGGGCGACGTGTTCTACTTGCACAGCCGGCTGCTCGAACGCGCTGCCAAGATGAATGACAGCCAGGGCGGCGGATCGCTGACCGCGCTGCCGATCATCGAAACGCAGGCCGGTGACGTTTCGGCCTATATTCCCACCAATGTGATTTCGATCACCGACGGGCAGATCTTCCTTGAAACGGGCCTGTTTTATCAAGGCGTGCGTCCGGCGATCAACGTCGGTCTGTCGGTCAGCCGCGTCGGCGGTGCCGCCCAGACCAAGGCGATGAAGAAGGTTTCGGGCTCGATCAAGCTGGAGCTGGCGCAGTACCGCGAAATGGCGGCCTTCGCCCAGTTCGGTTCGGACCTCGACGCCTCGACGCAAAAGCTGCTTAACCGCGGTTCGCGCCTGACGGAGCTGCTCAAGCAGGCACAGTTCAGCCCGCTGTCGTTCGAAGAACAGACCGTGTCGATCTTTGCCGGAACCAACGGCTACCTGGATTCGATCCCGGTTAATAAGGTCACGCAGTACGAAGCCGAAATGCTCAGCTTCATGCGCGACAGCCACGCCGATACGTTAAAGCTGATCCGCGACAGTCGGGACTTTGGCGATGACGCCAAGAAGCAGACCGCCGCCGCGCTCGAAGCTTTCGGCAAACAGTTCGCGTAATTTAACCGTCATCCCGGCGTAAGCCGGGACGATGAAATAGGAAGCCTCGATGGCCTCGCTAAAGGAACTCAAAGGGCGGATCAACTCGGTCAAATCGACCCAGAAGATCACCAAGGCCAAGCAGATGGTCGCCGCCGCCAAGCTGCGTAAAGCGCAGGCCGCGGCTGAAGCTGCGCGCCCCTATGCCGCGCGGCTGGCCACGGTGATGGGCTCGATCGCAAGCAAGATTACGGTCAGCGAAAGCAGCCCGAAGCTGCTCGCCGGTACTGGCAACGATCAGATCCACCTGCTGGTCGTCGCCAACAGCGACAAGGGATTGGCCGGCGCGTTCAACTCGAACATCGTCAAGGCCGCGCTGGTCGCCGCTCGCCGCCTCAGGGCCGAGGGCAAGACGGTGCTGTTCTACCTGGTCGGGCGCAAAGGCCGCGCGGTGATCCGCCGCGAATACCCCAAGGACATCCTCGCAATGTTCGACACCACCGAAGTGCGCGAACCGGGTTACACCGAGGCCGAAAAGATCGCAGCCGAACTGGTCACGCTGTACGAGGCGGGCAAGTTCGATGTTGCCCACCTGTTCTATTCCAAGTTTCGTTCTGCGCTGGTTCAGGAACCAACCGAGCAGCAGATTATCCCCGTCCCCGCCCCAAAGGTTGCCGAAACAGCCGCTGGCAGCGCCGCCGTGGAATACGAACCGGACGAGGAGGAAATCCTTGCCGCGTTGCTGCCGCGCTATCTCAAGACCCAGCTGTTCGGGGCGTTGCTTGAAAACATGGCCTCGGAACAGGGCGCGTCGATGACCGCGATGGACAACGCCACGCGCAACGCCGGCGACCTGATCGGCAAGCTGACGATCCAGTATAACCGCAGCCGCCAGGCCGCGATCACCACCGAACTTATTGAAATTATCGCCGGCGCGGAAGCGCTCTAAGGCATAGCAGGCAAGGAAACTGACCATGGCAACCGCCGCTCCCAAGACTCGCAAGAAAGCCCCCGCAACCGCCGCCAACACGGCTGGCGGCAAGATCAGTCAGGTGATCGGCGCGGTCGTCGACGTCAGCTTCGACGGCACTCTGCCCGCCATCCTCAACGCGCTGGAAACGGACAACAACGGCAACCGCCTGGTACTCGAAGTTGCCCAACACCTGGGCGAAAACACCGTGCGCACCATCGCCATGGATTCAACCGACGGGCTGACCCGCGGCCAGCCGGTGAACGATACCGGCGCGCAGATCCGCGTGCCGGTCGGTCCGATGACGCTGGGACGCATCCTGAACGTCATCGGCGAGCCGATCGACGAACGCGGCCCGGTTGGCGCGGAAATGACCGCCCCGATCCACGCCAAGGCCCCCGAATTCGTCGACCAGTCGACCGAAGCCGCCATTCTCGTCACCGGGATCAAGGTGATCGACCTGCTGGCGCCCTATGCGCGCGGCGGCAAGATCGGCCTGTTCGGCGGCGCCGGCGTGGGCAAGACCGTGCTAATCCAGGAACTGATCAACAACATCGCCAAGGGTCACGGCGGGGTTTCGGTGTTCGCCGGCGTGGGTGAACGGACCCGCGAAGGCAACGATCTCTACCACGAATTCCTCGACGCCGGGGTCATTGCCAAGGATGCCGATGGCAACCCGACACCCGACGGGTCGAAAGTGGCACTGGTATTCGGCCAGATGAACGAGCCTCCGGGTGCGCGCGCCCGTGTCGCTCTTTCGGGCCTTACCATGGCCGAATACTTCCGCGACGAAGAAGGCCAGGACGTGCTGTTCTTCGTCGACAACATCTTCCGCTTTACCCAGGCCGGTTCGGAAGTGTCGGCGCTGCTCGGCCGTATTCCCTCGGCGGTGGGCTATCAGCCAACGCTGGCGACCGACATGGGCGCGCTGCAGGAACGCATCACATCGACCACCAAGGGTTCGATCACATCGGTTCAGGCGATCTATGTTCCTGCGGACGATCTTACCGATCCCGCGCCCGCCGCATCGTTCGCCCACTTGGACGCTACCACCACGCTTAACCGCGCGATTTCGGAGCTGGGCATTTATCCGGCGGTCGATCCGCTGGATTCGACCAGCCGCGTGCTGACCCCGGCGGTTGTCGGACAGGAACATTATGACGTGGCCCGCCGCGTTCAGGAAACCCTGCAGAAATACAAGTCGCTGCAGGATATTATCGCCATTCTCGGCATGGATGAATTGAGCGAAGAAGATAAGCTCACCGTCGCCCGTGCGCGCAAGATCCAGCGCTTCCTGAGCCAGCCCTTCCACGTCGCCGAAGTCTTCACCAACATTCCGGGCAAGTTCGTCCAGGTCGAAGATACCGTGAAAAGCTTCAAGGCTGTGGTCGACGGCGATTACGACCATCTGCCCGAAAGCGCTTTCTACATGGTCGGCGGGATCGACGAAGCGGTCGCCAAAGCCAAGAAGATGGCGGACGAGGCCTAAGCGCCATGGCACTCCACTTCGAACTCGTCACGCCTGCGCGCCTCGTTCGGTCCGACGACGTTTACATGGTCGTCGTCCCCGGCACTGAGGGTGAGTTCGGCGTACTGGAAGGCCACGCGCCGTTCATGTCGACGGTGCGTGATGGCACGCTGCGGGTCTATAAGGCCGAAGGAAGCCAGCCCGAAGAAATCCAGGTTCAGGGCGGCTTTGCCGAAGTCGGCGAAAACGGACTGACTGTTCTGGCGGAACACGTAGACTGATTTAACGATCGGCTGGGCATGAATCAGGGCGGTCCGCATGGGCCGCCCCGTTTCACGCCTATAGAAAAGCGCGATTTACGAAAATGGATGCATGAACACCATTCGTGCCTGCTCATTTGTCAGCAGCAATCCACCGAGAAAGACCATCACGCTGACCAGGATCAACGTGTAAATCGGATCAAACTTTGGGGTATTGATCGGTGATTTTGGCACGAGACGTTCTCCGGAAAAGTCTGCGGCGCGGCGTTTTTAAGCTTCGATATGAAAATCAAGGTTAACGCGGGTCTCATCAAAGAGATTGTATAAACTCGACATCATCGCCAAGCCAAGTCATTGACCAGGCCATCTACTTATAATGCCAACTCTTATACTTTATGCGTGAGAGTATCCCATCGCCGCATTGGGCGAAGCAAATGACAGATTAGAGCGTCACGGTACCTTCGACGCAGGTCACGCAGTTGCCGCCTACGAATATTGCTTCGCCTTCAATCCTGATTTCTATTTTGCCATCCCGGCCGATCTGACGGCCTTGGCTGGCAACATAACTGCTCCCCGAAGCGATCTGCCCTTGGCTGAGCCGATAGGCCGCAACCGCCGCATTGCCGCTACCACAAACCGGGTCTTCCGGAATTCCGTCCCCCGGCGCAAAGCTGCGCACCATTATCGCGTCGCCAGTGCGGACGAAAACAGTTGCGCCCGTCATGCCGCTCGCCTCATAAAATCGGGTCAAACGCGCAGAATCATGGCGTAAACCATCAAGTGCCGCAGGATCGGCCATTTCGGCGATCAGCCATTTCGGGCCGACATCAACCACGTGGGGTGTGCCTATTACGGCTACGCCTTCCCCCAGCCAAGCGGTCGCCTCGGCATCGGTGACAGGTTTCAATGCATAACGCGGCACACGAAAGGACAGGCTGCCGCCATCGAGCGTCAATTGTACCAGGCCGACCGCGCACTCCTGCACCAGCCGCCCACCGCGCGGGGTCGCCAAGCCTGCTGCGGAAACGGCATGGGCACTACCCAAAGTGGGGTGCCCTGCAAAGGGCAGTTCGTCCTTGGGAGTAAATATCCGCAGGCGATAATCGGCGTCAGGTTCCGTCGCGGGCAAAACAAAGGTTGTTTCCGAAAGGTTAGTCCAACGGGCAAAGCCCTGCATTTCCGCATCGCTCAGCCCTTCGCCATCAAGTACGACGGCAACGGGATTTCCCTTGAAGGGGACCGTTGTAAATACGTCGACCTGACGGAACGGCCGTAAGCGGACCACGTTATTAGTCGGCCGGTGGGACGACCGGGCGGTAGTTCCACCGCACCGCATCGCTGCCATCTAGTTTTGATATCTCCGCCATAAGCAGCTTTCCTTGCCGCCAATAGCGGACGCGCTGAGGATAATCGTTGGCAGGGTTGGCAAACTCGACTGTGTCGCTGCTGCGCAAGACCTGTCTGAACTCGGTTGGAACGCGCCCTTTCGGCTGGGCGAAAAAACTAATGCTGCCGTCGGCTTTCCGCTCGATCCGCGCCATTTCCCAGGACTGGACTTCCTTTCCAAACCCGCTACGCGCCACGCCCAGCATCAGCCCGCCCTTGGCATCACTCCACAGCTCGTCGCTCCAGTTCGCGCCATTTTCCATCATCCAGGTGCCCGCCAGGAAATCTGGCAAGTCAGTGTCCGCTGACGCGGTGCACGGCAGAGCAAACAGAAAAGCAACAGACAAAGCAGCAGTCAGGCAAACGCGGCGGTACAACATGGGCGAACCTTGCGTGGAAAACGATGAACCCACCGTTTAGCGTGTATCGGTCCGCTATCATAGGCCAGCCCGAAACCACGATTTACCGATAGGACCAACCGAAGCCTTAACCGGCCGCAAGTCAGGCGACGGGACGTGGGAACTTCGGTTTTGCAAGGTTTTTCCGCAAATCCGTATTTCGTCTGCGGCATTAGGGAATCTTCAAAGTTTCCAGTTTATTCACCAAAATCATAAGGCACACAGTAGCCATGCCATCGTTATGGCGGGCACCTAGAATTCGAGGGTGAAGGCAAGATGAGCGCATTCGGCCGACGCAATGGCATGAGCGGTTCGGGATCACAGGCTCGGCCGCAATTCGGCGTGGCGCGCCCGATGAAAGGTGGCCCCGAAAGTGCCAAAACCAACGCGCCTTCCGGCCTTGGCGGCGATCAGTTTCCGCCACTTCCAGGCGAGGAAATCGCCTCGGCGCCGGTGGACAATTCGAACAACAAATCCGCCGATGCGATGACCCGCCTGGCCGATCGGGTCAACGGAGTCCACGAAGGCAGCTACCAGGCCGAAGGCTTTGAAGCCTCGGTCCACAAAATCAAAGAACAGGTGCTGCCGCGCCTGCTCGAACGCGTTGACCCCGAAGCGGCTGCGACGCTGACCAAGGACGAATTGTCAGAAGAGTTTCGCCCGATTATTCTGGAAGTGCTGGCCGAACTAAAGGTTACACTCAACCGCCGCGAACAGTTCGCGCTGGAAAAGGTGCTGATCGACGAACTGCTGGGCTTTGGACCGCTGGAAGAGCTCCTCAACGATCCTGATGTGTCGGACATCATGGTCAACGGACCGGAACAGACCTACATCGAAAAGAAGGGCAAGCTCCAGCTTGCCCCGATCCGCTTCCGTGATGAAAGCCACCTGTTTCAGATCGCGCAGCGCATCGTCAACCAGGTCGGCCGCCGCGTCGACCAGACCACGCCGCTGGCCGACGCCCGCCTGAAAGACGGCAGCCGCGTCAATGTCATCGTGCCGCCGCTGTCGCTGCGGGGCACGGCGATTTCCATTCGTAAGTTTTCGGAAAAGCCGATCACAATCGACATGCTCAAGGACTTCGGTTCGATGAGCGAAAAAATGGCGACTGCGCTGAAAATTGCTGGCGCCTGCCGCATGAACATCGTCATTTCGGGCGGCACCGGATCGGGCAAGACTACCATGCTCAACGCCATGTCGAAGATGATCGATCCGGGCGAACGCGTTCTGACGATCGAAGACGCCGCCGAACTTCGCCTGCAGCAACCGCACTGGCTGCCGCTGGAAACCCGCCCGCCGAACCTTGAAGGACAAGGCGCGATCACAATCGGCGATCTTGTGAAGAACGCTCTGCGTATGCGTCCTGACCGGATCATCCTGGGCGAAATCCGCGGCGCGGAATGCTTCGATCTGCTTGCCGCCATGAACACTGGCCACGACGGGTCGATGTGTACGCTCCACGCCAACAGCCCGCGCGAATGCCTGGGCCGTATGGAAAACATGATCCTGATGGGTGACATCAAGATTCCCAAAGAGGCTATCAGCCGCCAGATCGCGGAATCGGTCGACATCATCGTCCAGGTCAAGCGCCTGCGCGATGGTTCGCGCCGCACCACAAACATTACCGAGGTGATCGGGATGGAAGGCGATGTGATCGTGACCCAGGAACTGTTCAAGTTCGAGTATCTCGACGAAACCGACGACGGCAAGATCATCGGCGAATTCCGCCCTTCCGGTCTGCGCCCCTATACGCTGGAAAAGGCGCGGCAGTTCGGCTTCGACCAAGCCTATCTTGAGGCCTGCCTCTAATCCTCAGCCAGCCATAGCCAGCCAGAACTTGAACGAAGCGCCGAGCAACAGCACGGCGGCAAAGCTCGACCAGAAGGCAATGTCGCGCCAGGGCAGCCAACCCACGGCGTCCGGGTCGCTGCGCATCATGCGGCGACGGTCAGATCGCCAGGCGGTGATCGCCAGGGCGACTGCGCCCAAGCCCGGCACCAACAAATAGCGCACCCAATCCTCGTCCATCAGCGCTTGCCAGTCCATCGCCGCCCGCTAGAGCATCAGGGTGCCTCCCGTCCAGCGCCCTGCCCTTGCCCTGATCCTGCGTCTGGCGGCAGCTTTTGTGCTGGCGACGCTGATCATGCTGGTCAAATACACCGCCGGCACCGGCGTGCGCTTTGGGGAGATCCTTTTTTGGCGAACATCGCTGACTCTGCCGATACTGGGGACATGGCTGGTTGCGCAAGGGCAGTTAAAGCGCCTGCAGACGAAGCGGATGCCGGCACACCTGCGCCGCGCCGCTCTGGGCACGGTGGGCATGACGATGACCTTTGGCGCGCCGATCTTGCTGCCATTGGCCGAATCGACCACGCTCAGCTTTACCACGCCGATCTTTGCCGTGATCCTGTCAGCGGCCCTTTTGGCAGAGCGGGTCGGGCCGTGGCGGTGGACCGCCGTGGCAGCTGGTTTCATCGGTATCCTGATCATTGCGCAGCCCGGTCATACGCATATGCCGCTGCTGGGTACGGCGGTCGGCCTTGGCGCGGCCATAATGGTTGCGCTGATTTCGATTCAAATCCGCGACCTGTCACGCACCGATGAACCGATAGCCATTGTGTTCTGGTTTTCGGCCTGGTCGACACTTGTTTTTACCGTGACCCTGCCGCTTTTCTTCACGGCACACACTATTGCGCAGTGGCTGCTGCTTCTCGCCATCGGTGTGCTTGGCTGCATCGCCCAACTGTTACTGACCGCATCGCTGCGTTTTGGCCAGGTCGCCAGCGTTATCGTGATGGACTATTCCTCCCTGATCTGGGCGACGATTTACGGGTGGCTGGTATGGGACCAGTTGCCAACGGCGGCGACATGGCTGGGCGCACCATTGATAGTCGGCGCAGGGGGCCTCATAGCCTTTCGCGAGCACCGGCTGGCCAAGGCTATCTCGCCCATTTCACCCGTCGCAAGCGAATAGCGCCCTACCGCATCCGGGAACCAAGCGGCAAGGTCAGACGTTTCATGGTACGTCTGCTAGTCTTAATGGCACCGCATGAGATTCGATTAAAACTGCCCTTGCCAACAAAGGAACACGACATGATCCGCAAGTTCATCCTGATCGCCAGCGCCGCTGGCATTGCCTTGACCGCAACCGCCTGCAACACGGTCAAGGGACTTGGCCGCGACGTGCAGTCTGTCGGACAAGCCGGCAGTGACGCGATAAACTGACCGTCAGCGTGAACCCGCGTCTCGCGCTGCAGCGCGGGCGCGGCGTTCCCGTACGAGTAGCCATGCTACCAGTCCAACTGGGCCAACCAGAAACGTCACCAGCAAGAAAGGTGTCTGGCCCAAACGCGAATAGCCCTTGTTGTCGGCGTCCGATGCGATCCACAGGCCTGTAAAGAGGTCAAACGCAAGGTAATGCGTCCAGCCGATCACGATGCCACCGTCGGTCGAAAACAGACCGCGTATGCCGGCGATCGTATAACTATCCATCCCCTGGGCTATTCCGGCCGCGCCCGCTATCATCAAGGCCATCAATACGGCATAAGTCAGGCAAAGCAGGCCAACACAGCCATACATTACGAAACTACGTGCCAGCGGCGCGCGCGGCAGAGCTACTAACACGATCCACCCCGCCACAGCGACAAGGTTGGTCAGTGAAAACAGTGCGGCCCACATGGATCAGCCCTCCAGATCGTGATGCGGAATGTATCGGGAGCGCAGCCACATGGTCAAGTTGGCTGCGATCACCATACCCAGGGCAAAGCCAAGCAAACCGTCGGTCATCACCAATGCCATAGCGGCATCCTTGCCACCCGGTGCTGCACCCGGCTGGGGCAGAATAAGACGCTTCGCCACGATCAAGCCGATAATCAAGAACAGCGCGGCTGGCGTCTGCCGGTACTGCAGCTTGTTAGTGACCGTATCCCGTTCAAAATGCAGCAGCCTGGCGCGCTGCCAACCCAGCAACGCACCGATTGCCAAGCCGCCTGCCAGTGCCAGCCAACCCAAAGCGCTGGGCGGCTGCGCTACGATCAGTAGCGCCGCGGCCATCAGTACGACCACAGGCGCGATGATCAGGAATGCCAGCCGCAACGGCCGCGGCCGGGACATGGACTTCCAACGCAGCGCCATGACCACAGCTACAATGGCCAATGGCAGCCAGGTCTGCAGCGTCTTGGGGTCCATTGCGCTCAGTTTCCTTGCCAGTTTAGCACCGGTCTGCGCGCGGCTTGCGTTTCATCAAGCCGGCGGCGCGGTGCGTAGTGCGGCGCGGTCTTCAAGGTGGCGTCGCTGGCTTTGGCCCGGGCGGCCAGGCTGCGCATCGACCCGATGAACCGGTCAAGGCCGGCTTTGCTCTCGGTCTCAGTCGGCTCAATCAGCATGGCGCCGTGGACGACCAGCGGAAAATAGACCGTCATCGGATGGAAACCCTCGTCGATAAGACCCTTGGCGATATCTAGAGTGGAGAACCCATCGGGTAGGTTGTCGTCGCTGAACAAGGCCTCATGCATACATGGCCCGCTTTGCCCAAACGGCGCGTCGAGGACGTCTTCCAGGCTGCGAAGGACGTAGTTAGCATTTAGCACTGCATCCTCTGCCACCTGCTTGAGTCCGTCCGCCCCGTGGCTGAGGATGTAGGTCAGCGCGCGGGTGAACATGCCCATTTGCCCGTGAAATGCGGCCATGCGTCCAAAGGCCTGACTGTGGCCCATTTCCGCCGCATCCTCTTCTTCGATCAGCCGAACGGTGCCGTCAGCCATTCGCGCGGTATAAGGCAGCGGACCATAGGGGCTAAGGGCCTCGGACAGCACCACCGGGCCCGAGCCGGGTCCGCCTCCACCATGAGGAGTGGAGAACGTCTTATGCAAGTTGATGTGCATCGCATCGACGCCCAGATCGCCCGGACGGACCCTGCCGACAATCGCATTGAAGTTGGCCCCGTCGCAATAGACATAACCGCCGGCCGCGTGAACCGCATCAGAAATCACTTTAAGATCAGGCTCGAACAGCCCGCAAGTATTAGGGTTGGTAATCATCACCCCCGCCACGTCCGGACCAAGCCGTGCCTTCAGCGCGGCAAGGTCAACACGGCCCTCGGCGGTCGCGGGTATGTTTTCAATGTCAAAGCCGGCAAAGGCTGCCGTGGCAGGATTGGTGCCGTGGGCGCTTTCCGGCACCAGCATGACACGGCGGTCCTCACCCCGCGCCTGCAGCGCTGCCTTGATACACAGCACGCCGCACAATTCGCCATGCGCGCCAGCCTTGGGCGTCATCGCTACGCCGTGCATGCCTGTCAGCGTTATCAGCCAGTGGGCCAGTTCGTTGATTACTGCCAGAGCACCGCGTGTTGTCTGCTGGGGTGCGAGAGGGTGAAGATCAGCAAATCCGGCCATTCGCGCGATCTTTTCGTTCAGCCGCGGGTTGTGCTTCATCGTGCACGATCCCAGCGGAAACGGCCCCAGATCTATCGCATAGTTCTGTCTGCTGAGCCGGGTGTAATGGCGCACTGTTTCCGGCTCAGTCAGGCCGGGCAAAGCCGCTTGGCTCTTGCGCCGGAACCGCTCCAAGGTGTCAGAAGGCGCGCGGCTGGCGGGATCGATATCAACCCCTGTCGATCCGGGTTTGCCCAGTTCGAATATCAAAGGTTCTTCCAGCATCAGACCCTTGTCCCCGCTGGCGGTTTCCTGGGCGTGACTTTCCTGATCGGGGTGCTGCGCCGGGCCCATTTCGGGACGCCAGCCCGCAGTGTTGAGGGCGGTCATGCCAGAACTCCTTCAAGTGCAGCGGCCAGGGCTTCGATATCCTCGGCCGTGGTGCATTCGGTGGCTGTAACGAGCAGTCCGTTGGCCAACGCCGCATCGTCGGGATAAAGCCGACCCAGCGATACACCGCCGAGCACGCTTCGGTCAGCAAGCTCGCGCACGACCTCGCGCGCATCCTTGGGCAGGATCACGGTGAACTCATTGAAATAGGCGCCGTTGAGAATAGTGACGCCCGACACCTTGGCCAGCCGCTCGGCCAGATCCTGCGCGCGGGCATGGTTGACCAGGGCCAGCTGCTCCAGCCCCTCTCCCCCCAGCAAGGTCATGTGAATGCTAAAAGCCAACGCACAAAGCCCTGCATTGGTGCAAATATTGCTGGTCGCCTTTTCGCGGCGGATATGCTGCTCGCGGGTCGACAGGGTCAGCACGAAGCCGCGTTTGCCTTCGGCATCGACGGTTTCACCGCAGAGCCGTCCAGGCATCTGCCGCATGAACTTTTCGCGGCATCCGAACAGGCCAAGGTACGGCCCGCCAAACTGAAGCCCTACGCCAATTGCCTGCCCTTCGCCCACCACGATATCAGCGCCAAGATGCCCCGGCGCTTCGAGCAAGCCAAGCGAGACAGGCTCCGTTACAACCGCGATCAGCAGAGCGCCTGCACCGTGGGCGGCTTCGGCAATTGCGGCCAGATCAGGGATACGGCCCAAAAGGTCGGGATATTGGACCACGACGCAGCTTGTCTCGGCATCGATGGCAGAAATGACCCCGGCGGTATCACAATCGGCCTCTAGCTTGGGAGCCTTGTAGTCAATCACGTCGCCGGTGAACTTGGCCATCGTGCGCGCGGTGCTGACGTAATGCGGGTGCAGTCCGCGATCGATCACCGCTTTGCGGCGCTTGGTAATGCGTCCGGCCATCGCGACGGCTTCCCAGCACGCGGTCGAACCATCGTACATCGAGGCATTGGCCACATCGACGCCGAAAAGCCTGGCAACCTGTGTCTGGAATTCGAAAAGCACTTGCAGCGTGCCTTGCGCAATTTCGGGCTGGTAGGGAGTATAGGCGGTCAGAAACTCGCCGCGCTGGATCAGATGATCGACAGACGCGGGGATATGGTGGCGATAGGCCCCCGCGCCCAGGAAAAAAGGCGCCGCTCCGGCTGACAGGTTTTTCGCTGCCAGTGCGCCCATGTGGCGTTCAACCGCCATTTCGGACGCCCGCAGCGGCAGTCCAGCAATCGGGCCAGCCAGGCGCGCCGCGGCAGGAACATCTACGAACAGATCGTCAACCGTCGCGGCGCCAATTACGCCGAGCATTTCGTTACGGTCAGCCTTAGTCAGGGGAAGATAGCGCATCTGATCCTACAGCCCCGCTATGTAGGCGTCGTAGGCCGCCTGATCCATCAGGCCTTCCAGCTCGCCTGCATCGCTCAACATTACGCGGAATAGCCAGCCGCCAGCCTCGGGATCCGTGTTGACCAGTTCGGGTTCACCTTCCAGTGCAGCGTTGGCTTCACTGACCGTGCCGCTGACAGGCGCATAGACATCACTGGCCGCTTTGACGCTGTCCACCACGCAGGGAGCATCGCCCTTTTTTACAGCCGATCCCGAAGCGGGCAGATCAACATATGTGATGTCACCAAGCTGGCCCTGGGCATAGTCCGTGATTCCGACGGTGCCGGTGCCCCCGTCAACGTCGATCCATTCATGGTCTTTGGTAAAGTAGCGGGGCATGTCTGGCTCCTCAGCGGTGATAGCGGTGGGGGACGAATGGCATCGGCACCACACCGGCAGGCAGGCGCTTTCCGCGAATGTCGATGGTAAGAATGGTGCCGGATGCTGCATGGGCCGCATCGACATAGGCCATCGCGATTGGATGGCCGAGCGTGGGGGAGAAACCGCCCGAGGTCAGAATACCAACCTTCTTGTCTTCCTTGTAAACCTCTGCCCCTTCACGGGCAGCCTGCCGCCCATCCAGCGCCAAGCCTACGCGCTTGCGCGGTGTGCCACTGGCCAGCTCGCCCATGATGCGGTGGGCACCGGGAAACCCGCCTTCAATGCGCCGCCGTTTATTGATCGCAAACAGCAGATCAGCCTCGACCGGGCTGGTATCAGGCGAAAGGTCATGGCCATACAATGGCAGTCCGGCTTCCAGCCGCAAACTGTCACGCGCGCCAAGACCGATCGGCTTAACCTCGGGCTGTTGGCAGATCAGATCCGCAATCTGCGCTGCATTCTCGGCCGGGATCGAAATCTCGAAGCCGTCCTCGCCCGTGTAGCCTGAACGGCTGATCCAGGCGTCAATTCCGGCAATCTTGAATTGGCCACCCTTCATAAAGGTCAGGCCAGATAGCGGGTACTTTCCGGTTACAACGCGTTCCAGCGCGGTAAATGACTTTGGACCCTGGAGCGCCAGCAGTGCACTATCGTCGAGATGGGAAATCGTCACTTCATCGGGCAGGCCTTCGCGAAGATGGGCAATATCATCCCATTTGGTCGCTCCGTTGACCACCAGGTAGAAACCTGTGTTCCAGCGCGTAACCATCAGATCGTCCAGAATACCGCCGTTCTCGTCCAGCAGCAGCGAATAGCGCGGGCCGTAAGGTTTGAGCGTCGCCAAATCGATCGGCAAGACCGCTTCCAGCGCTGCCTCAACGCCTTCGCCTGCAATATAGAGCTGGCCCATGTGGCTGACATCGAACAGCCCGGCGCTTTCGCGCGTCCACAGGTGTTCGGCCAGTATACCTTCGTATTGGACCGGCATCCAGTACCCGGCAAACTCCACCATCCGGCCGCCGCGTTCACGGTGCCACGCGTCAAGCGGCAGCATCATGGTATCAATCGGCTCAGCGCCATCATCGTCGGGGATTACATCGGACACGAGAGGATACCTTCCGCACAGCAGGACAAACCATCTGTGCCCCCTCTGTCACGGAAACCTGAGAGCTTTCCCGATCCGCGAACGGCCCGGTTACCCCTTCGGCGGCCCCCGGCCCCGAAGGACTAGGAACACTTTCCAGAGCATCGCTAACGATCCACGCGGTCCGTTGGCCTGAGAGATTCCGGGGCGGTTGCTCCTTCGGCGTCCGGTGAACGAATCACCAGAACTCTCCCGCGCGATCAGCGACTGGGTGGGCGATGCCGTTTCGCACTTGCGAAGTCAACGCCGCAAGCCATTTCAGTCCCCGGCCTTGCGGGCTGCACGCAGAATGGCATCGTGTTCATAAACAAACCGCCCCGCAGGCTTTTCCTTTGCAAGGCCGATAATGGCCCGCGCGACCGTGGCGGCCTTTACTGAACGATATTTGCGAAAACCCCCGTGCAAAAGCAGATCGGTCAGCGGGCTGACAATCATCGCCAACCTCTCGCCAATCCTCCGTTCACCGCGCGCGCCGCGCAGGAGCCCGGGACGGACAATATCAAGCCGGGTGATCCCGATTTTGGCCAAAGCCTGCTCCACCTCGCCTTTGACCCGCAAATAAAAGTTTTTCGCCGCCATGTCCGCCCCGATCGAGGATATGACGATCATCTGCCGCACATGCGCAGCCTTGGCGGCGCGGGCGACTGCCAGGACCAGGCCCTGATCAACCGCCCGGAACGCTGCCTGATCTCCGCCAACTTGCCTGATCGTGGTTCCTAAGGCGCAGACCAGCACATCGGCATTGGCGGCAGCAATGGCATCGTCCCAGCCTTCAGGCTGGGCCACCAGCACTTCCATTCGTGCGCCGGGCGGAAGCGGAACTTCGCGCCGGGCGATAGCGACAATACGTACATCGCTGCGATTGACGGCAGTCCGGATCAAGCTTTGTCCGATGAGGCCAGTCGCGCCGACCAAAGCGATGCGGACCGGCTTAGACATTGCTCAGCCCTTCCGGTGTCTTACCGAAGATCCGCGCATATTCGAAAATCGCAAACCGGTCGGTCATTCCCGCAATATAGTCCGCAATATGGCGGCTGGCTTGGGGCTCGTTCTGCGGAAGACAGCATTCCCAGCTTTCTGCCATCAGTTCGGGATCTTGCGAATAGGCCGCGTAGAGCCCGGCGGTTACCTGCCTCGCACGCTCAGCGGTGTGCATCTGCTGGGGGTGGTGGTAAAGTTTTTCATACATGAAACGTTTAAGCGCACGTTCTTCGTCTGCGAGAGCGCTGGAGAAGGCGGACGTTGCCCGATCGGCCCCGCGGACGTCCTGAACGCTGGTCATGCCTTGCGCACGCGCCGCAGTTTCGCCGATCACATCATTGACCATCAGCCCGATCTGGCTGCGGACCAGTTCGCGCAGCTTGCGGTCACGCGGTGCATCAGGAAATTTCGCTTCAATCGCGCGCCATTGATCAGCCACGAAGGGCAGCGTCAGCAGTTCGTCAAGGCTCAGGAACCCGGCCCGCAGTCCATCGTCGATATCGTGGTTATCATAAGCGATGTCATCGGCCAGCGCAGCAACCTGGGCCTCAAGCGAGGGCCAGGATGTAAGCGACAGCGGAAAAGCGGCGTCAAGTTCTTCCAGCGCCCAGCCCACCATGCCGACAGGGCCGTTGTGCTTGGCCAGACCTTCCAGCACTTCCCACGACAGGTTTAGGCCGTCATGTTCGATGTAAGGGCTGTCGAGCCGCATTAGCGTGCGCAGCGAATGTTCATTGTGATCAAATCCGCCGCGCGTCTGCAGGGCCGCATCAAGCGCATCTTCGCCGGCATGTCCGAACGGCGGGTGGCCAATATCATGGGCCAGGCACAGCGCCTCGGTCAGATCCTCATCCAGCCCCAGCGCGCGGGCAATGACCCGGCCAATCTGGGCCACTTCCAGGCTGTGCGTCAGCCGGACGCGGTAGTGGTCTCCGTCGGGCGCAATAAAAACCTGGGTTTTGTGGCGCAGGCGGCGAAAACTGATCGAATGGACAATCCGGTCGCGATCGCGCTGAAAGGCGCTGCGCGGTCCGCGAGCCAGCGCCGCTTCCAGAGGAAACTCGCGCCCGCGGCTAGTCGCAGGATCACTTGCATAGGGTGCAGGGCTGTTCACTCCCCGCCCATGATCCATTCGACTGCCGCTTCGGCATGAATCCGGGTGCAATCATAGATTGGCAGCACATTGGCATCGACGTCGACCACCATTTCAAGCTCTGTACAGCCCAGCGCCACCGCCTGCGCGCCGTCTTGCGCCAAGTTGGTGATGATTGTCTTAAGCTCGCGTTCGGCCTGACGGCTTGCTTTGCCCTTCAGCAGTTCGTCGTAAATAATCCGATCCAGAGTATCGACGAAGGCCATCTCGGGCGGCAGCAGTTCGATATCGCGGGCGATCAGCTTTTGACGGTAAAAGCTTTCCAGCATCACGTTTCGGGTTCCGATCACGGCGGCCTTTCGCACCCCGGCCTGCGCCATCCGGTCAGCCACGCATTCGGCGATATGTATCACCGGGACCGATACCGCGCCGGCCACTTCATCGTAAACCTTGTGCATCGAATTTGCACCGATCAGCAGCGCGGTCGCACCCGCTTTTTCCAGCCGCTTGGCTGAAGCAGCCAGGATCTTGGCCGCGCGCGCCCATTCTGCAGCAGTCGACAAGCGGGCCAATGGCGCAAAGTCCAGGCTTTCGATAAGCAGCGGCGCACTGGCCGGGAAGCCAGCACGGGCTTGCACCAGCTTGTTGATGTGATCGTAATAGGTGCGGGTCGACAGCCAGGACATGCCGCCGATCAGGCCAAATTTGCGCAAAAGAAAACTCCCGGGAAACCCCTGCTTCGCAAGCGTCAGTTACGCAAGTGCAGCAAAAAGGTCCAGCGGCGCGATTACCGCATGGCCGTTATCCACGCGCGGACTGCCGCCAGACCATCAGGATCGACGGTAGCACGTCCCAGTTCCGGCATGGCTACGCCGCCTTCCAGACTGGCCATGCGGAAAACCAGGATTGAATGATCGGGGTCACCTGGAACTACGCCAAAGGCAAGATCGCCCGCACCGCGTCCGGCTGCGACCGGCCGCTTGCCAACCCCAAGCGCGGCGGGGTCTGCTACTTCCCAGCCCAAGTACAGGCCGGAGTTGGATGCCGCGCCGCCGGGTTTGTGGCAATGCGCACAGTTGACATCAAGCCAGCCCCGCGCCGTATCCGCCACGGGCACCTTCGCACGGTCTTCCCACAGCGGTATGCGCCGCCCGGCGGCAGGCACAGCGTCGAGCCGTCCCGCCGCATGCATGTCAGCAAGCCAGGCGGTACTGAGGTTACGCGCCTTGGGCCCAATCGGCGTTAAAACCCCTGCTGTTGCGTGGCATTCCTTGCACTGGTTTTTATTGGGCACGGCATACGAAATGGCTTGCCCCAGCGGCGTGACCAGATTGATCCGCGTGCCCGCCAGCGCCAGCTGCGCCTCGGTCTGCTGAGCGTTCCAGACGTAGGGAAGCGCCGTCCAGCCCCCGGCCCGGTGCAGCAGGACCCGCGTTTCGATCAGCCTGCCCTGCATCTTAAAGGTCTTGATCAACGCCGCCCCGACCGGAAGGTCAAGCAAACCATCACCTTGCGCATTGGCCTTGGACCCTGCGGGCAGGTACACAAAGCGCAGCTTTTCGGTCCCGTCCGACCACAGCGGCGTGTTGAGGCGATATGGCGTTACGCCCCACGCGGGATGCTGCGCCGCGTTATCGGTGAAGAAGCCATATTCGCTCAACGTCTGTGGAAAGGCAGCGGCGGTGACAGCCATATCGTTTACCACGGACGTCTTGTGCAAGGCCGCCTTGGCCGTACAGGCCGCCGTCAAAGTCAGGAAAGCGGCGAGTAACAGCCTCATGGCCTGGCGCGGGCATCCAGTGCAGCGGGTGCGCCGACTGGCCCTGGCAGGGCCATGACGGGCATCGGTGCGAATGCCATGCCCTCGGGCCGCGCTGCAGTCGCCGCAGCCCCCTGCTGCGGCAGGTTGAGCGATAGTCCGGCCAGCTTTGCCTCAACGGTCAGCGCATCCTTGCCGCCCAGCCCATCCCATACCAGCGCCGGCAAAGCTCCGCCAAATGCCGCCTTCAATTGGTCTCCGCCGGGAATCTGCGGATCATCGCCGCCGCCTACGATGCGGTTGGCGCCAATCGCGATCTGGCGCGGAAAAGGATTGTAGCGCGGATCGGTGAAGGCATTGGGATAGGCCACGATCAGCATCTGGGCGGTGGGATTGTCGACCAGTGTGTTGCCTCTGATTGCCACGTGGTCATTGGCCATGACCATCACCCCTGTCCCACGCGGAACGCCAGCCACGATGTTTCCCTTGGGCGCAAAGTTGGGTGTATCGTTGCCGACCACCATATTACCTTCGATCAGCGTGTTGCCGCCGCCCATCACGGGCAGGCTCGGCAGATCGAACACCAGAATCCCGCCGGTGTTGCGCGTCACCAGATTTCCGGAAACCAGCGCATCGCGGCTGTTCTCGATCTCGATCCCGGCAACGTTGCTTTCCACATAATTGTAGCGGACCGTGATCGCCTTGGACTGGCCGACATAGATACCGGCATCCGACGCGCCCGACACCTTGCATCCGTCGATCAATACGCCGGTACTCTCGACCGGGTAGAGGCCGTAGGCGCCATTGGTTTCCTTGGGTCCCCCGGTCCAGGTCACCCGAAGGCGGTAATAGACAATGTTGTCAGCGCCCTTGCTCTTGATCCCGTCGCCTTTGGTGTTCTCGATGGCGAAATCGCGCAGGGTGACGTCGTCCGAGGTAACGAGCAGCCCCTCGCCCGCACCCTGCTGGCCCGAAAAATCGAGCACGGTCGCATCCATGCCCATACCGCGCAGTGTCACGCCCTTGGCATCAAGCGACAACCCATCGGTCAACGCAAAGCGTCCTGCGCCCAGTTGAACCACGTCGCCCGCATCGGCCAGGATCAGCGCTTCCTGCAACCGCGCCTGCGCGCCTTCTCCGGCAGGGACAGGCACCGTTTTTGCATAGAGCGGGGCAGCCAGGGCAAGCGCCGAGACCGCAGCGAATAACGTGGCGGGCATCCTCATGGACCGGAGTGTCTAGCTGACAGCGGTGCAAGTCAATGGCGCTCTATTTTTGGCACAACCGATGGCCTTGTCAGAAGCATTAAAAGGGAGAAAACTCAGCACGGATCGGAGTCGCGCAATCGGAAAGCCTGAAACGGGCTGGTGCAATTCAAGGGAATTGGCGCGATGGACAATACTTTTGATTTCATCATCGTTGGTGGCGGTTCTGCCGGGGCCGTGATTGCCGCGCGGCTATCGGAAGACCCTGCGGTCCGGGTTGCATTGATCGAAGCCGGCAGCCGCCCGCCGGAGCGTGAGTCGATGCCTGCCGCCTGCGGCAGCCTGCAGCTTGATCCCGAAACCGACTGGATGTTCACTGCCGACCCCGGCAAGGCGGGGCGCGGCCTGCGCGGACGACGGATGCCGGTGCCGCGCGGCCGGATGCTCGGCGGCTCGTCAGGCATAAACTACATGGTGTGGGTGCGCGGCCATCCCGGCGATTTCGACAATTGGGAACGCCTTGGAGCGGCCGGCTGGAGCCATGACGATGTCCTCCCCGCTTTCAAACGCATGGAAGGGCTGGTCCGCAGCAACGAGATTGCAATCGACCAGGACGCGCGCGGGTTCGACGGCCCGGTGGGGGTCGCGGTGCGTTCCCCCGTCATCCCGGCTGCGCGCGATTTCGTCCGCGCCGCCAACGCTTCCGGGTTGCCGAGCGGAGATTATAACGGCGCTGGCCGGTTCAATCCGGCAGGCGTTGCCTCGTTAGTCCAGACCAACACCCGCAAGGGCAAACGATCGAGCACCTTTCACGCCTATCTTGAAGATGCTGCCGAATTGCGTCCTAACCTGACGATCATCACCGATGCGCTGGTTACCCGCATCGTGCTCGATAACGCGCTTGCCGCAACTGGTGCGGAGTACCGTGACATTGCCGGAAAGACCCACATCGTTCTGGCGACTAGAGAAGTGATCCTCAGTGCTGGCGCCGTCGGATCACCGCACCTGCTGATGCTGTCGGGCATCGGTCCGCGCCGCGAGCTGGAGGAAGCGGGCGTCCCATGCCGGCTCGATCAGCCGCACGTGGGCAAGCACCTTAAGGACCACCTGCTGACCGGCATGATCTTTGAGGCAGAAAAGATCGGAACACCGCTTGCCGAGGTCGGTGTTTCGGTCGGGCCTGATGCACTGCGCAGCCCAGGCGGATCGTTACCTGCCGACCCGGCAGAGGACGCACATCTTTCACCTGAGCTTGCCGCGCTAAAGACCGAATCTCAGCGCCGTTTGGATGAATGGATGGAAACCGGCAGCAGTCTGGTCTCATCTTCGCTTTATGACGGTGTGGCGTTCTTTTCGACTGGGCTGGGTGATGAACACACCCACGATGCGCAGATCGGCTTCATCCCCGCGCTGTACGGCGCGGACATCATGGGTGAACGGCTGTTCTATGACCTTGACCAGTATTTCGACGATCCGGACGCGGCTTTCGATCCGGCCCTGCAACGCGTCACGTTTCTGCCCAGCAATTGCGTGCCGCGCAGCGAGGGCGAGATCATCTTGCAAACCGCCGATCCGGCCACACCGCCGATAATCCAGATGAACTATTTCGCCGACCCCCATGACCTCAAGGTCATGGTCGCGATCATCCGCAAAGTACTCGATATCGCCGCCAACTGGCCGGGCCCGCACAAGCTTGGTCCGTGGTACGTTCCGCCCAAGCTGGCGGCAATGCACGGTCATCGCCCGGGCGACGTGCCGAGCGATGCCCTGCTCGAAAACTTCGCGCTGCACTTCGCGACGACGATCTACCACCTGTCGTGCACATGCCGGATTGGCAGCGTCGTCGATCCGCATTTGCGCGTGTTCGGGGTCAGCAACCTGCGCGTAGCCGACGCCAGCGTCTTTCCCGAAATCACCAGCGGCAACACCAACGCTCCCAGCATCATGATCGGCGAACGCGCGGCAGAAATGATCGCGGCGGATCATGGTTTGCGGTTGTCGGACAATGCCTCCGCCACAATCAGAGAAACGGTCTGAACGGTCAGCGCCGTTCCGAAGCCAGACCGCTGGCGCATAAGAATGCCGAACTTGCCGTGACCGACACCGCTTCGGCATCGCCAACCCGGCGTACCGCCGCCGCATAATCAGCGAGCGAGCGCCGCTCGCCCTTCAGCTGTTTGAGCTTTTGCAACTGAACAAGTGTCAGCCGGTCAGTCAGCCGGGTGGCCATGCAATCGGCGTTAGGTTCGGACAGCCCCGCGTCGATCATGGCGCTCCTGACCTGACCATATGCCAGCTTGCTGGGCGAACACGCCGCGAGGGTGGCTGCCGTGACCAAAAACAGGGGACGCATCATGGCTGCTGTCGATGAACGTTTAAGCCTTAATGATCAATGAGCCAGTGCCTTGACGATGTCCTCGACCATCTTCTTCGCGTCGGCCAGCAACATCATGGTCTGGTCCATGTAGAAAACGTCGTTGTCGACCCCGGCATAGCCGACCCCGCCCATGGAGCGCTTGATGAACATGATGGTCTTGGCCTTTTCGACATCGAACACCGGCATCCCATAGATCGGCGATGCCTTGTCGGTTTTGGCTGCCGGGTTGACCACATCGTTCGCGCCGATGATGAAGGCGACGTCGCATTGGCCGAACTCGGAGTTGATATCCTCCAGCTCGAACACTTCATCATAGGGCACGTTGGCTTCGGCCAGCAGCACGTTCATGTGGCCAGGCATCCGGCCCGCGACGGGGTGGATCGCGTATTTGACTGATACGCCCCTGGCCTTGAGCTGATCGCCCATTTCGCGCAACACGTGCTGCGCCTGGGCGACAGCCATGCCGTAGCCTGGAATGATGATGACATTCTCTGCCTCACCCAGCAGGAACGCGGCATCTTCGGCGCTGCCGCGCTTCCACGGGCGCTGCTCTTTCGCCTCGCCCCCGGCGGCTGCCGCATCGACGCCGAAGCCGCCGGCGATCACCGACAGGAAGCTGCGGTTCATCGCCCTGCACATGATGTAGGACAAAATCGCGCCCGAGCTTCCGACCAAGGCACCAGTGATGATCATCGCAGTATTATGCAGCGTAAAGCCCATCGCCGCCGCCGCCCAGCCCGAGTAGGAATTAAGCATTGAAACGACGACGGGCATGTCTGCCCCGCCGATGGGTATAATCAGCAGGAAGCCGATCAGGAATGACAGCGCAGTGATGGCCGCGATCACCCAGAACCCCTGGTCCTGCGTGAACCAGCCGACAAGGGCTAGGATCGCCGCGACTGTACCAAGGTTGATCACATGCCGCAGTGGCAGCATGATCGGCGCTCCGCTCATCTTTCCGGCAAGCTTGAGAAAGGCGATAACCGAGCCGGAAAAGGTGATCGCGCCGATGGCAATGCCAAGGCCCAATTCGACCCTGCTTTGCGTCTCGATCACACCATCAGGACCAGCAATGCCAAACGCAATGGGATTGAGATAGGCTGCCCAGCCGACCAGCACCGCAGCCATGCCGACAAGACTGTGGAACGCCGCGACCAGCTGCGGCATGTCAGTCATCTTGATGCGCCTGGCCGTGATCCAGCCGATAGCCCCGCCTATCGCTATGGCAATGGCGATTTCAGCCAGACTGGCAAGTTGGTGCGTGACCAGCGTGGTAACAACGGCGATGGTCATGCCAATCATGCCAAAGCGGTTGCCGCGCTGGGACGTCGCCGGGCTCGATAAACCGCGCAGCGCCAGGATAAAGAAAACCCCTGCAACCAGATAGGCCAGCGCCGCAACGACATCGAAATGCACCACGGTGAAAATCACGTCGGTGTGCCCCACGCCTAGCGATCCTTCTTCTTGTACATTGCAAGCATCCGCGAGGTTACGGCAAAGCCCCCGAAGATGTTGACCGAAGCCAGCACCACCGCCAGCAAGCCCAGCCACTTTGACGAAGCGCTGCCCCCTGCCGCCGATGCAATCAGCGCGCCGACAATGATGACTGACGAGATTGCATTGGTCACCGCCATCAGGGGCGTGTGCAGCGCCGGCGTGACCGACCAGACAACGTAATAGCCCACAAAGCAGGCCATCACGAAGATCGACAGGATTGAGATGAAGTCCATGCGCCCTCCCGGATTCCCTTCGGGCTATTGCAAGCGAATCCGATGAAGTCGAGGGGTAAAGCAAAAGAAAACGGGGCCGACCTTGCGGCCCGCCCCGTCTGAACTTGTCGGCATATCCGCGTTTACATCGACGGGAGCAGCACCCCGTTGACGACATGGATCACGCCGTTGGATTGCATTACGTCCGCTTGGGTGACGTAGGCTGAGCTACCGCCCATGCCCATGATCATCACGGCACTGCCATCCATATGGAAGGTCAAGGTTTCGCCCTCGACGGTAGTAAAGGTCGCCTTACCGCCGCCAGCCTTGATCTTGGCAACAATATCGGCGGCGGTTATGCGGCCCGGCACGACATGGTAGGTCAGCACCTTGGTCAGAGCTGCCTTATTTTCAGGCATCAGCAGAGTGTTCACTGTTGCGCTTGGCACCCGGCCGAACGCTTCGTCTGTCGGCGCAAATACGGTGAACGGCCCAGCCGAGTTTAACGTATCCACAAGGCCCGCAGCCTGCACTGCCTTCACCAAAGTGGTGTGAATCGGCGATTCTACCGCGTTCTGCACGATAGTACGGTTAGGGTACATTGCGGCGCCGCCAACGTAGGCAGTTTCACTTGCCGATGCCGACGCGCTCTTGCTGCTATCAGCCATCGTATCCATGGTGGCGCAGCCTGCAAGGGTCAGCGCTGCAATCGGCAAAGCGGCGAACAAGATCTTTTTCATCGTGCTTCCTTTCAAAACTCACACTGGACGAAACCATCCAGGAGAGTGAAAGTTCAGCGATTATCCCGAAACTACCCTTTCGTTCACAATCTTGCCGCCTTTTGTAAGGCGAACGGCATTGCCAATCTCCTCATCCAGAACCGGCCGACCCGTTTCCTTATCCCAGAACGCTGAAAGAAAATTGTAGAGGTTGCGCGAAAAAAGCGCCGAAGCATCAGCCGCAAGATGAGTAGCGGTATTAGAAAAACCGATAATCTTGACGCCGTGCTTAACTATGACCTGATCGGGCTTCGAGCCTTCGACATTGCCCCCGTGCGCCACGGCCAGGTCGAATATCACGGAGCCGGGCTTCATCGTGGCGATCTGAGCATCTGTGATCAGGCGCGGCGCGGCGCGGCCGGGGATCAGCGCAGTGGTGATGACAATGTCTTGCTTGGCAATGTGACCCGAAACCAGTTCAGCCTGGGCTTTTTGGTATTCCGCACTCATTTCCGTGGCGTAGCCGCCCGCGCCCTCACCCTCGATCCCGGCGACATTCTCGACAAAGATCGGCTTGGCGCCAAGTGACTGGATTTGCTCTTTCGTGGCGGAACGCACGTCAGTTGCGGAAACCTGCGCGCCCAGCCGCCGCGCGGTAGCGATTGCCTGCAGCCCGGCGACACCGACTCCCATTACAAAGCATTTGGCAGCGGAAACGGTGCCCGCCGCAGTCATCATCATTGGAAAGGCGCGGCCATACTGGCCCGCCGCCTCGATCACCGCCTTGTATCCCGAAAGATTCGACTGGCTTGACAGGATATCCATCGATTGCGCGCGGGTGATCCGCGGCATGAACTCCATCGCCAGCGCTTCGTATCCGCCCGCAGCATAGGCATCGATCCGCGTCCGCTGGCCGAACGGATCCAGTCCCGCGACGATCCAGGCGCCGGAATTCGCGCCTTTCAGCGCGGCGATATCCGGTCCCTGGACACCCAGCACGATATCTGCGCCTTTGGCCGCGGTCTTGCTTATCTCGGCGCCGGCAGCGGCGTAATCCGCGTCGCTGATCGACGCGCCAGCGCCCGCGTCCGGCTCTACCGCGACGACGGCGCCCAGTGCGATGAACTTCTTGACCGTTTCCGGAGTAGCCGAGACCCGGCTTTCCCCGACGGCGCGCTCTTTCAGCACCGCGATACGCATGGGCAGGATGCTCAGGCGATCAGCAGTATAACGAATGCGGTGATGAGTACGGTCGCAATCGCACCCCATTTCAGCATTCCTAGAAACCCGCTGTACGTGGACGTGTGCGCCTTGATGTCATTGCCAGTAGCCATGCCTGTTCCCCAGTGGTGCGCCGCAGCGCGGCCTTGCCTGATCGTCTATCGTCCGATCCGGCACACCTCAAGGGCGAAGTCTGACAAAATCGCGCCTAATCGCCAGCCTTAATCGGCTCTTTACCTCACTCGTCTATGCCCTGCAGCGACACCAGAGGGGCTTGCGGCAAGATAATGGCGGAATTCGAGCAGCGCACGTTGATGCTGATCGACGATGAACCGGCGCAAAGCCGGCTGATCACCGCGCTTGCCGGGCGCGAGGGCTGGCGCACGATCGTGGTGCGCGATTCTGAAACCGCCATCGCCATGCTGGGCACACGCCAGGGCATGCAGCTTAACGCAATCATCCTCGATCAGTGGGTTCCCGGAGACGACGCCTGTGATCTGATAGCTGAACTCAAGTCACGCCGCCCCGCCTTGCCGCTGCTGATGCTGACAACCAGCGCTTCGCCGCTGCTGGCCGTGGAGGCGATGCGTGCTGGCGCAACCGACTATCTCATCAAGCCCGTCGCGCTCGACCGGCTAATGCAGGCGCTGCGAATGGCCACCACTCGCGAGGCGCCGCGCGACGAATTACAGCCTTTGACAGAAAAAATGCCGTCGAACCCTGATTTCGACGCGATGATCGGCGCTTCGCCCGGCTTTCGTACTGCCCTTGCAGTCGCGGCCAAGGCGGCGCGCAGCCACACACCTGTGCTGATCGAGGGCGAGACTGGCAGCGGCAAGGAAATGCTGATCCGTGCGATGCAGGCGGCCAGCCCGCGCGCGAAACTTCCTTTTCGCTTGTTTAATGTCGGCGGAGTTCCGGGCAATTCGGTGGAAAGCGCCCTGTTCGGTCACGAAAAAGGCGCTTTTCCAGGCGCTTTTGATCGCCATATCGGCGCGCTGCAGCATGCTGACGGCGGCACTCTTGCGCTTGATGAAATCGACCGGCTGCCACTGCACGTCCAGCAACGCTTGCTCGATTCTATCCAGCGTGGTGATGTCCGCCCGATCGGCGCGCGCCATTCGTTCCGTGTCGACGTTAGGCTGATCGCTGCCAGCAATTTGCCGCTCAAGGACATGGTCGATGGCGGCCACTTCCTGCCCGAACTTCTGGCCGCGCTATCGGGTGCGGTAGTGCAGTTGCCGCCCCTGCGGGAACGCGCCGGCGATATCGCCGCGCTCGCCCGTCATTTCCTGGCACGCATCGGAGAACAGCCGGGGCTGCGATCGCTGGGCATAACCGATGGTGCGCTGGCTTTGCTCGCCGCCTATGACTGGCCAGGTAACGTCCGCCAGTTGCAGGCCGTACTGTTTCGCGCGGCGGTTTTCTGCGATGGTGACGCACTGACCGCTGATGATTTTCCTCAGCTTTCAACGCTGATCGGCGGCGAAGCGGCCAACCAGGTGCCGGTGCAGGAAGGCGTGGGCGTGATGCTCTACACGACCGATGGCAACCTGCGGCCGCTCGAAGATATCGAAGCCGACGTCATCCGCCTGGCGATCGGGCATTATCGCGGCCGGATGACCGAAGTGGCTCGCAGGCTTGGCATCGGACGTTCAACGCTTTATCGCAAGCTGACCGAGCTCGGGATCGGCGACGCAGCCTGACGGCCCTATTCCGCGCGCGGCAGCAGGCGGAGACATACCTTGGTCCAGTGACACGCCTTCGGGTGACTTGCATCGAAACGCCTGCCACCACACGGCGGGCGCAAGTTTGTCTTTGACCTAAGGAAGTCTCATGCCCCGTTTCCACGGCAAAACCTGCCTTATCACTGGCGCCGCATCCGGCATCGGTGCTGCCACTGCCGAACTTCTGGCGCGCGAAGGCGCAGAGCGTCTGGTCCTGATTGACCGCAACGCCGATCTGCTTCGTGAGCTGAAGTTGCCATGCGCTGTTTCGGCCTATCCGGGCGACGTTGCCGATGAAGGCCTGTGGGATCGGATAGAACGGGAAGTCCCGCCTTGCGATGCTTCGCTGCTTAATGCCGGAATAGCTGACGCTGCGCCGATTGCTGCCATCGACTTTGCTGCATGGCGAAAAGTGATGGCAGTCAACCTTGATGGGCTGATGCTGTCTTTGCGCTGCGCGCTACGACTGGCTCCCGCAAGCGGCGCCAGCGTGGTAATCAGCGCTTCTGCCAGCGGGATCAAGGTCGAGCCTGGCACGGCCGCGTATGGCGCAAGCAAAGCCGCAGCCATCCACCTAGCGCGGGTTGCGGCGAAAGAGGGCGCGCCGCGCGGGATCCGCGTCAATGCAATCGCGCCCGGCGGCGTAGATACGCCGATGTGGGACAGCACGCCGATGTTTGCCGATCTGGTGCGCGAACATGGCAGCCGTTCGGGGGCCATCGCCGCGCTGGGACAAATGGCAACACCCCTTGGCCGCTATGCCACCGGGCATGAAATCGCAGAGCAGATTGCTTTCCTTTTATCCGATGCGGCGGCCACGATTACCGGCACTGTGCTGGTCAGCGATGGCGGCTACGTGCTTTAGGCCAGCTGGCTGAAGTCCGTAAGCGCCGCATCACGAAGGCCCCGCCACACGCGAACGGCCTGCACCGTTTCAGGTACGTCGTGAACGCGCAGCAATTGCACGCCGGCATCCATGCCCTTGAGCGCCAGTGCCAGGCTGCCGCCCAGCCGTTGGTGGGCGGGCGCTTCATTTGATAGAGCGCCGATCATCCGCTTGCGGCTGGCACCCAGCAAAAGCGGCTGGCCCAGCGCATGGAACAGCGGCAACGCATTGATCAGGGCAAGGTTTTCGGCCACCGATTTGCCAAAGCCGATCCCTGGATCAAGTACAATCCGGTCACGCGCAATACCGGCTGCGACTGCGGCGTCGCGACGCGCGCCGAGCCAGTCGAACACGTCGAGCACGACATCGCCATAAGCGGCGTTGCCGTGCAGGTCGTCCCCCTCACCCGGCGCATGCATCAGCACCACCGGCGCACCAGTTCCGGCGGCAAAGGCCATGCTGCGCGGATCATGGCGCAGCGCGGACACATCGTTGATCACATGCGCACCGGCTGCCAAAGCGGCTTCCATCACGGCAGGTCGGCGCGTGTCGATGCTGATCGCCGCGCCTGCCCCGGCCAGTCGCTCAACCGCAGGGATAACCCGCTTCAGTTCATCGCCTTCCCAGACCGCAGCCGCGCCGGGCCTGGTGCTTTCGCCGCCCACGTCGATCAGCGCCGCACCTGCTTCAAGCATGGCCGAAGCGTGCTCGTTTGCAGCGTCAGGCTTGTCGAGGAACTGGCCGCCATCGCTCATGCTGTCAGGGGTCATGTTAAGAATGCCCATGACCTGCGGCTGATCGAGCCGTATTGTTCGCGTCCCGCATTGCAGCGCCGCCGGAATGCGCTGGAGATTTTCGAATTGGTGGCAAACGGCGGCAGGCAGATCGGCCAAGGCCGCACGCAATTCGGACAGTGTATAGCGAATGCGTGACGTCACCCGCCCGCCTTCACGAGCGATCACGGCAAAGCGGCTGGCGTAGACCAGCCCGCCAGCCAGACGCAGCGCATCGCCCTCTTCGCTTTGCGGCGAAGCAGCCAGAGCAATCGGATGGAGGTAGTACGTGATGATCAGTCCTCGGTCGCAAGCAGGTAGAGTTGGCGCAGCGCATCGATCGGCTTCACTTCACCGTGATGGGTAACATGCCAAAATGACCAACCATTGCAGCTGGGCGCGCCTTGCAGCTTGGCACCCAGCCCGTGGATGGAACCGCTGTCGGCCCCTGCCACCAGCGAACCATCGGCGCGAACCGTGGCTTTCATTTTGCCCTTCTTGTCGGTCAACGTGGTCCCCGGCGCGATCCAGCCCGTTTCGACCAGTGCGCCAAATGCTACACGCGGGGCGGCCTTTGGGCTTTGCATCGTAGTAACGGCGCTTTCATCAAGCGGCAGTGCCAGTTCGATCCGTTCGAACGCAGCTTCGCGGTAATTGCCTTCGCGTTCGCAGCCGATCCATTCACGGCCAAGGCGCTTGGCCACCGCGCCAGTCGTGCCGGTGCCGAAGAACGGGTCGAGCACGACATCGCCCTTGTTGGTCGTCGCCAGCATGACGCGGTACAGCAATGCTTCGGGCTTTTGCGTCGGGTGAACCTTGGTGCCACCTTTTTTAAGACGTTCCTGCCCGCCGCAGATCGGCAGCACCCAGTCGCTGCGCATCTGCAGCTCATCGTTCAACGTCTTCATCGCGCGATAATTAAAAGTGTATTTCGCCTTTTCGCCCATCGAACACCACAGCAGGGTTTCATGGGCATTGGTAAAGCGGGTACCCTTGAAATTGGGCATTGGGTTGGCCTTGCGCCAGACAATGTCGTTCAGGATCCAGAACCCCATGTCCTGCAGCATCGCGCCCAGCCGGTAGATATTATGATAGCTGCCAATCACCCAAAGCGATCCGTTGGGCTTTAATATGCGGCGCGCTTCGGTCAGCCACAGGCGGCTGAAGGCATCATAGGCGGCAAAGCTGTCAAATTGGTCCCAGTGGTCGGTTACCGCGTCGACGTGGCTGCCATCGGGGCGGGACAAGTCACCGCCAAGCTGGAGATTGTAGGGAGGATCAGCGAAAACCAAGTCGACGCTGGCCGCCGGGATGGTGCGCATTGCCTCGATGCAATCTCCATCCAGGATCCGCCCCAGCGGCAAGTCGGCGCGCACAACCGCTGCTTCGGCGCGCGCGCGCGCCTTGTCCTTAATCAGTACCTGACCCATGATTTGTCGTTCAGCCCCCTTACCGAAAGCATAGGGTGAGTTATCCACAGGGCGCCGTCAAGCAGCGACTCCGCGGGAATCCTAGCCCGCGATGGTTAGCGAAAGGTTACCGGCATGAGAACGGAACGAGTCCGGCACACCATCTAGAGTCCCGGGATTCGCCAGGGACTCAAGATGTAGGGGTGTGACGGGGAAGACTCGCCCGCCGAATTATTTGCGGGTGTCAGATCAAAACCAGCTGGACCACCGGAGCAAAGCTGCGGCGGTGGAGCGGCGTCAAGCCGTGCTTGCGCAGCGCCGCCAAGTGTTCCGCGGTGCCATAGCCCATGTTGCGTTCCCAGCCGAAAAACGGGTGGTCCAGCGCTGCGGCACGCATCAGCCGGTCGCGGTGCTCCTTGGCCAGGATCGATGCGGCCGAGATGCATGGTTCGATTCCATCGCCGCCAACGATGGCGCGAGCTTTCCAGCGCCATTCGGGCACCCGGCCGAGCGGGGTCTTGTTCCCGTCGATCAGCACCTGATCGGGTTCCGCACCAAGCAGATCGCACAGTGCTGTGACGGCTCGGGTCATCGCCAGCATGGTTGCGCCAAAGATATTAAGCGCGTCGATCTCGTCAACCGCGGCCAGACCCAGCGCCCACTGGCTGCTGTCGTGGATTTGCGGTTCAAGCACTGCGCGGCGACGGGCAGACAGCTTTTTAGAATCGTCGAGCCCGGCAGGGGCATTGGGTCCCAGCACGCAAGCTGCTGCCACCACCGGTCCGGCCAGCGGCCCGCGCCCCGCCTCGTCCACGCCGATGACGATGTGGTCGGACTTGGCAAAAGTGGCTGGCTGGGTAATTGTTGCGGACATGTTTGCAAAAATCCTGATCGCCCTATCGCCCCTTCCCTTAATCCTCGCAAGCTGCGGCACCACTGCCGCCGGGGATAGTCGATCTGCCAGCCAAGGTCAGACTGAAGGCTTCAGCAGTGAAGTTCTGGGCTCGTTCGACGAACCTTGGGCCGCAGCGTTCGCGCCGGGGACCCAGGTATTGTTCGTCACCGAAAAGGGCGGGACGATAAAGTTTCGCGACGTTCGCAGCGGACGGTTAGGCACGGTCACCGGCGTGCCCAAAGTCGATTACGGCGGCCAGGGTGGTTTGGGCGAAATTGCCTTTCTCCCCGCCGAAGCAGCATCCACCCTGTCGCGGCGAACAATCTATCTGACCTGGGCCGAGGCAGGCAGCGGCGACACCCGCGGTGCGGCGCTGGGCAAAGGGACGCTGGTCTGCGAAGAAGCCGACTCATGCCGGATTGAAGGGTTCAGCGTTATCTGGCGTCAGCAGCCCAAAGTGACCGGGCGCGGGCATTATTCGCACCGCATCGCTTTTTCGCCCGACGGCAAGTATTTGTTCCTCGCTTCGGGTGAGCGGCAGAAGTTCACTCCTGCACAAGACCTGTCGGTCAACTTGGGCAAGGTTCTGCGGCTCAATCCCGACGGTTCACCCGCTGCTGGCAATCCGCTGGCTGCGAAAGGCGGGATCAGCGCACAAATCTGGACCTACGGCCACCGCAACATTCTGGGTCTAAAGTTCGATGCGGCGGGACAGTTATGGGACCTGGAACACGGGCCTGCCGGGGGCGACGAGCTCAACCAGGTCAAACAGGGCCAGAACTATGGCTGGCCGCTGGTGTCGGACGGCGATCATTATGATGGCAAGCCAATCCCGCGACACGCGACAAGGCCCGATCTGGCCGCACCCGCAATCAGCTGGAACCCGGTGATCGCGCCAGGCGATTTCATTTTCTATTCCGGCAAGATGTGGCCCGAATGGAAAGGTCAGGCGCTGATCGCCGCATTGGGCAGCGAAGGGCTGGTTCGGGCCAGCATCGACGGCAACAAGGCCACTGAACAGGCGCGCTATCCGCTGGGAAAGCGCATCCGTGAAATCGTCGAGGGGGCGGATGGCTCAATCTATATCTTGGAAGACGGCGACGGCGGGCGGCTGCTGAGGCTCTCTCGCAAGTAGACAAGCCTTGCTTCAGCCCCTATCGGCGCGCCTCGATGACCGAGGCCCTGACCCTGATCCCGCTCGACAATGTCGATCCCGCCATGGTCGAAGCACTGCTTGATCGCGCGTTTGAGCCAGAACGCAAAAGCCGCACGGCTTATAAGGTACGCGAAGGCACCGATTGGCTCCCCGGCCTTAGCTTCGCTGCGATCAACGGCGAAGAGCATCTGGTTGGCACGGTGCAGTGTTGGCCGGTCGCACTGACTGATCCTGAGGGCCGCGCCCATCCGTTAATCATGGTCGGGCCCGTTGCGGTTGAGCCAGAGGCGCAGGGCACCGGAATCGGCAAAGCGTTGATGACGGCCGCTCTGGCCGCGCTATCCCCGCAGGCGCCATTGCCACAGGTGATGATTGGCGACCCCGAATACTATGGCCGCTTCTGGGGCTTTAGCAACGCCCACACTCTTGGTTGGCACTTGCCCGGCCCGTTTGAGGCCAGCCGCCTGCTGGCCCGCACCGACAATCCCGCTGTTCTGCCCCGCGAAGGCACGTTGGGGCCTTGGCTGCGCTAGTCCGATCTGGCATCGCGTGACCGATGCCCTATGTCCCGCCCCCAGATATTTCCGGACTGTCGCTCGCCCAATTGGCCGAGTTGGTGGCCGCGCGCAAGTTGCCGCCGGTTGACCAGTGGGAGCCGCAGGCAACGGCAGACAGTCTGATGACGATAAAGGCGGACGGGCGCTGGTTCCACGATGGCGGCGAAGTGCGCCGCCCGGCCATGATCCGCGCCTTCGCAAACCTGCTGCTCCGCGACGCCGATGGCCGCCACTGGCTGGTGACGCCAAGTGAAAAGCAATCGATCACGGTGGAAGACGCTGCGTTTATCGCCACGGACGTGACCGCCACCGACGGCGCGCTGGCCTTTCGTCTCAACAGCGATGATACGGTGATTGCCGGGCCGGATCACCCGCTGATGGCGCGCGGCGATGCCGAAACGCCGGCGCTTTATCTTGCCGTGCGCAGCGGTACCGAGGCGCGGATCAATCGCAGCACCTGGCTTCAACTGGTGGAACTGTCCGGCGACGATTTGACGGTCAGCAGCCAGGGCGCTGTGTTTTCGCTGGTGCCGCAATGAGCGCACTTGTTCAGCGCTTGCGCCGGCTTCATGCAAATGGTCACGCGGCACAGATCGATACCCTGCACAGCGATCACCGCGACGTGCCCGATGACTTGCGCCCCGCTGCCGTGCTGGCCGCTATCACCGAGCGTGAGCGGCCGGGCTTTCTGCTGATCCACCGCCCGTCCAACATGCGCTCGCACCCCGGCCAGGTCGCTTTTCCCGGCGGCAAGATCGATCCGGGCGAAGACGCGGTTGAAGCTGCGCTGCGCGAGGCGAACGAGGAATTGGGGATCGATCCGGCGCAGGTCACTGTGATCGGGCCAAGCGACGTTTACCGAACCGGCACCGGCTATGCCGTAACCCCGGTGATTGCCGTGGTGCCGCCCGATCTGGAACTGCGCCCCAACCCGACCGAAGTGGCCAAATGGTTCGAGGCGCCCGTTGAATATGTTTTCGATAGCGCCAACCACCAGCGTCAATCAGCGTTTTGGGCGGGGGCTGAACGGCATTACCTTGAAATCATGTGGAACGAACACCGCATCTGGGGGGTGACTGCCGCAATTATCGCCAATCTGGCAAAGCGCATCGCATGGTAGACCGGCTACCCCCGACAGAATGGCAGAACCGCGCCGGTATTTCCGCGCTGATCGCCGCGCTGGGCCCCGGTCAGGCCCGCTATGTCGGGGGTGCAGTGCGCGACACCTTGCTGGGCATCGCGGTCAAGGACATTGACCTGGCCACACCGCTTGATCCCAAAGACGTCATGTCCCGCGTTCGTGCTGCTGGGTTCCAACCAGTGCCTACCGGGATCGACCACGGTACGATAACTGCGGTGCTGCCGGACGGGCCGGTCGAGATCACGACGCTGCGCCACGACGTCAGCACCGACGGGCGCCGGGCCACAGTAGCTTTCGCCAGCGAATGGCAGGACGACGCAGCGCGGCGCGATTTTACGATCAACGCGCTTTATGCAGATCCGCAAACCGGCGAACTGTTTGACTATTTCGGTGGGCGTGAAGATCTGAAAGCACGCCGGGTGCGCTTTATTGGTGATCCGCATCAGCGTATCCGCGAAGATCATCTGCGTATCCTGCGCTATTTCCGTTTCCAGTCACGGTTTGGATCGCAGCCCGCCGATCCTGCTGCCGAGCAGGCCTGTGCCGATCTTGCCGCAACGCTGAAAGGCCTGTCGCGCGAACGTATCGGCATGGAAATGATGAACATGCTAAGTCTGCCTGACCCCGCCCCCACCGCAGCACGTATGGCCGAATTGGGCGTGTTGGACGTTGTTCTGCCCGAGGCTGATGTTATCGCCCTTGCCCGGCTGACTGCCGAAGAAAGCCGCCAGGACGTGGCACCAGATGCCTTGCGCCGGCTTGCTGCTTTGCTTCCCTGCGACGTACCGCTGGCCGAGAGTGTCGCCAGCCGCTTTCGTTTGTCGGGAGCGCAGAAAAAGCGCCTCGCATTGGCGGCTGGGCGCGGCAGTTCGGCTTTGGACCCCCGCTCGCTGGCTTATCGCCTGGGCAGGGAGCAAGCGATTGACCGTCTTCTGTTGACGGGATCAAGCATCAGCCCGCTTGACGGTTGGGACGTTCCCACCTTCCCGCTCAAGGGTGGCCAGATCGTGGCGCGCGGCGTCAAGGCGGGGCCAGAGGTGGCCCGCACTCTGCAAGCGGTCGAATCGCGCTGGATCGCCGAGGGTTTTCCCGACGCGGCGCGCGTTAAGGCACTGCTGGATGAAACCCTTGGCAGCTAAATGCGCTCATCTGCGGGAAAGCCGAACCGTGGTATGGTCGCTATGATGAACATGCCTGACCTCGCCCGCTTCTTGTCGCAGCAGCCCTTGCTACTGGTCGCGTTGGTGGCAATATTTGTGTCCGTTGCGGGATCGATGATTTCCCGTCCGGTTCCGTGGCTGGGCCGCGCGCTGCGCGGAATGGGCAACCTTGCCTTGATCGCGGTACTTCTTTTGACAATCGCCCAAGCCGCGCGCTTTTCCACCAACAGCGACATTTCGCTCGCCATCGCGGGTCTGGAGGAACAACGCATCGAAGGAGGCGAAACGCGCATCCCGATTTCAGGCGATGGGCATTTCTGGGTCAAGGCACAGATCAACGGGACAGAGCGCCGCTTCCTGGTCGATACGGGTGCCACGCTTACCGCGATTTCACCCCAAACAGCCGAAGCGGCGCGGATCGAACCCACCGCGCTGGGCCGCGCGGTCGTTTTGCAGACCGCCAACGGAGCGACCCCGGCGCGCATGGCTTCGATTGGCGAATTACGCTTTGGCAACGTGGTTGCACGCGATCTCGACGCGGTCATCGCGCCCGCGATGGGCCAGACCAACGTGATAGGCATGAACCTGCTGTCCCGCCTGGCTAGCTGGCGTGTGGAAGGGCGGACTCTGATTTTGGTTCCCAAGAACCCGCAGCCAGAAGCATAAACGGCCTAGCGATATTCAGTCATGCAGGGTTTGCTGGGCAGCACGCGCGCAGCGCCGCGCAGCGAAAACGTGCCGGTGCGGCCGTCGTCATATCGCAGGGTCAGCACCTTGCCGCTGCGCACCTTGCCCCACAACCAACGGAAATTATCGCGCTCGATTGGCGTATCGGTGGTTATCGCGCCGTCTTCATCGGGCGAGAACATCGTCTTTGTCCCGTCAACCGTCACATGGACCAGGCCCTTCGCAGGTGAGCCGCGCAGTTCGCTGGTGATTGTCGCGCCGGTTGCATTGCATTCGAACGAAAGACGGTCGCCCGCTCCGCGTTGGCCGATCGCGCCGTAATAGATGATCCCTTGCAGCATACCCGCTTTCCACGCCGAGGATGCAGCATAAGCCGGCGCTGCGGACAGCAGGACAGCAGCAGTCAAACCTATCGTCAGTCGTGCCATGGCGGTCTCCTTTTGCCGGTCAGGGATGCCGCATCAATAAATGCTGCACTGCTTCACCAAAACTTCGGCTGAACGAACCGCCAGCCCGATCCAATTCTAGAACTTGTTGTCCCTTGGGAAACCGCTTGGCGGCAAACGACCAGCCGCACCGCGCGCGACTTTCCACAAGCGCATGTCGGGCTCAGTCCGGGTTCGGCCAGTTTCACCACCCATTTTCCAGCTCAGCCCGTCTTCCAGCTTGAGCGTGATCGCATCGGACAGACCGCCATCGCGGTAACGCTGCAAGGTTACGCCCTGTCCCTTGGCCAAGACGGGCAGCTCCTCGAGACTGAACAACACAAGCTTGCGGTTATCGCCAACCACGGCAACATGATCGTGCTCAAGCGGAATCTCGCGAACCACGGCCAGCTTGACCCCAGGCTTGGTGGTCATCACGCCGCGGCCCTTGCGGGTTTCGGCCAGCAATTCATCGGCCTCGGCAGCAAAGCCACGTCCCTGGTTGCTGGCCAGCAGCAATTGTGCCTTGGGCCGGTATGCCAGCAATTCGACGATCTGCGCTTCGGCGTCGATGTCAATCATGGTCCGGATCGGTTCGCCAAATCCGCGCGCGGATGGCAGCTTGTCGCAGCCCAGCGTGTAAAACCGGCCGTTGTCGCAGGCGATCAGCAACTTGTCGGTCGTCTGGGCATGCAGTGCGAAGGCCGGCCCGTCGCCTTCCTTGAACTTGAACTCCTTGTCCAGCGCCTCATGCCCCGAAGCCCCGCGGATCCAACCCTTGGCAGACAGGATCACCGTGACCGGAGCCTTTTCGATCATTGCATCCAACGAAAACTCAACCGTGGGTGACGCTTCAGCTATCGTGGTGCGGCGGCGGCCGAGCGCGGTATCCTCGGCATAGTCCTTGCGCAGTGTGTTGAGGTCGCGCTTGAGCCGGGTGCGCTGGCGGGCGGGGCTGTCGAGCAGTTTTTGCAATTCGTCCTGTTCGGTCAGCAATTCATCGCGCTCGCGCCGCAGCTCCATTTCTTCCAACTTGCGCAAGCTGCGCAGCCGCATGTTAAGGATCGCTTCGGCCTGGCGGTCGGTCAGCGCGAACTCGGCCATCATCACCGGCTTTGGCTCATCCTCGGTCCGGATGATCGCGATGATGCGGTCCAGGTTGAGGTAGGCTATGATATAGCCTTCAAGCAGCTCCAGCCGCGCGGCGATCTTGTCCAGCCGGTGCTGGGTGCGGCGAAGCAAAATGTCGATCTGGGCGATCACCCATTCCTGCAGCAGCAGCTTGATCCCCATCACCCCCGGCGTGCGGTTGGCGTCTAGCACGTTGAGGTTAAGGCTGAACCGGCTTTCCAGATCGGTCAGCTTGAATAGCGATTCCTTGAGCAGCGCGGGATCGACGTTGCGGCTTTTCGGCACGAAGACCAACCGCACCTGTTCGTCGCTTTCGTCGCGGACATCTTCCAGGATCGGCAGTTTCTTGTCTGCAATCGCCTGAGCGACCTGTTCGATAAGCTTGCCCTTGGCCAGCATGTAGGGAATTTCGCTGACAACCAGCTGCCATTGCCCGCCCGGCAGCTTTTCAATACCTGTGGCCTCCCACGACCCATCGCTTTCGCGCCCGGTTGAAAATCGTCCGCGCACACGGAAGGCGCCCTTGCCGGTTTCATAAGCATTGGAAATTGACGCTGCGCTGTCTACCACCTCGCCGCCGGTGGCAAAATCCGGGCCCTTGAACACCTCCATCAGCTGGGGGTGTTCGACATGGGGGTTGTCGATCAGCAGCAAGGTCGCGTCGATAATTTCTGCAACGTTGTGGCTGGGGATCGATGTGGCCATGCCCACCGCAATCCCGGTCGACCCATTGGCCAGCAGGTTGGGGAACAGACCAGGGAAAATCTCCGGTTCTTCCTCCTCGCCGTTATAGGTCGGGATGAAGTTGACCGTGCCTTCATCCAGCCCCGCCATCAGCTGGATCGCAGTCTTGGTCAGCCGTGCCTCGGTGTATCGATAGGCGGCGGCGTTATCGCCGTCGATGTTACCGAAATTGCCCTGCCCGTCGACCAGCGGATAGCGCAGGCTGAAATCCTGGGCGAGGCGGACCATCGCATCATAAACCGACTGATCCCCGTGGGGATGATACTTGCCGATTACGTCGCCGACCACGCGCGCCGATTTCTTGTAAGCATCGTTGGGGTTGAGCTTCAGTTGCCGCATCGCCCACAGCAGGCGCCGGTGGACTGGCTTTAGCCCGTCGCGCAGATCAGGCAGCGACCGCGCTGTGATCGTCGATAATGCGTAAACCAGATAGCGCTGCGACAATGCTGAATCGAATGGTGCATCGACGATGGCGTCAAACGGATCGGGCTCGGTCACTTCGGTGGTCATTACCCAGCTGCCCTAGCAGGGCGCGATTCGCGGCCCAAGCGGGTTGGCACGCTTTTCCATAGGGTTTTCGCGATTTGACCGCCTCTTGCATATCCCATAATGAATGATACAGTATCACATAACATAAAACGGGAGTGCATGCCATGAAGCATCGTCTTGCCGCCGCCGCGCTTGCTTCGGTTCCGGTCGTGTTGGTGGTGATGATCGCCATCAGTTCATCACAGGTGCAAACGCCTTTCGCCCCCCATCGGACACAGAACAAATCCGGCCTTGATGAAGCGGTGCACCGCTCGGTCACCACCGCCGATATTGCGATGCCGGATCCCCGAATGATGGCTGCACCGATTTCGCCGCCACTATCGCCGCCACCCCCGCCACGGGGCGCAGCTTCAGCTGCGCTGAATATACCGCCTGCCAACCTTGCCGTGTCGCTGCCGCAGATTGCGTACCGCTATTCGTACGGTTTCACGCTTGATCCGCGCAGTCTGGCCGATGTTCAGCAAAGCCAGGCCGACATGTGCGAACGGCTGGGTCCGGCAACCTGCCGGATCATCGCGATGGTCCATTCGGGCGATGATGACGGGCGCGGCACGGGCAGCCTCGACCTCGCCGTCGCCGCGTCCCGTGCGCGCAGCTTTGGTAGTGAACTGGCCCAGCAGGTCGCCTCGGCGGGCGGCACCCAGGCTGCAAGCTCGATCAGCGGGGAAGATGTGTCCAAACAGATCGTCGACACCGAGGCGCGGCTGCGCGCGCGCACCATCCTGCGCGACCGGCTGATGGAAGTGCTCACCAGCCGCCGCGGCACCGTAACCGAACTTGTGGAAGCCGAGCGCGGTGTCGCGCAGGTCAACGAGGAGATTGATCAGGCGCGCAGTTGGCTGGCTGAAATGAAGGGCCGGGTCGATTTCAGCGCGATCCATATCGATTACAATCCGGTGGCAGCGGCCATCCGGCGCGAAGAGAAAAGTAGCTTCATGGGCCCGATCCGCAGCGTGGTGGGTGCATTGGGCGGGATTTTCGGCATGACCTTCGCAGCCTTGATCGGCGTTCTGGCACTGCTGGCGCCCTTCGCGGCGTTGGGCTGGGCGGGGCGGAAACTGTGGCTGCGCTGGCGCCCGTTGGCGGCTGAACCGGCCGCTGCATGAGGCGGCGTGAAGCTTCGCATGGCAAGGTAGCGGAACAGTCAGGGTATCTGGGGGTTATGCCGACAAGCCCCCAACCTATGGAGAATCCCATGACCAAGCGCGTCCTCATTCTTGCCACCCACGGTTTCGAACAGTCGGAACTGCTGGATCCCAAAGCGGCCCTTGAAAAGGCCGGATTTGAAACCGTGGTTGCCAGCCCCGAAGCCGGCATGATCAAGGGTTGGCACCAGAAAGACTGGGGCGAAAGCGTTGCGGTAGATGCGACGATATACAGCGTCAGCGAAGGCGATTTCGATGCACTGTTGCTGCCCGGCGGCCAGATGAACCCGGATATCCTGCGCATGAATGACGATGCGATCAATCTGGTCGAAGACTTTGCCGAAGCAGGCAAGCCGATCGCGGCGATCTGTCATGGGCCTTGGCTGCTGGTTGAAGCCGATGTGGTTGATGGCCGCACCATGACTTCGTGGCCGTCGGTCCGTACCGATCTTGCCAACGCCGGTGCCAATGTGGTCGATCAGGAAGTCGCTGTTGACGGTAACTTCATCACCAGCCGCAAGCCTGATGATATCCCGGCCTTTTCGCAAGCGCTTATCGACGCGCTGGCGAACTGATCCTGATGCACATGCAGCGCCCTAGCGGCGCTGCATGTCGCGGCTTTCGCCAGGAATTATAACCTCAAGTCCGTTTAATTCCTCGGTCAGATCAATCTGGCAGGACAAACGGCTTGTGCGTGCCACCCCTGCGGCAAGGTCGAGCATGTCTTCTTCATCCTCGCTGGCAGGGGGCAATCTGTCAAACCAATCCGCCGCGACAATGACGTGGCAGGTGGAACAGGCCATCTGTCCTTCACACGTGCCTTCCAGCGCCAGATCCGCTGCCTGACCCAGCTTGAGCAGGTTTTCACCGGCAGGCCCCTCAATTTCAACCCGCTTGCCCTCGGCAGTAACGAAAACGACCTTTACCATCAGACGCCTTGCTCCATCGCCGCTGCATCCAGTGCGCGGCAGGCGCTTTCAACGTCCTCACGCGTGGTATAGCGGCCAAAACCAAGTCGGATGGCATTTCGAGCCTGCACGGCTTCCAGTCCGATTGCGGTCAGAACCCGGCTTGGCGCGCCGGTCCCGCTGCCGCACGCAGAACCCGCGGAAAAAGCGATATGCCGGCAATCCATCAGCAGCCTAGGAAAATTGAGGCCGTCCAGCCGCAGGCTGAGATTGCCCGGCCAGCGGGACACCTCGCTGCCATTTACCGTCCAGCGCCCCAGGATCGACCGGGCCAGCGAAGCCAGTCCCGACAGGTGCTGGAAATCCGCCTCCATTCGCTCAACCGCTATCCTGGCAGCCATGCCGAAACCCGCGCAGAGTGCCGGGCTGAGCGTGCCTGAGCGCAACCCGCTTTCCTGTCCGCCGCCCTCGATCAGTGCACCGATCTTCACACCGTCGCGCACCCACAATGCGCCGATCCCCTTGGGCCCATACAACTTGTGCGCTGTAATCGCGATCAGATCGGCGTCTTGCGGCGGCGCAATCTTGCCCGCACCCTGCACCGCGTCGCACAGAAACAGCGCGCCAGCCTCGTGCGCGCGCTCGGCCAGTCGATCAACGGGCTGGATCGTACCGATTTCGTTGTTGACCTGCATGACCGCGACCAGCCCCGTGTTATCGGCGAACACGATTTCAGGATCGACTAATCCATCGCTGCTGACGGGCAGTTCCTGCACCGGTGCGCCGGTTGACAAGGCAGCGTTGACGACTGCCGAATGCTCTATCATCGAATAGGCCATGCCGGGCTTGTCAGCAGATCGAACCACCATGCGAGTGGCCTGGTTAAGCGCCTCGGTCGCGCCGCTGGTGAAAATCAGCCGTCCGCCTTTTGGCAAAAGCGCCGCGACCTGTTCGCGCGCGACCTCCACCGCGGCGGCCGCGGCCCTTCCCGCCTTGTGCATCGAATGAGGATTGGCAAAGCCCATGCTTTCCGGACCTGACAGCCACGGCAGCATTGCATCGCGCGCTTCGGGCGCCAGCGGAGTGGTTGCCTGGTGATCAAGGTAGATGAAATCGGCGGGCATGTTCGCAATCGTTGCTTTTCGGACCTGCGTTTCTATATAGCGCACGCTTCTTCAAGATAGCCCCATCCGGGCCGGCATGCCGATTTTGACGCAACGCCGCGGACAGGGCCAGCCCAGAAACAGGTGCCAGACATGCCAGCCGTCATTTTCCCCGGTCCCGAAGGCCGCCTCGAAGGCCGTTTCCAGCCAGCCAGCCGGGCCCGCGCACCCGTAGCCATGATTCTTCACCCGCACCCCCAGGGCGGCGGGACGATGAATGACCGCATCACCATGGCGCTGTACAAGGATTTTGCCGCGCGCGGATTTGCCACGCTGCGCTTTAATTTTCGTGGCGTCGGTCGCAGTCAGGGAAGCTTTGACAACGGCATCGGCGAATTGAGCGATGCCGCGGCTGCGCTTGACTGGGTTCAATCGATCCACCCCGAAGCCAGCACTACCTGGATCGCTGGTTATTCCTTCGGTGCCCTGATCGGCATGCAGCTGCTGATGCGGCGCCCGGAAATCCGCGGCTTTATCTCGGTCGCCCCGCCGGCGAACATGTATGATTTCAGCTTTTTGGCACCGTGTCCGGCATCGGGCATCATCATCCAGGGCGCGTCCGATACGGTGGTGACGCCGGGCGCAACGCAAAAGCTGGTCGATAAGCTGCGCACGCAAAAGCACATCACCATCCACCACGAGGAAATCCCCCGGGCCAATCATTTCTTTGAAACGGAAATGGATGATCTGATGCGCTCGGTCGACAATTACCTCGACTTCCGGCTCGCTCCGGATTGTCCGATCCGCTAGTTTATCCGGCCATCGACAGGCGCCGCACCGCTCCCGTCGGGTACGACCCAGATGGCGACATTGCCGGCGATTACCGCGGCCAGCGCCAGCATCAAGGCGGCCTGTTTACGCCGCCCTTGCCGCCACCAGGCCGCGGCGCCCAGCGTCATGGCGATCGCGGTAAGCACAAGAATTGACAGTATGGTGTCGCTCATCGGCGGTTATTGCCGCAGTTTGCCGGCCATGGCGATTATGTCGTCTAGCGGATTGCCGTTGCCATTCATGTCGAGCATCGATCCCAGCCCGCCTGTCCCGTTCAAAGTCGGTCCGGGCGCGCTACCCGCCTTGCTGGCCAGGAAACCCCCGATCACCGAGCCTAGATCACTTAGCAAACCGCCACCTTCCGACCCGCTTCCGCCGGCCCGCGCCGACAGATAACCGCCAACCAGCATGGCCAGCAGCGGCAACATCCGTTTCAACGTTTCAGGATCGATCCCAGTACGTTCTGCCGCATCTGCGGCGACAGAGCGACTGACATCCTTGCTGCCAAATATCTGTCCCAGCACATCGTTGCCCATGGAAATGTTTGTTGAATCGGGACCCAGAACGTTTGCCGCCAAGGCACCTCCGCCCAGGCTACCAAGCATGCCGATAAGACTGCCAAGGCCGCCTTCGCCGCCGCCTGCTGTTTCGGCATGTTTGCGAAAACCGCCGATTACGGCGGGCAGCAGCGCTTCAGCCCCTGCAGCGGCAATTGCCGGGGGCACTCCAAGCTGCTTGGAGACAGCGTCAAGTCCGCCGCTCCGCCGCAGCATCTCAATCAATTCCATACCGGCCATCCAGGGCTCTCCACCGTGCGACCCGGCTTGTCCCATTGAATAGCAGCATAAAACACGAAAGGGCTGACCCGCCAATGGCTAAATCCGACATTACCACAGATCAACCTTGAACAGGCTGGGCGCCGCAGCCCTGATGGCGCAAGGGCGTATGCGCAATTGCCGAACGCACGCGCTAAATTACTTAAACCACGGTGCATTTCTGGTAGGCTCCCAGACCGCAGGAAGCGCGGCTCAGGGCTGCGATTCGCCGCCATCAAAAAGGAGCAAGGATCCATGTCAATTTTCAGCAAGATCAAGGACGCCATTTTTGGTCATAAGGCCCAGGCCGCACCCGCCACCCCGGATGCTTCGGCCATTCCGATGGATAGCCCGGCCCAGCCCGCTCCGACCATGGCTGAACCGGTCGACATCGAAGCCAGCCTTGGCGCGATGGCCGGCGCGGACAACCTTAACTGGCGCTCGTCGATCGTCGATCTGATGAAGCTGGTGGGCATCGACGCAAGCTATGAAAACCGCAAGGATCTGGCCCATGAGCTGGGTAATGCCGATTATTCAGGTTCGGCTGAAGACAATATTATGTTGCACAAGCAGGTGATGAAGGCGCTGGCCGACAATGGCGGCAAGGTTCCGGCAGAACTGCTGGATTGATTGTTCGGCACGTCCGACAAGCAAAAGGCAGCGCGGCACAGGCCGCGCTGCCTTTTTCCATGATCTTGTTTCGCGGTTCAGCTCTTGCCGAACAAGCCCTTGGCCATCCCAAGCACATCGTTAAGCGGATTACCGTCGCCGTCGCGGTCCAGCATGTTCAATAGTCCAGATGCCTGCGGATTGTCTTGCAGAGCCTTGGCATACTGACCGAGCGAGCCTTCGCCGCCGATCTGATTGACGATCTGGCCCAACACCCCGGCGTCAAGGCCGGTCTTGGCCGCAGCGCCTTCGATAGTGTCGCCCGGTTCACCGTGGGACTGGCCAAGCGCCGCAATCGCCTTTTCCGCAACTTCAGACGGGATGCCAAGCTTCGTCGCCAGATTTCCGACATCGGCGTGTTGGCCGACCTGGCCCATGATGCTGTCAAAAATGCCCATTGCTGCGACTCCTTGCGCTGTGAAGGGTGACTATGCGCCCTTGCCCGCTTGTGCGCCAATGCAAATTGGGCCCAGATCAGGTTCGGCCCAGCTGCGCCGCGCAGCGACACCGAACAGGTATTCGCGGCTGTAAAAACGCAGCGGCCAATCCCGCTGTGCAATCGGGCTGGACAGAACCGCGTTGACCGCTGCGACAAGACACGGATCCCTGCGACCGGCCAGCGTCAAGTGTACAGCATGGATATACAGCCGGGTCAGCGTTTCATGATAACCTTCCGCATCGTTGTTCACGCCGCCAACTGACACATTGTAGGCGCGAATGATGTCCGGAAGGTCACGCTCTGGCGCAATATCGGGCCGCTCAAGCAGCAGCCAGACACAGGCAGCCAGATGAGCCTCATGTGTCCACTCAGCCTTTGGCAAAGTGCGGTGAAGCAGTTCTTCTCCGATCCGGCGAACAGCCTCATCGGTGGCAAACAGGCGGATTGAGTGATCGGTCATCGGGAAAATCCTCGGGCATATTTTTCAACGCCCGAGAAAGTGTCCCGGGCCGGTCAGGCGGCGGTCGGAGCCGCGTTGCGCACGCCTTGATCGACGTGGTCGGCAAATTGCGCAAAGTTGGCGATGAACTTGGCAACCAGATCCTGCGCGGTCGCATCGTACGCTTGCGGATCGGCCCAGGCACTGCGCGGATCGAGCAGCCCGGGATCAACCCCGGCAACGCTGACCGGCACTTCAAATCCGAAGTTGGCGTCCTTGCGAAATGCAGCATCGTTCAGGCTGCCATCAAGCGCGGCATTCAGCAGCGCGCGGGTCGCCTTGATCGGCATTCGCTTGATCCCCGGCATCGTGGCCTTGCCGCCCGACCAGCCGGTGTTGACCAGCCAGCAGGTAACCTGTCCCTTGGCAATTCGTTGCTTGAGCAGGTTGCCGTATACCGAGGGATGGCGCGGCATGAACGGTGCGCCAAAACAGGTGCTGAAAGTGGCTTCGGGTTCGGTTACGCCAATTTCAGTCCCGGCCACGCGCGCCGTATAACCTGACAGGAAGTGGTACATCGCCTGGTCCGGGGTCAGCCGCGCGATCGGGGGCAGGACGCCATAGGCATCGGCGGTCAGCATGATGATGTTGGCCGGAACCGGGCCCAGATTTTCAGCGCTGGCATTGGGAATGAAGTCGATCGGATAGGACCCGCGGCTATTTTCCGCCAGGCTGTTGTCATCCAGATCAATCTCGCGCGTGAAGGAATCGATCACGACGTTTTCCAGCACCGTACCAAAACGCTTGGTCGTGGCGAAAATCTCGGGCTCTGCCTCGGCCGACAGGCGGATCACCTTGGCATAGCAGCCACCTTCAAAGTTGAAGACCGCGGTGTCCGACCAGCCATGTTCGTCATCGCCGATCAGCGTGCGGCTGGCATCGGCGGACAGCGTGGTCTTTCCTGTTCCCGACAGGCCGAAGAACACAGCCGTCTTGCCATCAGGGCCGACGTTGGCGGAACAGTGCATCGGCATGATGCCTTTGACCGGCAGCAGGTAGTTGAGGATGCCGAACACGCTTTTCTTCATTTCGCCGGCATATTTGGTGCCGCCGATCAGGATCAGTTTTTCCGTGAAGTTGACCGCGACCACGGTTTCAGTGCGGCAGCCGTGACGCGCCGGATCGGCCTGAAAGCTGGGCAAGTCTATGATTGTATATTCAGGCACGAAGCCGTCCAACTCGGCCGGGGTGGGACGGACCAGCAGTGTACGAATGAACTGGTTGTGCCACGCCAATTCGTTGATCACGCGCACCTTGACCCGGTTTTCCGCCTGTGATCCGCCAAACAGATCGGCCACGTACAACGTATCCTTGGTGCCCAGCGCCGCCATGAAATCAGCCTTGAGCGCGGCAAAATGCTCCGCCGTCATCGACGCGTTGTTATCCCACCATACCGTATCTTCGGTTTCGGCATCGCGGACGATGAACTTGTCCTTGGCACTGCGTCCAGTGTGCTTGCCGGTTTCAACCACCAGCGGGCCATCCTTGGCCAGCAGGCCTTCACCGTTTCGCACCGCGTGTTCCACCAGCGCAGGCGTACCCAGATTGGCGTGAACGGTGGCGGCAGTAGCAATTCCCTGCTCATGCAGCGGGAAGGAAAGGGTAGCGGTCAAGTCCATCTCCGAGGTGTTTTGCCGCCTGGTTTAAGCCAGAACGGGGATTTCTGCATACCTATGCAAAGAGTCGATCCGGCGCATAGTCCAGCCGACCGATTCCGTCAAATCCGCAAAGATCCGGGCCATGACAAAGCGCTTCCAGACACTTCGCGCCGATTGCCAGAGCGGGCGTGAGGCGCTAGCGCCTGTGATGCCGATGACCGACGCTGTCCCCGCCCCTTTGACGCACGGCGCACCGCACGTGATCGCGTTGGTTGACGACGATCGCAACATCCTGACCACCGTTTCAATCGCGCTTCAGGCCGAAGGGTTCGTCACGCGGGTCTATTCCGATGGCGAAACCGCGCTTAAAGCCCTGCTGGACAATCCTCCCGATCTGGCAGTGTTCGACATCAAGATGCCGCGCATGGACGGACTGCAGCTGTTGCAGAACCTGCGTGCAAAATCTGCGCTGCCGGTTATCTTCTTGACCAGCAAAGACGAAGAGCCGGACGAGGCGCTGGGACTTTCGCTGGGTGCCGATGACTATATCGCCAAGCCGTTCAGCCAGCGCCTGTTGATTGCCCGCATCCGTGCGATCCTGAGGCGCAGCGAGGTGGCACGGGGCGCAGCCGCGACAGGCGACGAGGCCGAACCGGGTCTGTCAGTCCGGCGCGGCCGGTTGGAGATGGATCCGCTGCGCCACCAGGTGCGATGGGACGATCAGGCGGTATCGCTGACCGTGACGGAGTTTCTGATTCTTGAGGCCCTAGCCGCGCGGCCCGGCGTGATCAAAAGCCGCAATCAACTGATGGATGCAGCTTACAGCGATGACGTGTTCGTCGATGACCGCACAATCGACAGCCACATCAAGCGGCTGCGACGCAAGTTCCGCAGTGTCGACCCCCACTTTGGCGCGATCGAAACGCTGTACGGCGCCGGCTATTCTTTTACCGATGGCTGACCTGCCGCAAGGACCAGGTGGACGGCGGCGGCGCGTCTGGACCCGGCGGACATCTTTGACGGTGCGTATCCTGGCCGTGAACATCATTGCGCTGGGTTTGATGGCGGGCAGCCTGTTCTACCTTGATTCGTATCGCAAGCAGCTGCTTGAAGTGCGCTTCAAACTGGCCCGCGCCGAGGCCGAGATTACCGCCGATGGATTGGCTGAAACGCCGATTGCTGGTCGCAGGGCATTGGTCGAACGGGTCAGTACCGACCAGAGCTTGCGCCTGCGCCTGTATGATGCCAGCGGCAAACTGATCCTCGACAGTGACAGCGTTTCAGGTCCGGCTTACCGTTTCATTGATCCTGACAGCGAACCGTTCCTGCTCCAGACCGCGCGTGAAATCGATCGCGCGATGAACTGGGTGCTGGGAACGACGCCTGTTCCCGATTATGCCGATCCGCCTGGCGAAAGCGTCGATGCCTGGCCTGAACTTGCCGCAGCCAAGGCCACTGGCAAGACATGGGTGCTGCAACGCGCCGCACCTGACGAGACCCCGGTGATCACCGCAGCCGCTCCGGTCGGGGTCCGCGGAGAAATGCTGCTGACCACCCGCAATGCCCGCGACATCACCCAGGACGTGCGTGATGCCCGCAGCACTCTGGCGGTCGTGTTGACGGTTACACTCCTTATATCGATCCAGCTTTCGCTTTTTCTGGCGCGCACCATTGTCCAGCCATTGCGGGCCCTGGTCCGCGCTGCAGTGCGCGTGCGGCTGGGCCGTGACCGCGAAGTGGTGGTCCCCCGCCTGCCTGAACGCGGAGACGAGATTGGCCTCCTCGCCCGCGCCTTGTCAGACATGACCCTGGCGCTGCGCCACCGGATCGACGCAGTTGAAACCTTTGCCGCCGATGTCGCGCACGAAATCAAAAATCCGCTGGCCTCGCTGCGCAGCGCGATCGAGACGATGGACAAGGTGGACGATCCTGCCTTGCGCGCCGAACTGACCGGGATCGCTGCACACGATGTCCGGCGGATCGACCGGCTGGTGACCGAAATTGCCGAAGCAAGCCGGATCGACGCCGAACTCAGCCGGACCCAGTTCGTGCCAGTCGATCTGGAAGCCTTGGCCGGCACGCTGGTCAGCGCCCGGGCCGAGCGTCAATTCGATGCCGGGCGCGCCGTGCGCCTGGTCCCGCTTGGTCCTGGACCCTTTGTCGTTCCGGGTGATCCGGCCCGGCTGGTCCGCGTACTGGAAAACCTGGTCGATAATGCCGTTTCATTCTCGCCCCAGCAGGCGGCTGTAGACATTACGTTGGAACGGATAGACGATCACGTCCGGTTGGGGGTCCGCGACCACGGCCCGGGCATTCCTGCCGAGGCCCGTGAACAGGTGTTCGAACGATTCAATTCGGTGCGCCCGTCCGATGAGGATTTTGGCGGCCATTCGGGGCTCGGCCTGGCCATCGCGCGAACCATCGTAGAAGCCCATGATGGCAGCCTGTTCGCGACCGATCGCGACGACGGGCAGCCCGGAGCCTGCCTGATCGCTGAATTGCCGCTCGAGCAGGAAGACGAGGCGTGACACTTCTTGCCAATATCACGGCAGTATCCTGCGGCGGGCGCGGCATGTTGATTGAAGGACCATCGGGCAGCGGGAAATCCAGCCTGGCCCTTGCGCTGATCGATCGCGGCGCGGTGCTGATCGGAGACGACGGGGTAATGCTGGAGCCGTGCGGCGGACGGCTTAAGGCCAGCCCCCCGCCCCGCACCGAGGGCCTGCTAGAAGTGCGCAATGTCGGCTTGCTGACCTGTACGACCGTACAAAGCGTTCCGGTATGCCTGGTCATCCGGCTTGATAGCGAGGCCCCGCGCTTTATCGATGATGCCGATCGCATCACATTGGAAGGGATCCACCTGCCGCTGGTGCGTCTATGGCCCGGCACACCTGTGCTGGCGCTTCGCAGCGAAGCGGCGCTTCGCCAATGGGGCCTGCCCTAGCGGCGGACTGCTTTCTGCCCATGGTGCAGCACGGTCGCTACGATCCAGCCCAGAATTACCCCGACCAGCGCTGAAGCAACTGCATAGGTCAGCCAGCCCAGGGGCCCGCCAACCGGCCCGGTCGCCTGCTCGACAGCGTGCTGCACTGCATGGGCAAGGCCGGCCGGGCCGTGCACCCCCAGGTCTTCCAGTCCATCGAGAATGATCCCGCCCCCGACCCACAGCATTGCGCCGGTGCCCACCACCGACAATAACGTAAGCACTTTGGGCATGGCCCGCAGCAGGCCCCTGCCCACTGCCTTGGCCGCTGCCGTCCGGCGCTTTTCGACCATGTGAAGGCCGATATCGTCCATCTTCACGATCAGTGCGACCGTGCCATAAACCAGCACCGTGATCGCGATCCCTACCAGTGCCAGCACAATGCCGCGCTGGACCAGCGGGGTGTCGGCGATTGCAGCCAGGGCGATGGCCATGATTTCGGCCGACAGGATCAGATCTGTTCGCACCGCGCCCGAAACGCGTTCCTTCTCGAACTGGGCAACATCGGTAATTGGATCGTCCAGCGTCTGGCCGTGCTCCGCTCCGCCCAGCTTTTCCATGATCTTTTCAGCGCCTTCATAGC
>NZ_JAHEBV010000050.1 GCF_024642085.1 Novosphingobium sp. | reverse complement strand
AACCTTTACGGCAGCCCGCAGGGTGAACGCCTTGCGCAGCGGCTAGTCGACCTGTCGTTTGCTGATACGGTGTTCTTTACCAATTCGGGTGCCGAAGCCGTCGAATGCGCAATCAAGACGGTACGCGCATATCACCAGTACGCCGGTGACGAGAACCGGTTCGAAATCATCACTTTTAAAAACGCCTTCCACGGCCGGACAATGGCGACGATCAGCGCATCCAACCAGGACAAGATGCACAAGGGCTTCATGCCGCTGCTGGCCGGGTTCAAATATGTCGATTTCGATGATCTGGAAGGTGCCAGGGCGGCGATCGGACCCAATACGGCAGGCTTTCTGGTCGAACCGGTGCAGGGCGAAGGCGGCATCCGCCCGGCGTCTGACGCGTTCATGCAGGGACTGCGTGCCTTGGCGGACGAAAATGGTCTGCTCCTCGCGCTTGATGAAGTGCAGTGCGGCGTCGCCCGGTCGGGTACGTTTTATGCCTATGAGCAATACGGGGTTGAGCCAGATGTGCTGGCCACTGCCAAGGGCCTGGGTGGAGGTTTCCCGATCGGCGCTTGCCTTGCCACTGAAAAGGCGGCGCGGGGCATGGTGATCGGCGCCCACGGATCAACTTATGGCGGCAATCCACTGGCCATGGCAGCGGGAGAGGCGGTGCTCGACGCGGTCGCCAATGACGAGTTCCTGTCGCAAGTCCGCGCCAAGAGCGACCGCCTGCGCAGCCGCCTTGAACAGTTCATCGGAAATTACCCGGATTTGTTCGAACTGGTACGGGGCAAGGGGCTGATGCTGGGCGTCAAGATGAAGATGGAAAGCCGCGGCTTTGTGGCGCACCTGCGCGATAACCACCAGTTGCTGACCGTTGCGGCGGGCGATAATACGCTGCGACTTGTTCCGCCGCTGGTGATCGAAGACGCCGAAATCGACGAGTTCTTCAACAAGCTGTCCGCCGGTGCGGCTAGCTATCAGCCGCCCGAGCCGGTCCAGTGACCCGGCATTTTCTGGACCTGTCGGATGCCGGCGGGGATGCCTTGGCTGCGATGCTGAACGATGCCCGGGCGCGCAAGGCGGCTCGCGCATCCTGGCCCAAAGGGCGCGCAGATCCTGATGCGCCTTTGGCCGGGCATGTGCTGGCGATGGTGTTTGAAAAGAATTCGACCCGAACACGTGTCTCGTTCGACATGGCAATGCGCCAATTGGGCGGATCGGCAATCATCCTCGAAGCCGGCTCGACCCAGCTGGGCCGCGGTGAAACGATCGCCGATACGGCCCGGGTGCTGAGCCGGATGGTCGATGCGATCATGCTGCGCACCGATGATCATGGCAAGATCGAGCAACTGGCCGCCCACGCCGCTGTGCCGGTCATCAACGGACTGACCGATGCCTCGCATCCGTGCCAGATCGTCGCCGACCTGCTGACTATCGTGGAACACGGCAAGGCTTTGCCCGGACTCGAAGTCGCGTGGCTTGGTGATGGCAACAACGTGCTCAGCTCGATCATCGAAGCGGCGGGGCTGCTTCGCTTCAATGTGCGGATCGGGGTACCGGAAGGATTCGATGCCGAACCGGCGTTCATTGCCGCGGCACGCGCCCGCGGGGCAAAGATCACCGTATGCCGCGATCCCCACAAGGCTGCTGCAGGTGCCGATGTCGTCATCACCGATACCTGGGTGTCGATGGGCCAAAGCGGGGCAGATGCCCGTATCGCCGCAATGACGCCGTATCAGGTTGACGCGGCGCTGATGGCGCATGCCAAGCGCGATGCGGTATTCCTCCACTGCCTGCCGGCGCACCGCGGCGAAGAGGTGACCGACGAGGTTCTGGACGGTCCACAATCCGTGGTCTGGGACGAGGCGGAAAATCGTATCCACGCGCAGAAATCCGTTCTGCTGTGGGCGCTGAAAAAGCTGTGAGCGCACCCGAGCACATTGCCGAAGGCGAAACCGGATATGACCGGGTGCTGGGCTTTACCATTCCCGAGCGAAACGGCCGCGGCCGAGTGGTGCGGTTGGGGCCGGTGCTTGAAAAGATCCTTGGCGCTCATGATTATCCGCCGCCGATCAAGCATGTCCTGGCCGAGGCCTTGGTTGTTGCTGCATTGATCGGGTCGCTGCTGAAGGATGACGAAGGCCAGCTGACAATGCAGGCGCAAACCGAAAGCGGCGTGGTAGATTTGCTCGTTTGCGATTATCGCGGCGGCGAATTGCGCGGTTATGTGCGCTTTGATGACCAGCGACTGGGTATGATCGGGGTCAACCCGTCATTGTACGCGCTGTTCGGGCAAGGTTACCTGGCGATCACTTTTGATATGGCGACAACCGGACAGCGGTATCAGGGAATTGTCCCGCTGGAAGGCACCTCGCTGGCCGAGGCGTGCCAGAATTATTTCGCGCAAAGCGAGCAGGTTCCCACACTGATCCGGGTGGCCGTCCGGTCCGATGCCCAAGGCTGTGTGGCCGGAGGCTTGTTGGTGCAACATCTGGCCGAAGGCGAAGAGGGTCGCGAGCGCCTCCATGTTCGGCTTGATCACCCCGAATGGGAACATCTGGCTGCCCTTGCAGGGTCAATCCGTCATGACGAACTGGTTGATGCAGATCTGTCGCTTGAAGCCCTGACCTGGCGCCTGTTCCATGAAGAAAAAGAGGTCCGGGTGGAAACAGGCCGGCAACTTTCACGCGGGTGTCGATGCAGCGTTGCCCACTATGCCGCCGTCATCGGCAACTTCCCGGAAGAGGACCGAGCTGAAATGCGCGACGAAACGGGAATGATCGTGGTCGATTGTGCGTTTTGCTCAAAACAGTTCCAGATCGAAGCGTGAAACTCATTTCATCGACGTTATAACACGCTTTGTCGTAACCCGTCGCTATGATACAAGGGTGATGAAAGGAATCGTGCGCACGAAACTGCGTAGAACGATCGTGCAGAGATCACCATGCGTGTAAGACACCCATTCAGTCGCGGACTTTCGGTAATTTTTGCCGTTGTCGTTTTTGGTGTCGTGCCAGCCAGCGCGGATGGGCAGAACGCCGGCGTTCTCGATTCCATACAGTCAGGCAACTGGGAGCTGCGTTTACGCGAACCGGGTGCAGAGCCGAAGCTGATCTGCGCGATGAGCGGGCGCAATTTCATTCAACTGCGCCACAGCAGCGATACGTGCGACCGTTTCGTCGTGAGTCAAAGCGATACCGAAGTTGTGATCCAGTATACGTGTCGCGGTCACGGGTACGGGCGGACGCGCATACTGCGCGAAACGGGGCGACTTCTCAAGATCGATAGCCAGGGCATTGCCAACGGTTTGCCGTTCGAGTTTACCGCCGAAGCCAGGCGCGTGGGCGATTGCGGCGGTTGATCGGGTTGCCATAGCAACAGGCAAACGCTAGCCGCAGGCCATGACTATCAACACTGACGCATCCCAGAAACGCGCGGTTGTACTGCTGTCTGGCGGACTGGATTCCATGGTCACCGCAGCTCTGGCGAAGGAAGCCGGATTTGCAGTCTACGCGCTGACGATTGATTACAACCAGCGTCACCGGATCGAACTCGACGCCGCGAGACAGATTGCCGGAAGTATCGCAGCGGAGCGCCATGTCGTATTGCCGCTCGATCTGCGGCAATTTGGCGGATCAGCGCTTACCGCCGATATTGACGTTCCGAAGGGCGGCGTCGGCTCGGACATTCCGGTGACTTATGTGCCGGCACGTAATCTGGTTTTCCTGTCCCTGACGTTGGCCTGGGCCGAAGCAATCGATGCGCGCGACGTGTTCATAGGCGTAAACGCGCTAGATTACTCAGGTTATCCCGACTGCCGGCCGGAGTTTATCGCTGGATTTGCGGATTTGGCGCGCCTCGCGACGAAAGCCGGAGCGCAGGGTCAGGCTTTTGCTGTTCATGCCCCGCTGCAGTTTATGGGCAAGGCGCAGATCGCTCAGGAATGCGTTCGCTTGCAGCTTGATCCAGCCATGAGCTGGTCGTGCTATGATCCGTCAGCCGCCGGTATTGCTTGCGGGAAATGCGACAGCTGCCGTTTACGCCGCGAGGGTTTTGAAAAGGCTGGGATTATCGACGCAACACGCTACGCTGCTGACTGACAATCGGGAGATGGACGGCGTGGCGGATAGCGAACAAGCAGTTTCTGCGCAGGGCAAGGCTAATGGCTATTCCTGGTATGTGTTGTCCGTTCTTGTCGTCGTATACATTCTAAACTTCATCGATCGTCAGATTCTCAGTATCTTAGCCGTCGATATCAAGGCTGATCTGGGACTGACCGACAGCGACCTGGGGTTCCTGGGCGGAGCAGCATTCGCTGTATTTTACGCGCTGTTTGGTGTTCCCCTTGGCCGACTTGCCGATAACTGGCACCGCGTGCGACTGCTGTCGCTAGGTCTTGCTGTCTGGTCGACCATGACTGCTCTCTCTGGCTTTGCACGCAACAACGTGCAGCTTTCGCTTGCCCGCATGGGTGTAGGAGTTGGCGAGGCAACGGCCAGCCCGACCGCTTATTCGCTTATTTCCGACTATTTCCCCAAGCGTCAGCGGGCCACGGCACTCGCGATATACTCTTCGGGATTGTACATCGGGGGCGGGGTCTCATTGTTGATCGGCGCGAAGATCGGGCAGTTGTGGAATGCAGCCTATCCCGGGGGCGGACCATTGGGTCTTGTGGGATGGCAAGCCGCCTTCATGGCGGTCGGGGCACCCGGCCTTCTTATGGCCTTGTGGGTTTCAACGTTGAAAGAGCCGATTCGCGGCGCAATGGACGGCACACCCAGCAAGGGGTCGATCACACCGTTCCGCGATTTTGTGGGCGATTTGATGAGCATTGTGCCGCCCTTTACCGTCATCGGAGCGTTTCGACGCGGCCCGGCGGCCCTGGCCATAAACATTGCCGTAGCGGCAATTGCAGCCTTGTTGGCCTGGGCGATGGTGCGGGTCACTGGCAACGCGCTGCAATGGCCGGCAATCGGTCTTGGCTATTACGCGGTGTTTTCGTGGGCAAGCTCGCTTCGGGCCCGCGACCCAGCAACGTTCCGTCTGATTTGGGGAACGCCGGCATTCATCTGTACAACCCTGGGATACAGCCTGGTTTCGCTGGTAGCCTGGGCGTTGGGTTTTTGGGCCGCACCCTATGCTGAAAACGTGCTTCATCTTCCGCGTCAGGAACTGGCGTTTGTGCTCGGCGCCAACGGCGCTGTCAGTGGCTTTCTCGGTGTGATAATCGGTGGGCGCGTTGCTGATTACCTGCGGTCGCGCAATCCTGCTGGACGCATCCTGGTAGTCATGTTCGGTGTCATTGCGCCGATCGCACCGTTGTGGATTGCCTACACGACGACAAACGCGGTCCTGTTCTACGCGATGAGCTTTCTTGCGGGCATGTTCGGCGCTGCCGCCCTTGGCGCTGCCGCCGCTACGACGCAAGATCTCGTGCTTCCGCGTATGCGCGGAACGGCAACCGCGGCGTTCTTCCTTGGGACGACCTTGGTTGGTCTTGCCTGGGGACCCTATCTGGTGGGCCTGATTTCGGACATGACCGGTTCAATCGTCGATGGAAAGCCGGTTGGCGACCTGCGTACAGGTGTACTATCCCTGATCGGGGTCGCTCCCATTGCGATGGCAACGCTGGTTTACGCTTACCGCAGCGTGCCAGATGCAGAAGCGACGTTGGAAGCGCGCTCAGGCGAAAAGGCCTGAATAAACAGTCCTAGTTGCGCTTTAGAACACCGCACGCAATGCGCGCGCCGCTGTTTCCGCTCGGGTCGGTCTTGTAATCATCGGCACCAGAATGCACGATTATGGCCGTACCGTCGGCGTCAAACATCGCAGCTTCGGTATCAGCGCGTGTACCTTTGAGCTGCACGCTTATCGTTCCGGTACCGCTTGCATTGATTGAAAGGTTGGGAAGGTCGCCCAAATGGCTGCCGTCCGGGTTTGCCGTACCATGCTGATGATGGTCAGGATTAAGATGTGCCCCAGCTGATGAGAATGTTGGCGCATCGCATGATCCCACCATGTGCAGGTGCATGCCGTGAGCGCCTTGCGGCATGCCAAAAGCTGCCAGTGAGATGTTGATCTGGTCACCGCCCGCGGTCACCAACGCTTTGCCCGCAGGTGCGCCGTTAGAAAGCGCCAAGTCAGCTATAGCAATAGCTTGGGTCGGTACACTTCCCAGAGTCGTACACGCTGAAAGCGATGCTACGAAACCAACAGTAACCAAACGTTCCACGGTTTTTTCCTTTCGCTTCCATCATTGTGAAACGAAAAAGGGGCCGGATTTCTCCGGCCCCCCAATCGTTTTCTGCGTAGAGCAGATTACATGCCCGAACCCGGACCGTAGGTGATTTCCACCCGGCGGTTCTGCAGTTCGCGAACGCCATCGGCGGTCGGCACGCGGTTGTTGCTTTCACCAAAGCCCTGGCTGGTGATCGCGCCATCCGGCACGCCGTGCGACGAAAGGTAGCCACGAACCGAGGTGTTACGACGTTCAGAAAGACCCTGGTTGTACTGGGTTGAACCCGAACGATCGGTATAACCAGCCAGCATGATCGGCACGTTGGTGCAGTTGGCATAAGCCGTGACAGCACTGTCGAGGATCGAAGCCGCTTCCGGCGTGATGTCCGACTTATCCCAGTCGAAGAACACGATATACGGACCCTTGTTGCATTCCACCGGCGGCGGCGGAGGCGGCGGGGGCGGCGGAGGCGGAGGCGGAGGGGGCGGCGGGGGCGGCGGAGGCGGAGCAACCGGCGCACCGAAGTTGTAGCCAAGCGTCAGCATCAAGGAATGCGAACGGAAGCGCGTACGGATATTGTTACCCAGCGCGTTGACCAAATCATTATGCGACTGGTTGTAGAAGCGATACTTCAGACCGATGTCGACATTATCGCTGAGCGGCGCACGGATACCGGCCAAGGCCTGCCATGCAAAGCCAGTGTCGGAATCAACCAGATCATAAGGATTAGGCTTGGGCAGCAGAACGGCGTTCTTCACCCGGCCAACGCCGACACCGCCACCAACAAAGCCCTGCAGGCCATCGTCAGAGCCGAAATCGAGCAGGCCATTCATCATGAAGCTAAGTGCTGAGGCTCCGCCACCGGTGCTTGCATCATCAAACGTGGTGCTGGGCGATTTGAAGCCGTTTTCTTCCGCACGGCGGTAGCTAGCTTCTGCTTCAAGACGGAAGGCGCCGAAATCGTAACCGACAATACCGCCGAAGTCATAACCTGTCTTCAGATCAAGAACACCAAGCTGGTCACGACCAGCAAAGTTTTCAATGTCTTCAACAATCATGGCACCAGCGTCAGCTTCGACGTACCATGAATCATCGCGGGCGACTGCCGGCGACGCTAGGGCAGTGGAGGCTAACGCCATCCCAATGACCAGTTTGCGCATTTTGGATTTCCCCTTTTTGGATTAGAGCCACCGAGTACAATTCACCTAACTTGATAGAGTTCCCGAAGCAAGCGCTCAAAAGCAGCAACCTGTTGCACAAATGTCGCGATTCTTAATCTCTGCAACTACAGATTTATGATTAAAGCCGTCGCTCAGTGCGTTCAAGGCCGATTAGATCATAGTCGGCGCAAGTTTGAAACCAGCATCAAGCGGGATAGATCCCGACAGAAGCAAGGCTGGCGATGATCTGAACTATCGTTTCGCGCGCTTCGCTGTCCACTGTAGTTCCGCCGCTCGGAACAGTGGGTCGGTCAGGTGCAATCCAGCCATCACTGTAAAGCAATTCCTGCCCGGTAGCACGGTTGTAAGCGCGCAGACCGTCGCGGGGGATAATGTAGAACCAGTTGCCGGACTGACGGGACGCAATCTGCCCATCTTTCCCGCTCCATTCGCCGCCTGCTTCGGCGGCCACAAGCCAGGCAAGCCCATCGGCTATGTTCGCCGGAGGAGTCGGTGCAGACGCTTCGACAGCAAGGTGCACCAACGTGTCGAGCCGGCAGGAAGTTTCATTGACGAACGTTTCCTTCTGCGCCTGACCGGCGA
>NZ_JAHEBV010000023.1 GCF_024642085.1 Novosphingobium sp. | reverse complement strand
TGATGGCTTGCAGTGGGGCGTTTTTGCCGACTTGAGATGCGGACCCGGAGTAGACCGGAATATCGTGGCTGCGGCACAGCTCCGCAAACTCGAAAAACAGGCGGCTCTTGCCGGTACCGGCTTCGGCCATGACCCCAATGACCTGCCCGGTTCCTTCGCTCGCGCGCTCAAGACCGCGCATCAGCAATTCGAACTCCTGCTCGCGTCCAACGAAGCGGCTCAGTCCGCGGGCCCGCGACACTTCGAAACGCGAATGGGTGGCAGCTTCGCCAAGGACCCGGAAGGCTCGCGGTCCGGCGCGTTCCAGCTCGAGGAAACCGCCGGCAACAGTCGCCACCGCACTTCCTATGAGCACCGTGCCCGGGGCCGCAAGCATCTGCAACTGCGCCGCGCCATCAAGCGCCAGCCCGGCGGGCGCGGGATTGTTGGCACCAGCAACCACCGACCCGCTATCGAGGCCGCAGCGCAGCCGCGCTGTAGATCCATCGGCGAAACGGGCTGCGCCGACCTGATCGACCAGGGCAAGCGCGGTCTGAACGGCATGCAGCGCGTCCTGCTCGTTGATCTGGTCAAGCCCGAACAAAAGTGTCGCGCCAGTGCTGCCGTTGATGACGGTCGCGTCGAAATTTCTGGCCGCAAGAACGGCTGCAGCCTGAACATTTCGCACAGCCGCATCCCAGTCTTCGGGATCGAGGTCTGTACCGCCTTCATCAAGCGCCAAAGCGGCATTCAGCACCGTAACCTGGCGGCGCTCTGTTGCAGAGCGTACGGGCGATCGCGGAGCGGCATGCTCCGCTGATGGCGCACTTCTGCGCCGCGCCAGGTGATTTGCAATGTCGTCAACCAGGCCGCGCCAAGCAGGTGCGGTCGTATCGCCGGTCCACCCTGCAAGGTCGGCGCTTTGCGTCAGTTCGAACATCACGGGGCGAATGCAGGGTTCCATCATAACAGGAACCAGGGTGCCGTTGCGCTGGGCGACGGCGGCTTCGGAACGGACCCAGCGCGAATTGACCGAACGCTGCGACCACAGGACAACCACTGCCTCGGCTTCATTCAACGCCTTTTCGGTAACGGCATCCCACGCCTCTCCGGTGCGAAGGGTTACATCCCACCACACGTCGAACCCTTCCGCCTTCAAACCCTCGGCATACAGGCGCGCGTGTGCCTGGTCCTTGCGGTTGTAGGAAATGAAAAGTTCCGGCACGCGGCTTACCCCTTGGCTGCGCGACACGCGCGGACGGCCGGTTCCTTTCCTGGAGACTCAGCCACTGCGACGCGGCAATACTTGCATTGCCGGACGATCTGCGCAAACCTTTGTTAAACATCACAGCTGTCCGGGTCGCGCAGCTTCGCCACAGGAGAAATCCATAACGGGTTCTTCTGCCACTGTTTGGGGGAAACGGGCGTGCCGACCAGGAAAGTTGCCATTTTCGGCGGAGGGGTCGCCGGAATGAGCGTAGCCCACGAGCTTGCCGAACGCAGCGGCTACGGCGCCGACTTCGAGATTCACGTTTTCGAAAAGCGCCCTTTGCAGGTTGGCGGCAAGGCGCGCTCGATCAATGTGCCACATTCAGCCAAAGACGGTCGCGATCCTCTGCCTGGTGAGCATGGCTTTCGGTTTTTTCCCGGGTTTTACCGCCATCTGCCCGACACGATGGCGCGGATACCGTCCCACGACGGCAGCGTGTTGGAAAACCTGGTGGTAGCCGATCGGCTCGAAGTTGCGCGGATGGGAGCGCCGCCGATCGTCATCTCGGCGCGCTTTCCCAAGACGTTATCGGATCTGGTCACCGACTTTGAAGCAATGTTCAGCGACACCGGCCTGCATCACGGCGAAGTTTCCTTCTTTGCCGAGCGCCTGTGGCAAGTTCTGACAAGTTGCCAGGACCGCCGCCTCGCGCAGTACGAAGGCATTACCTGGTGGGAATTTCTGGACGCGGACAACCATTCAGAGGCCTACCGCAATCTGCTGGTAAATGGGCTATCACGATCACTGCTGGCCAACGACCCGGTTCATGCCAGCGTCCGTACAGTCGGCGATACCAATATTCAGTTGCTGCTTGGAATGGTCGCACCGGGTCATCCGACTGACCGCTTGCTCGATGGGCCGACCAGCAAAGTCTGGATCGATCCCTGGCGCACCCATCTGGAAGGGATGGGGGTCAGGTTCCATATGGACTGCGCGGCACTGCAGTTCGGGATCGCTGATGGCAAATGCAGCGGGGTCGATGTCGTCACCGGACAGACGCATTCCACCGTCACCGCCGACGCATATGTCTTTGCACTTCCTGTCGAGCGGATGGCATCGGTACTTGATCACAGTCAGAAGCGGCCCGACAATCCGCTTGCAGCCGATCCGCAATTGCAGGGTATCATGGCCGTAAGGGACAATGTGGCCTGGATGAACGGCATGCAATTTTTCCTTTATGCGGACGTGCCAATTACCCACGGCCACCTGCTTTTCGCCGATACGCCGTGGGCGCTGACCGGGATCTCCGAGGCGCAGTTCTGGTCGGACGAACACCTGCCCAATTGCGGCGATGGAACTGTGCGCGGCGTGCTGTCAGCCTGCATTTCGGATTGGGATAAGGCCGGCATCCTGTTTGGGAAGAAGGCCAAACACTGCAGCCGACAGGAAATTGCGGCCGAGGTCTGGGCGCAGATACAGGCGTCGGTCAATGTGGATGGCAAAACCCTGCTGAGCGATGACAATGTGCACAGCCATTTCCTTGACCCCGATCTGGTGCAGCACCCCGATGGCACCGTCCACTTAACCGACGCCGAGCCATTGTTTGTCAACTTCATCGACAGTTGGGCGCTGCGCCCGACCGCAGTTCTGGCAACGCGCAACCTGTTGCTGGCGTCCGACTATGTGCAGACCTACACCGATGTCGCATGCATGGAAGCTGCCAACGAAGCGGCGCGGCGCGCGGTCAACGGCTTGCTCGATCTGTTCGGTTCAGACGCTGATCCTTGCGAACTGTGGCCGCTGCACGAACCGCTTATTTTTGCTCCATTCCGGCACCATGACCAGTCCCGGTTCGACCAGGGCCTGCCGTGGAACGGGCACCTTTTGTGAAAGGGATGTAATGAGCGAGCTGCCCCCCTATGTCACCCGGCCGGCAGAAGCGGTCCACCTCCAGCCGTTTCTGTGCGCCAATACCCAGATGTACGGGTTCTACCTGCGCGCAAACCGCAATGCGATCCAGCAGCGTCTGGTTGATCCAATTCTGAACGCGCCAGCGGGCGGAGCGACCAATTACCAGGCCATTTCCGATCTGGTGCTGATGAGCTTTGCCATGGCCAACCATTGCACCAGTACAATGCCGCCTGATAGTGCCATCGGTTGGGTTACCGAAGGATCGTGGACCCTGTGGGTGCCGTTGGTGACAGTAAAGCGCGAAATGGGCATCGATGTTGCGCAACGCTTTGTTTTTTATCCTGCATACATCACGGTCGATAACAGCTGGTCAGTGGCGGCGGGGCGTGAGATTTACGGCTTTCCCAAGGGCTATGGCCCGGTCAACCTGCCGAAAAAGGGCGATCCGGTCACCCACCTGACAACATCAACCATGGTCATGGAAACCTTCGCGTCGTCCAGCCAGGGCCAGGTCAGACCCCTGGTCGACGTGGTCCAGACCGAGGCTGGCACCATCGGGGGCGAGGTGTGGCGCGATCTGGAGGACGCGGTTTCGGCCATTGCACATTTGCTGACCGGCAACGGCGGCCATCTGATCGTGCCGGGTCTGAACTTTGCCAAGAACCTGATCCAGCTGGCACGCGAAGAGGAAGTGCCGTCGGTATTCCTCAAACAGTTCCGCGACGCTGCCGACGGGACAAGAGCCTGTTACCAGTCAATCCTTGAGGCAGGATCGTTCGTCGACAAGTTTAACGGTGGCGGCCTGTTGACCGGAACCTACCGTGCGACGCTGTGCAATTACGACAGCCACCCGATCCTGACCGACCTGGGACTAAAAGCAGGACCGCAGCGGCTTGAGTTTCCGTTTTGGGTCAACTTCGATTTCACGGTGAAGCAGGGCACCGAAGTGTGGAAGGCCCAAACCAATGGCTGATGCGCCGCAGACGCCCGACAAGCGCCAGAAAGTCGCGGTAATCGGCGGCGGGGTTGGGGCCATGACTGCGGCATTCGAGTTGACCGAACAGCCTGGATGGCAGGACCGTTACGAAATTACCGTCTACCAGCTTGGCTGGCGTCTTGGCGGCAAGGGGGCCAGCGGTCGCAACCATGACAAGGGCGACCGGATCGAAGAGCACGGCCTGCACTTGTGGTTCGGCTATTACGAAAACGCCTTCAACGTCATCCAGCGGGTCTATGCCGCGCTGGATCGCAAGCCGGGGACACCCCTGTCCACCTGGCGCGACGCGTTCAAGCCGCACGATCTTTTCGTATTGATGCAGTTCTACAAGGCCCAGTGGGCCCAATGGCGCCTTTCACCGCCGCACATGCCGGGCGTACCGGGGGATGGATCGGTGCCGCCGTTCTGGCACGCGGTCGACCGCTTGCTTGAATTGCTGCACATACACACCATCGCACTGCCCGGCGAAATTCATGATGCGGCACGAAGCCGCTTGGGTTGCATGGGCATGGTGCTGCGCCCGGTTGAGGCGCTGGGCGTGCACCTGATCAAGGATGCGGAAGCGATTGATTTTCAAACCATACGCAGCGCGGTCCAGCGCCTGGGCGAAACGCCGGATGACGATGCCGCCCACGGCCTGATGCACGATGCGCTGGCCAGGCTTGAGCGCTATGTCGAACAGATCGGCGGGGCGATCAAGGCGCGGCTTGATGCCATGATCGAAAACGATATCGAGGCGGTGCCGTTTCTGCGCCGGGCGCTGTCGCTGATCGAGCTGGGCTATTACATGCTCAAAGGGATCATCGTCGACGATGTCGCGCGCAAGGGTTTCGATCAGCTTGATCATCTTGACCTGCGCGAGTGGCTGGCCAGCCACGGTGCGCAGTCGGGCGCACTGGATTCCGACACGCTGCGGGTCGCTTACGAAAGCATCTTTGCCTTCAGTCGCGGGTCTTATCAGCGGCCCGATCTTGCCGCCGGCACCGGTCTGCGCGGTTTGCTGCGGCTTTCGGGGACGTACAAAGAAGCGTTCGCCTGGAAGATGCAGGCGGGGATGGGGGATACGATCTTTGGCCCGTTCTACGAAGTGCTGGCCGCGCGGGGGGTCAATTTTCAATTCTTCAGCCCGCTGCGCAAGATCGTGCCTTCGGCCGACGGCAAAACTATCGAGCGATTGGAGATCGGCCGCCAGGCGACGGTCAAGGGCGGTGCATCGTATCAGCCGCTGTATGACGTCAAGGGTCTGCCGTGCTGGCCAAGCGAGCCGTTCTACGACCAGCTGGACCAGGGCGAGGCCTTGAAGCAGCAGCCGCTTGGCCTCGAATCCTATTGGACGGTGTGGAAGGATGTGGGCTCTACTACCCTTCAGCGGGGGGTCGATTTTGACATTGTGGTGCTGGGCACGTCGATCGGCCCGATCCCGACGTTCGGTCAGGACATGTTGAACCAAAAGCCAGCATTGCAGACGATGGTCGATAAGGTTGAGCGGATTGGCACCCAGGCGTTTCAGATCTGGACGCGCCCCGATGACAAGAGCCTGCGTCATGCCCACGACGGGGAACAGGTGCAAAAGGCCGGCGTCCAGCCAGTCTATGGGGGATTTGCCCAGCCGCACAACACCGTGGCCGACATGTCGCATCTGATTGACCGGGAAAACTGGCCGGCCGACAAGCAGCCAGGGGCGATTTACTATTTTTGCGGGCCGCTGGCGCTAAAAGATCCGCTGCCGCCACGGGATGACTTTTTCCATCCGGTGTTTCAGGATGCTGCGGCAAATGTCCGTGCGTCGGAATGGATGCGGTCCAACATCCAGTTCCTGCTGCCGGGGACCATGTTCGCAGGCTATCCCGAAAGCTTTCCTGACACGCTGAACTTCCGCATCCTTTACGATACCGACGAAAACCGCATTCCCGCCGTGGCTCATTTCGACCAGCAGTTCTGGCGCGCCAATGTCGACCCGTCCGAGCTTTATGTTCTGTCCTGCAAAGGGACCACGCAGTACCGGCTGCATTCCGCCGATACCGGGTATGATAATATGGTCATGGCAGGCGACTGGACCAGGACAGGCCTGAATTATGGCTGTGTGGAGGCTGCGGTGATGTCGGGCATGGAAGCGTCACGAGCCATCAGCGGCGCGCCCAAAATGATCTTCGGAGAAAACTTTCCCCTGCCGTGATTCCTTAGACCGGCACTGCGATCTGTTTGCCGCCGAATACCGCTTGCCAGCTTTCAATTTCGGCCACCACCACATCGTCGGTGGCGTGGGCCAGGTCGGCCACATCGCCATAGCCGATCGCACCCGGCGGAGCGCTGGCCAGGATGTCGATCCGCTTGGCAATGCCGTCAAGCTTTTCAGCGGTAACCTCGGAAATCTCGCCAAACCGCTCAAAATCGCCGAAATAGCGAACCCCGGCTATCCCTGCGCCAAATGTCGGGAACATGACCCCCAGCACGGTGAAAACCTTCGATACCTTTTCAAACGGTTCGACCGGGATCATGCCGGCATATTCAAAAGCGCGCATCACCAGATACATGGTCACCGCGCCCACGGCGAGCTGGAACAATCCTTCGGAAAGCACGTCAAGGCGGTGATGGACTGTGGACAGTCGGTGCGCTTTGCCGAAGTGATAATCGCGCTGGCCGCGCACATGATCGTTCAGCGGCCCGGTCAGCACACCGCGCAAATATTGCTGCGTTATTGTCATTCGAGGCAGCCCGACATCGCGCAGAACCTGACGGGCATAGAACTCGGGCCAGCTGGCATCGGCACCATGCGGCCAGCGCCCGGTCGGCCTTGCCGCACCAAGGATCATCATCAGCGGGGCATGGCGAAAATATTCCGCGACGCGGCGGGTTTCAAACCAACGAGTGTGAAACGCGCGGCGGGTGCCGACGATCGTGATCAGCAGCACCCCGCACAGCAGTAGCAGTTCGGTGAGTGCGAATACCCATTTTTGATCGACCGTAACGAACGGCAAATAGGCGATGCCGGCCACGATCGACAGGCTGGACAAAACGAAGTTGAAAGTCATCCCGCCGCGGTAGGCATCGGACAGGTGGGCCGATACGCCGTCGCTCCACGCAAAGCGGCGCATCACGTCCTGACCAAGATGGCGGACCAGATCCTGATCGGCACCCGGCAGCGCGGCAGCATGGGCCAGGAATGCCGCGCCGGTTGTGCTTTCGACGGTTTCGGGATGTTCATAGCTTTGGCGCAACCGGCGAAAGCGTTCCGCCCAGGTATTGCCGCCAAACAGTGCTTCGACGCGGCGATATCCGTGGGCCAACGGGTTGCTCCGCTCGCGCCACCGCTCGGCCGTAAGCGCGGTAAAGCCCGGCTTGTCGCCATCAGTCCCAGGGTCGAGCGCCGCCTGCACCAAAGCCGCCAGTACCGTATCGCGATCGGACGGATCTTTTTCCAGCGATACCGTTGCCAAGGCTTCGGGAGCAAGCAGAACGCGCCAGTCGGCCGGACGCGCCGGATCAATCCAGATGACTGGAGAGCCAAGTTCCAGCGCTACGGCGATTGTATGGCCCGTGCCGCCAACGTGGGCAGTGGTAACCCCGTCCCAAAGGCCAATCACCAGGTCCGACTGTTCGATCAGGATCCGCCCCGCCAGCGCAACCCGGCGCGACGCTTCGGCAGCAAAGCGCGATGCGATCCCGGCGTCCTGAGGATTGTCGAGCTTGGCAAGATACAGCGCCGTAATGGCCGCATCGGCATCCGCCAGGTCGAATACCCGCGCCCGGTCCGCCAGGTCGCGGATCGCCGCAGCGTGCTGCTGTGTCGCTACGCCGAGCGCGTCCTTGCCGGCCAGCAAGAGGCGGGCTTCGGTTGGATCCTCGGTCAAGGAATTGATTGCTTTGTTGAGCCGCCTGCCGAACGGCAGCGGAGCGACCAATTCGTACCCGCGTTCAAGCCCCATTCCGCTTGCCATCCGATCGGTTCCGTCAGCCAGCAATGTATGAATGCGGGTAGGAGCAAACGGGCCAACGCTTTGTGCGCCGGGCGCGGCTGCTGTTGCAGCATCGACCAGGTCAAAAATTTGCCTCAGCGTGGCCGCAATGGCGGTTTCATTGGCGGCAAAGCTGGCGTGACCAGCCCGGTGTCCCGTCACACCAAGCGCCAGCCGGACCTGGGGGGACGGCGGTACAGAAACAGCGGGCTTACGCATCGGGCGAAACTGTGCAGGAGTTCCCGCGTGGCGGCAACCGGCAAGGTTCGGTTAGTTGTGCAGTCTTGAAGCGATCCGCCAGCGCGGCAGCCTAAGGCGCGCCTTCGTCGCCGGTGGGAATGGATACCAGGCTTATGCCCTCAACAGTGTCGACTATCTTGCCGCCCACCTTTCCAGCAGCCTCTGCCGAAGGACAGCCGACCAGGACGGCGCTTGCATCCAGCCAGTTGGAGGTCGCGGCGCTTTCGCCCAGGCGCCGGCACGGATCGCCCTTTGCCGGATAGCCATCGCCGAATGCCATCAGGCTGGGCGGGAACGTCGCCAAGGCCGCGGGAACCATTGTTGTTGCGGCGGGATCGCTCGCCGCCGCATCAGGATCGCGGCTTCCGCAGCCAGCCAACAGGGCGGACGAAAGAAACAGCAGCGCGGCATGGTGGATCGTCTTGAGCACCTAAATCATCCTGATTGACCAAGCGAAAGGTTGCAAAATAATCGGCTATCGGGGGCAGTTTGGCAACGGGGATTGGTGCGGGCACGCGCAGCTTATGTCATGATGTCCACAGCAGCGGCTGCCTGATCGGAAAATTGCGGATGACTTCAGGCAGCTGCGGATCAGGATGAAGGCCGCGCCAGATTTTCAGCAGGGCAGGCGCCTTCAGTGCCAGCCCGCCAAACAGCAGGGCCGGGTGCCGCACCGGATAACCTGCGAATGCCTCGACATCGGCGGGATATGGCCACCGTGATTTGTCGGCAATAAACGGTGCCATAAAGTTCAGCGCCCGGGCCAGGCTGCGGCCATCGGGTGTGGTGAACTGCCACAGATTGTCGCCAGGACGCGACAACAGGTGCGCGGTGGTTCCCAGTACATCCAGATTGAACAGGCAGTAGGCATAAGGCTTTGTCCTGACCAGCTCCAGCGGCTGCGATCCGTCGGGCGCGATCTGGTTGGGCAAGAGCGCCGACTTGTAGCGATAGCGGCACCAGTCGGCAGTCTTCTCGTCGCCAGTCAAGACCGCGAACTGCGCCGCTTGCAATACCCACGCACTGCCATGATTGTTGACCTCGTCCCGCTCAGCCCGGCCATTGGCCGAACTGGTCAGCCAGCCTAGGTAATCGCTGAACCAGCCCTTGATCGCAGCTTCGTTGCGCAAACGAAAACGTTGCCGCCCGGGCTCGCCAAGAACCATCACCGCGCGTGCAGTCTCGACCAGGTGCAGCGTGTCGATGATGCCGATACCGCGCCCGGTGTTCACCCCGATGATTGCCTGGGCATAGGGCAAGGACGGATTCATCCGCCGCGCTGGATCGACGAACCAGGCATCAAGATGGCGCTGGGCTGCGTCAGCATAGCGGCGCTGTCCGGTTGCAAGCCAGGCGGCGACCAGGCCCGGCACGATGCGGCTCATCCGGATAAGGGCCAGCCGGTGCGCATCGAACTTGGCCGGGTTGGAAAAACCGTCCCGTCGAATATAGGGCCCGCCGGGATTGGCCGGGTCGGACCACCAGTAATCGCCCTCGGAATAGTAATCGTGCGCGCTGCCCGGACTGCGCGGCGCGGTAAAGTCGACGATCGTTCGGACTTCATCGTGAAGATAGGCGGGGCCGTTCTGGACCGCGCGGCGCCGCTCAATCGACCGGAAATCGATGCTGCGGCCGGCGGCCCTGGCCCCCCTTGGCAGCAGCAGCGCGATGCCGGCGGCGGGCAGGGCTCCCAGCAGCGCACGCCGGCCAAGCCGTCTTGATGGTCCGACATCGGCGGAGAGGCGGGGATCGGCATGATGACCCCCGGCCTCTCCTTCTGTTTCTAGTCGTTTGGTAATCAGTATTTCACCCGCAGGCCGACGCTGAAGCGGCGTTCGGACAAGGCATAGCTGTTGATTGCGTTGGGGGTGAAGTTGCTGATTTCCCGTGTAGCCGACTGTTCCGGCATCAGGTTTTGCGCCTGGAATGACAGCGCGATTTTCTTGGTTATGTCGATGCCGACCTGGGCGTCGAGCTGCGAACGCGCGGCGATGATTTCCGGGCGCCCCTGCGTAAACTCGAACACCGCATCATCGCGCCAGTTGTAAGCGACACGCGCCGAAATCGGACCCTTTTCGAACAAGGCGACAAGATTGTAGCTATGCTTTGAAGTGGCCTGCAGCGGGAAGCCATTGCTGTCCTTGCTGTCAGCGTAGGTGTAGTTCGCGATCACGCCAAAGCCGTCGAATGGCGAAGGCAGGAAATCGAAGAACTGCGTGATGCCGATTTCAAAACCCTTGACCTTGGCACTTGCAACGTTTTCGGGGCGAACCACCCGCAGTAGCCCAAGGCTTTCGAAGCCGGGTATGATTGCTTCTGAAGTGTTGGTGATGATGAAGTTTTCGACCTTCTTGTAGAACAACGCACCCGAAATGAGCGAAGTCTTGCCGGTGTAGTATTCGAAGGACAGGTCAAGGTTACTCGAGATCGGTGGCGTAAGCTGCGCGTTGCCCGACGTTGACGAGCGGTTGGTTGCATCGACGAACGTCGACGGCGCCAGATCCTGGATCCCGGCACGCTGCAGGGTTTGCGAAGCCGACAGACGCATCAGGAAGTTGTCGGTCACATTCACCACCAGGTTCGCGCTGGGCAGCACGTTGGTGTAGCTGTTGGTATCTGTCCGCGGGGTAAGCGGGCCGGAGCCAAGCTGCGACAGGGTATCGACCGTAAGATCTGTGTTGCTGATCCGCACCCCGGCGTTTGCCTTGGCTGGACGGCCGAACAGTTCACCTTCGGCATCGAACATCAGGTAGCCCGAAAGGGTCGTTTCCTTGAACTTGAAGTCGCGGGTGGAATTGCGCGCCAGCGGATCACCGGGAGCGGGCGGTTCGCCGATGACCGGGGTGATTGACTGCTTGATAATATAGTCCGATCCCGGCGTGGCAGTCAGGAACTGGCGCGGGAAGTTGCCCGGGATGCCTGCCAGGAAGGTGGGATCGCCGGTCAGGTTCAGGAACGGGGCAAGATCGGCATTCGTTGCGTTGGCGCGGCTGCGGTAGGACGTGAAATCGGACCGCAGATCAGTGTAGCGCACACCGGCACGCACTTTGACGGCACCGCCGGGATTGTAGCCAAAATCAAGGCGGCCGGTCTTTTCATCCAGGTTGGCAGGCAGCAGGTTGGCGCGGATGGTCAGGCGATCGGTACGCTGCGGATAGTTGGACAGGGCAAGCGGATTGAACGGTGCGCCCGTCGTGGTTGTCAGCGTCAGATCGGGCAAATTGCGTCCGCGGAAATCGTAAGTGCCGATGACCGAGTTGTTTGCGGTCTGAAGAGTGAACACTTCGATCTTCTGGCGCAGCGTGCCGCGACTGTAATAGGCATCCGCCTCAACCGAAAGCCTTCCGTCGTCGTATTTTGCATTAAGCCCCGCCAGCATGGTCGTGGTCGGATCTTCGCGTGCCTGGCTACCGGTACGGATGTTGCCCCGTGCGCTGCCGGCAACGGCATAGTTGTTTTCCAGTATCGGATTGCTGACGACCAGGCCGGTGGCCGTGTTGGCCAGATTGAAGGCAATGAACTGGTTGGTACGGTTGGCTTTTTGTTCGGAATAAATGCCGTCGGCAGTGATCGTCAGTTCCGGAGAAACGCGAAACTGGATGGCACCGTTGATGCCAAAACGCGAACGGTCAATGTCGGTGTTTTCATATTGCAGCAGGCGGGGCACGAAAATCGGCTGTGTCGCCACACCATTGACAACCGCGGGCACCCCGTTGAGCGCATTGAAGAAGTTGTTGCGTTCAAACAGCTGAAGGTGCGAGCTGCGCTTCTGGTAGTCGGCCGAGATCAGGATGCCGATGCTGTCGTCAGCCAGCTTGGTCGTGAACAGACCGGCAAAGCCTGGCTCGAACTTGTCGGCGCCTTCAGAATAGGTGCCGCTGGCGCGCAGAGAGACTGTGGTCCGCTTGAAATCAAAGGGCTTGGGCGTGACGAGATTGACCGAGCCGCCGAGTCCACCTTCAACCTGGCTGGCCAGCGGTGATTTGCGCACTTCAAGCCGCCCGAACAGCGATGACGGAACAGAATCGAGACCCGAAGAGCGTCCAAGGTTGTCATTTTCGGGAGGCGAGACGCGGGCGGACCAGCCCAGCAGAGTGCGCCCGTCTACTTCCACCCGGACCTGTTGCAGGCCGCGGATGTTGACTGCCTGGCCTTCGCCGAACACCCGGCTGATCTGCACGCCCGTGACCCGCTGCAGCGCCTCGGCGATATTGGCGTCAGGCAGTTTGCCGACATCCTCTGCGGTGATCACATCAAGCACCTGATCGGCGTTGCGTTTGATTTCTGCCGCCTTCTGCAACGAGCCGCGAATGCCGGTCACGATGATTTCGCTCGATTCAGGTTCGGGCTGCGGGGCGGGGGCAGTTTGCGCCATTGCCGGGCACGCGATGCAAGCCAGCGCGGTACCGGCCAGGAACGTGATTTTGCGGTTCATGTTACTCTCCCTCAAATTCCGGCTTATTTGATACCGGTGTCAAATTGCGGCGAACCGCGAGATACAATGACCAGCCTCACACATCAGCCCGCGCAAGACGCGGCGAAAACAGATGAATGAAACCGATCGCGGCAAAATAGACGACCGTGCAGGCTGCAAAGATCGCCGTGTAATCCCCATCAGTGGCGTCCAGCACCAGGCCGGTTGATTTAGCCATGATCATGCCGCCAATTCCGCCCATGAACCCGCCCAGGCCGATAACCGAACCAACCGCGTGCTTGGGGAAGGTATCGGCTGGAATGGAAAACAGGTTGGCTGAAAAGGCCTGGTGGCCGGCCAGCGCAATCCCGATGATCACGACGCTGAGCCACAGGTTGTCGAGCCGGGTCACTGTCAAGATCGGCAGAACGCATAGCGCCGCGACAATCATCGTGATCTTGCGGGCAAAGTTTGGCGTCCGGCCATTTTGGATAAGCCGCGAAGAAAGCCAACCACCGCCGATGCTGCCGATATCGGACAGCAGGTACATGGCGATCATCGGCCACAGGAAAATCTTGAGATCGACCTGATAGGTCTGGCTGAAATAGCTTGGCAGCCAGAACAGCATCAGGAACCAGACCGGGTCGGTCAAAAACTTGCCCAGTGCAAAGGCCCAGGTTTCACGCTTGCCCGCCAAGGTGAGCCAGCTAACCGGCCGAACGGGATCGGCCGGATCGTGTTCGATCCAGGCCAGTTCTGCCCGGCTTACGCGGATATCTTGCCGCGGGTTGGCGTATTTGAACAGCCAGGCGGCGAGGAGCGCCACGCCGAACAGGCCTGAAACCAGAAAGGCGCCCCGCCAATCAAGACCCATCATCGTCATCAAGACAGCCAGGACAGGCGCGGTCAGAATTACGCCGACAGTCGTCGCCGAATTGATCCAGCCAATCGCATAGGACCGTTCCTTCTGCGGGAACCATTCGCTGCACACCCGCACTACCGACGGGAAATGACCCGCTTCGCCAACGCCAAGGACGATGCGTGCTGCCATGAACGACGTAACCGACGAGGCAAAGCCATGGGCGACATGGCCGATCGTCCAGGCGATAATGGCCATGGCATAGCCGATCTTGGGGCCAAACCGGTCGATAATCCGCCCGAATACCAGAAACCCAATAGCATAGGCTGCCTGAAATGCGGTGACGATCGTGCCGTAGTCGTCCTCGCTCCACCGCATCTCTTTGGCAAGGTCCGGCTTGAGCAGGCCGAGCATTGTGCGGTCGATATAGTTGATGGTTGTGGCAACAAACAGCAGAGCCACAATTGTCCAGCGTATCCGACCGGCCTTGGCGACCTGTGCTGGCGTGCTCGCGGCAGCCGTGGAACCGTTCATCACGCCGGACCTCCCGTGCCAACTGAACCGGCGGGATGGGCAATAATGCTGCAACCCACTTCGAACGCACCATCAAAGGTTGCGTGCACGGTCTGTCCGGCCTTGACCGGATGGACGCCGGTGATCGCGCCGGTCGACACCCATGTTCCTGATGGACATCCGATACCGCGCCGGCGCAACAGATCGATAAGAAAAGCAGCCGCACCAAACGGTCCGTCAAGCATCGTGGCCATGGTGCCCTGGCCGGCTTGCGTTCCGTCGATGGTGAGTGCGGTCGGCGCATCGAGCAGATCGCGGTCGCGCCAGTCGGCGATGACGGGACCCAGAACCAGCCCGAAATTGTTGCCAAAGTCGGAAGCCGTCACCGCCGGGCCGTGCTGATTAATGCCGCAAAAGGGCGAACTGGCGATCTCTATCCCGAAGCGCACTTCCGTGACGTAGTCGGGAACTTCGCGGGCACTGATGGGATTGTCAGGCAGATCGCCGAGCTGCAACAAAAGCTCTGCCTCTGCGGCCGCAAAACCGGACATGACAGGCATCGCTGCATCCTGCAGCGCATCGGCGGTGACCATCTGGTTGCGAAAAATCGGTCCCGCCAAACGATCCGCGCCAAACCGCGTGACCAGTTCTGCGGCGACCCGACCTACTTTCCAGCCGCCGATATGTTCCCCGTTAAGGGCAATGGCACGATCCTGGATTGCATACGCGGTTTGAAAGTCGGTCGGAAGATCGCCGGGATATTCGCGCAACGTCGCGCCGCTGCAGCGCGCGTTGACGAAAGCTTCGGCAATACCAGCAGTTCCCCCACTGAAATTCATTCATTTGTCTCCCGAATCGGGGTGTAAGGGAAACCGGTGTCATTTGCAAGTGACGACGGATTCCTGCCGTGGCACAGCCGGTTTGCCGGCATCTTTTGTTTGGACGGTCACCGAATTCTGTTCTAGTCGGATTGCCCTGTGCGTGGTGGGCAGAGGGATACCAACAAGCGATGGCAATGATCGGAAGCGCGGAAACCGGTCAGCCGACGATCAACGATGTCGCGGCGCATGCCGGGGTCTCGAAAAAGACCGTAAGCCGGGTGATCAATGGCTCGCCGTTGTTGACCGATGCGACCCGCGCGAAGGTCAAGCAATCGATCGAGGCGTTGGGTTTTGTGCCCAATCCGCAGGCGCGTGCGCTGGCGTTCGGGCGCAACTTCATGATCGTGCTGCTGCATGACAATCCCAACGCGCAGACGGTGCTCAACTTCCAAAGCGGCATCCTGCAGGCCATCGGCAACACCGATCTGGCGCTGGCTGTGCGTCCGGTTGATCGCAGTTCACCCGCAATGCTTGATGACATTCGGGAATTTCTGGAAAAGCAGCGGCCCCTGGGTGTTCTGCTGCTTCCACCGATTTCCGAAAACGACGACATCGCGCGGTTATGCACGGCGCAAGGGGTGCGCTATGTTCGCGTGGGCTCAGCAGTGCTTGACGATGCCGATCATTGCGTAGCTTCCAACGACCGCGAAATGGTCGCTGCTGCATGCCGTTCCCTGATCGCAGCCGGTCACCGCTCCATCGGCTTCGTGCGCGGACCGGCCGGTTTCCGGTCCGCACTGGAACGCGAAACCGGCTTTCGTGATGCCATTGCAGAGGCAGGGATACGCCACGATCCGGCTTTGGTTTTCCAGGGCAACTACCGTTTCCGCTCGGGACAGGATGCTGGCCGCGCGCTGTTGGCCGTCACCCCGCCGCCGACCGCAATCCTGGCCAGCAACGATGAAATGGCTGCCGGGCTGCTTTATGTTGCGCTTGAGCGGGGGATCAAGGTTCCGCAGGAATTATCGATCATCGGCTTCGACGATTCGCCCACGGCGTCGCATATCTGGCCTGCGCTCAGCACCGTACGCTGGCCGATCCTTGAGATGGGCGAACTGGCTGCGCGCAAGCTGGTGCGTGACTTCCTGCCCGGCGAAGACAAGGCCGACCTGCCGGTAACGCTTAACTCCACTTTCATTGAGCGGGATTCCGTCGCGCCGCCGCAGCCTTCGCGGACCTAGCGCGCCAGCCACCCCCCATCGACCGCAAGGATCTGTCCGGTCACGTAATCGGCAGCCGAAGAGGCCAGGAATATCGCGGCACCGGCGATGTCCTGCGGGTTGCCCCAGCGCCCGGTCGGAATCCGTTCGATGATCTGGCGGTTGCGGGTCTGATCAGCTTGCAAAGCCGCGGTGTTGTTGGTGGCGATATAGCCCGGGGCGATCGCGTTGACCTGCACACCCGCCGGGGCCAGTTCATTGGCCATCGCTCTGGTCACGCCCGCAACGCCGCTTTTTGCCGCAGCATAGCTAGGCACGCGGATCCCGCCCTGGAAACTCAACAACGAGGCGATGTTGATAATCTTGCCGTTGCCCTGGTTTGCCATATGCCGCGCGGCAGCCTGGCTGAGGAAGAACAGCGACTTCAAATTGGTGTCAACGACAGCGTCCCAATCCTCCTCGGTAAAATCCGCCAGGTCGTTGCGGCGGATTATCCCGGCGTTGTTGACGAGGATATCTATCCCGCCCAATCCGGCCACTGTTTCCTTCACCACCCGGGCAAGCGGCGCCGTCGTCGACAAGTCAGCGGAAATGTTGACAGCCTTGCGTCCGGTTTGTGTAATCAGCGCAAGCGTCTCGGCCGGCTCGCTACGCCCGGCCAGAGCAACATCGGCCCCGGCCTGAGCCAGCGCAACCGCAATCGCCTGACCGATCCCGGTGTTGGCTCCGGTGACCAGGGCGCGCTTGCCTGCCAGATCGAATGAAATACTGTTCATCGCCCTGCTTTCACTTGAGCTGGCAGATATCGAGCACATTCATGTCGGTGTAGTCGAGGTTTTCCCCGCCCATTGCCCAGATAAAGGCGTATTTCTTGGTGCCCGAACCCATGTGGATTGACCACGGCGGACTGATCACCGCTTCTTCGTTCGCAATCACGATATGGCGCATCGCATCGGGTTCCCCCATGTAATGGAACACCCGGTCATTTTCTTCCGGCATATCGAAATAGAGGTAGATCTCGCTGCGCCGGTCATGAAGATGCGGCGGCATGGTGTTCCACACCGATCCTTCTTCCAGCACGGTCAGGCCCAGCAGCAGCTGCGCGCTTTCGCAGACGCCGGGGATCACCAACTGGTAGATCGTGCGCTGGTTTGAATTGGCCAGATCGCCCCGCGCGAGCGGGTTGGCTTGCGCCAGCGTGATGTGCTTGATCGGGCAGACCTTGTGCGCCGGCAACGATGCCAGATAGAACCGCGCACCATCACCTTCGAAACTAACGTCGGCAGATCCCATCGGGATGTAGAGGCATTCCTTGTTGCCCATGGCGTACCGCTGGCCATCGACCGTGATCGCGCCTGCGCCGCCGATGTTGACCGCAGCCAGTTCACGCCGTTCCAGAAACGGCTTGCCCGATGCCGAGGCCGGAACCATCTGATCGGGCAGGCGGATTGCGCCGCCCTGCGGCACGACCCCGCCGATCACGAAGCGTTCGTTGTGCGAATAATTGAGGTTGATCTGTCCATCGACGAACATTCCGCCGACCAGGTAACGGTCGCACAGTTCATCATTGCTGACGACTTCCATCATATCGGGATGGGTGGCGTGATAGGTCTTCTTGAACATGGCGTTTTCCTGATTTTCGCGAAAAGGGAATCACTTGCCTGCGCGGCGGCGGGCAAGCTGGTATTCGTAAAGTGACGGTACTGCGGTGAGTGCCTGGTTCGTCGCATCGGTATAGGCATCCGGGCGGTAGCTGATCTTTACCTTGCGGTTGCCGTGCAGCCCGATAATCGCAGCGCTTGTTCCTTCAAGTCCGCTTGTCAGGTCGACTTCGGCGTCCACGGGCACACTGCCATCGATGACCAGCGCGGTATTCCATTGCGTATTGTAAAGGCCGTGTCCCGGCTTCCAATAAGGCGCCCCGCCTGACAGCCATAGCTGATAGGCATAGGCGTCCCCCGTCTTTTTTGGAGAGATATGCAGGGTCATGTTGTCAAACAGGTTCTGGTGATTGGAACCGCTGTGCTGGTCGATCACGGCATCGCGCATGACATTGGCGCGCAGATAGACGGACCGTGTCGAGCGTGTGTTGACCGTCACCGGATGGACAACCGGATTTTCCACAGTGAGATCTTTGACCAGCGCGTTGTGGACCGATCCAAGGTGCACCGAATAATGCGCCTTGCGGTTTCCCCTGGTGCGGACGTCGGCAATGGTCAGGCTGGCTGCATTGTCAGTCAGGATGCCGCTGTCGGCGTTGTCAAATACCATGTTGCGCATCCAGCCGTCGAAAACGCCGGTGAAATAGATGCCGTTGTACCCCTGCTCAAGGTGATGACCAAACGCCGGGGCGTCGGGGAAGGTGAAGTGCAGGTTCTGAATCCCGACATTGGTCAGGTGCTGCCAATCGGCAATGACGGCAGGCTGATCTGCGCGGATATCATGCAACAGGGGATCGCCCAAGGTCACGACTTTGCCGCGGATTTTCATGATCCGGGTTGACTGCGCAACCGTTGCGCGGTTGGTCTGCGTCCAGTGTCGCGATCCGATCGGCATGTCGGTTTTGCCATAGATTGACGCGATGATCGGGCTTTTTTCGCCATCGGTAGAAAACCACTGCAATTGGACGATCTGGCCCGTTTTTAGCTTTCGCGGATCGGCGACAGTCAGTGTCTTGCCGAACTGCTTGCCAGCGACAGCATCCGTCAGCACCGGATCGCGCTTGTCCATCCGGCCCAGATAGGATGCCGGGCGCGAACCTTCTGGCCCGACCAGAATGAAGCCGCCGGACCAGCTGTATTCGGAAAACAGGTAGTGAATGTTGTGTTCCGGTTCGATCTGGAACTTTTTTTCCTCGACGTTGTAGGTGCGGATTTCGTCCTGATCGGGCGACTGGTCGATCAGCTTTAGCGGCCGTGGAAAATACAGCTCGGTCCCGCCGGGGCCCGAACCGGCTCCCTCGATCACGATATCGCTGCGGGTAATGCGCAGGATTTCGGTTATCTGGATCCGTCCCGCGGGAAACCGCAACGTGACCTGGCCCTTGACCGCGTTTGCCTTGGCCAAGGCTTTCAGCACAGCCTGGCTATCATCAAGCCCATCATCTGGAACCACTCCGAAATCGGTCACATTCAGAACCGTTCCGCGTGCTTCGGGGATGTCTGCCACGCCAAATCCATAACCCGCGTAGCTGTAATCCGGCAGCGGATGGGCTTTGATCGTGGCTGTATCGATCAGGATTGCGGGAACCGGCTCGGCGGCAAGGGCAGGAGCGGCCAGCAACGCACATACCGCCGAACTGCACAGGACCCGTGCAAACGTTTCAATAACCATTGGAAGGCTTCTCCTTGGGCAAGCCGAACGGCGCAAGCCAAAGCTCGTCATCACCTTTCGGTTTCAGCTTGTATGCGTTCGCCGTCTTTTCGAAGGTTGGGTCGGCAAAGCCCCATGCGGCCAGCCGCAGTGTCTCTATTGCGGTACGGGATAGACCCTGTTGCTTGCCGGGGTTGCGGGTTTCGATATCACTGAAGGGCCACCGTTCAATCCTGCCCTGAAATGGCAGCAGAAACTGCATTGCGGTGCGCAGGCTTCGCCCGTCTGGCGTCGCGGCATTCCATAGATCGATCTGCGAACACTCGGCAATCGTGGCCAGCTGGAGCGCGCCGGTGGCCACGAAGTGTGCGTAATGCCAGCTGCGGGTCCGCTTCAGCTCATCGGGGAACTGACCGTCAGCGTTCATCTGCAGCGCCAGCCGGCGCGCTGGAAAGGCTGATGCGACCTGGCGGGTCACAGGTTCCATTCCGGCAAACAAGGCAAACTCGCCCAGCAGTAGATCGTAATAGATGCCGTGGTTGTTTTGCTTCTGGCGCTCTTCGGTACCGATCGGGCTTTGCGCCATCCATTTGACGAAATCGGCAAACCATGCGCCCAGCGCTTCCCGGTCGCTTGCGGACATAGTGCCGCTGGGTTCGATTAATCCGATCGATTCCACCACGGGGATCAATGCAGTCATCTCGATCAGGCCTTCACCGCGTCCTGCCGAAAGGCCGGGTACCGACTGACCAAAATTGAGATTGGGATTCATCCGCGTTGCCGGCGCGACAAACCACGCGTGCAAACGGTCCGTCGCACCGCGCGCATAACGGGCATCGTCCAGAAAATAGGAAGCCAGGGCCAGTGTGCGGACGCTGCTGCTGAATGCGCCAAGGCGGCTGTGATCAAAGGCATTGCCGCTGCGTTCGGGGTTCACGCGGCCATCGTCGCGGCGGTACGGCAATCCGCCGGGCTTGTCCGGATCGGGCCACCAATAGGGGCCGATTGAAAGGTAATCCCCCTTGTCGCCGCTGGGCGGCACGGTGCTTTTGTCGCGGACAGAAAAGGCGGGACTGGCAAGCGCGGCGTCGGCTGCCTTGCGCAGCGCTGCTGCTCGGGCCGCATCGGCAGCGATGGCCGCCTTTTGTGCGCGCAGCCATTCGGGCCGCCACAGGAAGGTGCGCCGCCCTTCGAAGGCTTCTGCATAGCCATCCGACCCGCGGCAAACCGCGCGTGTGCCGGCAGGTGCAGCGGCGGCTTGAACGGGTAGTTGCAGGACAAGAAGGGCTGCACAGATTGCGCGCAGGGGCCGGCAAACACCCGTCAGTCGATCTGGCACGACCCTGCAGATCACCACTCTCTCCACCTTGAACGCAGCGCTTGAAAGCCCCGTTTGCTGTTATTGCTACCGGTGTCATAATGTCATTCACGCGTCAAGCACCATGCGTGGCGCGTCAGTCCAGCGGGGGGATCGCTCCGCGCCTGCTGACGACCCAGCCCGCTTGCCGGTGCCCGGCCAAAATGGCTTCGGCAACCGCGCTACCGCGCAGCCGTGCTGTCAGATAACCGCCATTGAAAGCATCGCCCGCTCCGCTGGTGTCGATGGGTTTGAGCACTTGGGGTGGCGGCACGATCTGCCCGCCCGGTGCCAGGCAACCCTGCGCGCCAAGCTTCACAATCACTTCGCCGCAACCAAGTGCGCGCCAGTGTGCGGCGACCGCCTGTGCATCGCTCTCGCCAGATAGCGCGGATTCATCTTCCAGCGTTGGCAGACCGATATCGGCGCAGGCAATGGCAGCATCGCGCGCCCCGCGCGCTTCATGCGATCCGGACCACAGCTGCGGCCGGTAATTGCCATCGAAGGCGACCGTGCCGCCTCGCGCGCGCACCCGCTCACACAGCGCAAACACTGCATCGCGCGCCGCGGCCGGCAGGATCGCAAGGGTTATCAGCGAATAGGCGACCATATCCGCGCCCTCAGCCGCAGCCAGCGCCGACTCGATCCCCGGACAGTCGAACAACGCGCGGGCCGCGCTGTCGCTGCGCCAATAGGTGAACGTGCGCTCGCCTTCTGCATCTGTCGTAATTGCATAAAGGCCGGCCTGGCGACTGGGGTGGGTCAGCACGGCGGTGCAGTCCAGTCCTTCGGCCTGCCAAGCACTGCGCATTTGCGCGCTGAACGGATCGCTGCCCAGTGCGGTCAGATAGGCGGTATCGATCCCGCCGCGGGCCAAGTGGATGGCGGTATTCAGCGTGTCGCCGCCGTAGCCTAGCTTCCAGCCCGCATCGGCGCGCGATAATTCCAGCATGGCTTCACCGATCAGGACGGCACGCGGCATCACCAACTCCACATTGTGCCATCTTCCAGCCGGGCGACTGGCAGGTAGGCGGGCTTGTAAGGATATTTTGCGGCGCGTTCCTCGTCGATGTCGACACCGTGCCCCGGGGTTTCGCCAACGAAAAGTTCGCCTTTGTCGAAATGGTAGTCGTGCGGGAAAACCGCGTCGGTTTCCTCTGAATGGCGCATGTATTCTTGAATGCCGAAATTGGGCACCCAGGTATCGAAGTGCAGGGCACAGCCCATGGTGATCGGCGACAGGTCAGTCGCACCGTGGCAACCGGTGCGGACTTGGTACAATGCGGCCAGATCGGCGATCCGGCGCAGATGCGTCAGACCGCCAGCGCCTACCACGGTGCAGCGGATGTAATCGATCAGCTGGTTCTGGATCAGGTCCTTGGCATCCCAGATCGTGTTGAAAATCTCGCCCACGGCAAGCGGCGTTACGGTGTGCTGGCGCACAAGTTTGAACGCTTCCTGGTTTTCTGCCGGCGTGCAGTCTTCCAGCCAGAACAGCTGACAGGGTTCAAGCATCCGGCCAAGGTTGGCGGCCTCTTGCGGGGTGTACCGGTGGTGGCCGTCATGCAACAGGTGATGGTCAAAACCATAGGTTTTGCGCAGCTCTTCAAACAGCCTGGGCACATAGTTCAGCGCCTTGCGGGTATCCCAGCCGGTGACCGAGGGAATGGCGGCATCGGCCGGTTCATAATGCAGCGTGCCCCGCCCGACGCCATAGGCGTCCTTGATCCCTGGCACGCCCGTCTGGGCGCGGATCGCTTTGTAGCCCATGTCGATGTACCGGCCCACGGCATCCACCGTTTCGGCGATGTCGCCGCCGTTTGCGTGGCCATAAACCATGATCCCATCGCGGCTGCGCCCGCCCAGCAACTGGTAAAGCGGCATGCCCGCCATCTTGGCCTTGATGTCCCACAGTGCCATGTCGACCGCGGCGATCGCGCGCATCGTCACCGGTCCGCGGCGCCAATAGGCACCCTTGTAGAGGTATTGCCAGATATCCTCGATCCGGCTCGGATCCATGCCGACAAGGCAGGGCACTACATGGTCTTCCAGATAGGCTACCACCGATCGTTCGCGCCCGTTGAGCGTGCCGTCACCTATGCCGTACACACCCTGATCGGTTTCGATTTTCAGCGTGACGAAATTGCGGCCCGGACAGGTAACGATGACACGGGCAGAAACAATCTTCATCGGCAATCGATCCTTGCAGACAGAGGTATTCGGGTTAAGCGAGGCCATATGACCCGTGCGCTGACTATCCATCCAGACCGACTCTTGCCAGCCGATTCGGCAACGCGGGCCATCGCGCGCGCCCTTTATGATACCGTAAAGGACCTGCCAATCATAAGTCCGCACGGCCATACCGATGCAGCCTGGTGGGCCAGCAACGCGCCGTTCGGCAATGCCGCCGAACTGCTGCTGCATCCCGATCATTACGTTTTCAGGATGCTCCATTCGCAGGGAATTGCGCTGGATTTGCTGGGTATTGGCAACCCCGACGCCGACCCGCGTGAAAGCTGGCGGCTGTTCGCACAGAACTATCATCTGTTTCGCGGAACGCCTTCGCGAATGTGGCTCGACTGGGTGTTTGCCGAAACCTTCGGGATCGAAATAATGTTCGCTGCGGATAGCGCCGACCATTATTTTGACACGATCACTGCAGCGCTGGCGACGGACCGGTTTCGCCCGCGCGCCTTGTTCGATCACTACAATATCGAAGTCATCGCCACGACCGAAAGTCCGCTTGACGATCTGCGCCACCACCGCGCGATCCGCGAAAGTGACTGGGGTGGGCGGGTCATCACGGCCTACCGCCCCGACCCGGTGGTCGATCCCGAATTTGAAGGATTTCATGCCAATCTGACCAGGCTGTCGGAACTGACCGGCGAGGATTGTCTGTCCTGGCCGGGCTACCTTGCCGCGCATCGCCAGCGGCGCGCGTTTTTCGCCGCGATGGGTGCGACATCAAGCGATCACGGTCATCCCAGCGCGCGCACCGCCGACCTTCCTTTGGTTGATGCTGAAGCCTTGTTCAGGCGGGTTGTCGCGGGAGGCGCAACGGCTGCCGACGCCGAATTGTTCCGCGCCCAGATGCTCACCGAAATGGCCGGGATGAGCGCAGAGGACGGGCTGGTTATGCAGCTTCATCCGGGGGTCTACCGGAACCACAATGCCGGCCTGTTCGCCCGGCTGGGCCGTGATAAGGGCGCGGACATCCCGCTGCCGTGCGACTATGTCCATGCACTGCGCCCGTTGCTCAACCGGTTTGGCGATGACCCGCGCTTCAGCCTGATCGTTTTCACACTTGATGAAACCACTTACGCGCGCGAACTTGCGCCGCTTGCCGGGCATTATCCGGCGATGAAACTGGGACCGGCCTGGTGGTTCAACGACAGCCCCGAAGGCATGCGCCGGTTCCGCGAACAGACAACCGAAACCGCCGGGTTTTACAATACGGTGGGCTTTAACGATGATACCCGAGCCTTCCTGTCGATCCCGGCCCGGCATGACATGGCCCGGCGGATTGATTGCGGGTTCCTTGCACGGCTTGTCGCGGAACACCGGATGGAAGATTGGGAAGCAGCCGAACTGGCGGTCGACCTAAGCTATAATCTGGCCAAGGCGGCCTATAAGTTGTGAGGCTGGGGCCGGATGTAATCCTGCCGGATACCGTCCAGGTCCCGCGCTATGACCGCGCGGCGCAGGCCGCCGGCATCGTCCATTTCGGTATCGGCGCGTTTCACCGGGCGCATCAGGCAGCCTATACCGATGCCGCCATGAACGCGGGCGATCGTAACTGGGGCATAATCGGCGTCTCGATGCGTTCGGGTGATGTCGCCGCGCGGATTAACCCGCAAGCCGGACTTTACACCGTAACCGAGCAATCCGCGGCCGGGGCCCGGACCCGGCTGATTGGCGCCGTGCAGCGCATCCTGGTGGCACCGCACGATGTCCCGGCCATTGCAGCGGCAATCGGCTCGCCTGCGGTTCACATCGTCAGCTTCACCATCACTGAAAAGGGCTACACACAAACCGCCGATGGTACGTTTCCGGCGTTCTGTGCTGTGCTGGCAGACGGGCTTGAAAGGCGCCAAGCGGCGGGCCTTGGCGGAGTGACCCTGATCTGCTGCGACAACCTGACCGCCGGCGGCGCACTGCTCGAACGGCTGATGGAGCAATACCTGGCCCGCTGCCGCCCGGCGCTGGCCGCATGGTTTACTGAACACTGTGCCTGCCCTTCGGCCATGGTCGACCGGATCGTCCCGGCACCAACGCTGTCTGACCAATTGATTGCACCCGGCCTTGAAGACCACGGGGCGGTAGTGACCGAGCCATTTGGCCAATGGGTGATCGAAGATTGCTTTGCGGGTAATCGGCCGCGCTGGGAAGCCGGCGGGGCACAATTGGTTGCCGATGTCAGGCCCTATGAAACGGCCAAGCTGCGCATGCTCAATGGCGCCCATTCGGCACTTTCCTATCTGGGGTTGAAGTACGGTCACATGTTTGTCCACCAAGCGATCGGTGATCCGGCCATTCGCCTCTTGATCGACACCCTGATGCGTCAGGAAGCCGCGCCGACCATCGATGCTGCTGCGGGGCAGAATCTTGATGCCTATGCCGATGCCTTGCTGGCCCGGTTCGCCAACCCGGCGCTGAACCACCGCTTGGTCCAGATTGCGATGGATGGTAGCCATAAAGTGCCGCAACGCTGGCTGGAAACTTTGGCAATCCGCCAGCAGCGCGGACTAGAAAGCCCGGCCCTTCTGACAGCGATTGCCGCTTGGATCGATCATCTGCGAACGGGCGGCGCCGCGCTGAATGATCCGCGCGCGGCTGAACTTACCAAAGCGGTAAGCGGCCCCTCTGCGGCCGCTCAGCTGTTCGGGCCGGGCGGCCTTGTCCGGTCCGAATGGGTACCCTCGTCCAGCGAGATTGCGACGATAAACTATGCCCTTGCTTGAGGTGTCAGACTATCGCGAAAAACAGCCATAGAGGCGCTGGCGGCCAAGCCTAAATCCCCGAACTGGGCATGTTCAGCTGAAAGGCCCGGATATACGCACCGACGCTTGGGCGGCTCGTCCGGGTTGATCTGATCGGGGAAAAATCATGCTTAACTTATTACGTATTTAGGAGAAGATTCGACTGGCTTTTAAATATTGCCCCGTTGGATTTAAATCTTGTGTTAAAGCACCGCATCAGCAATCCACCAAAAACCAATTCCTCAATTTTGGTTTGCGCCATCAACCTGAATGCGGTGATCAGAAACCAGTTAGCTTAGCCTGCTGCTGTCAGCTCGAATCAACCCCAGTTACGATGGACACAAACGGGATGAAGATCACGGCAAGTATGGCCATGATTACCCAGCCCAGGAATACAGCGAGGCTGTAATCCCTACTTGGCTGGAACTATGTCGGCAGAGCCATGCTGAACATCGGTCTGACCAGTATCAGTCTTGTCACCGCAACGATGGCGAGCAGACCGGGGATGGAGGTCAGTTCCATCAGTGCGGGAGTCTTGGTCGGGTCAATTCCCAGCATCCGACGCAAGGCCAGGATCGGTACGCCGCCAATAAAGCCAGACGATAAGAAACAGATCGAAGGCCAGACCATAACGCCAAAATGCCGGTTTCCCCAGATTTGGGCAATCAAGGTAATGGCCTACAGAACGTGATGCGGAAGGTTCGATCCCATTCTTGTCGATAGACATTGTCTGAAGATCCATTTCGTCTAACAACCTGTGACAGCAGTCATCGCATACCGGCAAGGGAATGCCCCGTTTATGAAATGGGTTTTCTGGATTTTTCTGTTTCTGTATGTGGCGGCCACCACTCTGCTTGTTGTTGGGAAATTTGGCTGGTTCGGGCAGGAGCGAGACCCGATTTCGGCAGTATTTTTGGTGCCCTTGGGCTTGCCCTGGAACCTGTTGACCGACAAGATCGGCTTGGTAAACGCCGGGGTTTCGCTGATTGCCCCCGCGGTCAACCTTGGCATCATTTACTGGTTCTGGAAACGCTAGGCAGGGTCAGCGCGAGGAGGGGAATACCATCATGAACCGCTGCTATGGCCGCCTGTTCCTTTCGCCGTTGCTCATCCTTGCGGGATGCCAGACTACGCGCAACGACGGCACCACCGACGCCAATCCCTACCAGCTCGCCGGGACGACTTGGCTGCTGATCCAGCAGGGGCCGGCAAGCGAAGCCGGCAGGCTCGCCGATGTGCCGCCCTACGCCTACACCATGGCGCTGAGCAAAGACGGCAGCGCCAGATTCAAGTTTGACTGCAACCTTGGAACAGGTCGCTGGAAAAGTTCGCCCGCGGGGCCGGACGGCAAGTTAAGTTTCGGCACGATCGCTGTCAGCACTAAACTCTGCCCGGCCGGTTCGATCGGCGAGCAACTGTCAGGAGCCATGCACGGCCAAATCGCGTTTTCAATCTATGACGGGCGACTGACCATACAGACGCACGATCCGGACCGGCTGTATGTTTGGGACAGTGTCGATTGACCTTGGCTTAATGCAGCAATCTGATCGCTAACGATTGCGGCGACGTGTCAAAACCAGAAAGACTGAAGGGGGCAACATGCAGATTTCGGCTGGTCAGCAAGAACTGAAAAGGCCTGTCGTCGCTGTCGTCGCACTCCTGTTTGTTGGTGTAGCCACATGCGGCCCGGCTTACTGGGAGTTCTTCGTCAGAGAACCAGGCTTGGTCGCGGCTGGAGCGATTGCGGCGTTTCTGGTTTACTTGCCAAGCTTGTGGCTCGCTCGTTGGCTGGACCATCGGCCGATCACATGGTCGGCATATGCGTATGCGGCCCTGTTCGTGATGGCGACGTCGCCCGTTGTCTCCCATGTGACCTGGCTTCTGATGCAGCAAGGGATCCTTTACTGGAAGATCGTCGGCTTTATTGAGGAGACTGCAAAGCTGCTGCCAGTGGTGCTGCTGGCATTGCTTGCGCCGAACATCATCCGCAACCGTCGCGACGGACTGGTTATCGGCGCCATCGCCGGTTTCGGCTTTGCGATCGTAGAATACGCGGTGACCTTTGCGCTCGATAATTTCCCCGAACGGGGCTGGTCCGATCTCGCGGTCACCCTTCCGGCTCGCTGGGCCCTTGGCACGGACACCCACATTATCTGGACGGCGACAACCGGAGCAATGATCGGTTATCTGCGCGAGGTGCCCCTTTCAGCCAGACGGATTGTTTTGGCAATTGGGGTGATCTTGCTGGTCATGCTTACACACGGCGCTCAGGACTTTATGGGCAAACTGATCGCCCCGCTGGCGATCGGCGCACTTGGCCAAGTGCTGCTTTCGATAGGCATCAAGGAAGCGGCGCTTGGCGAAAATGCGCTAATTGTCCCATCGATGCTGGTGTTCGGAACTGTTGTCAACACGGTGCTGATCAATGTGCTGGTCCTGCCGGTGCTGTGGTGGTTGGTGCGCAGTGGGCCGGGCAGGGAAACGCCTGCAGCTCCCAATTCTCGTGACTGAAGAGCTGCCGCTCGCTACTTCTAATGCATTCATGGTCAACCGAAAATCGCAAAACCTTCGCCGATGCGGGTCAGCAGTGCGACCACAACGAGGCCCATGACGGCGGCAAATGCTGCACCGGCAATCAGGAGGCTGGTTCGAAGTTTCCGCAACACATCGGCAAATGTCTTGGCTATGGGGTTAGGCACTTGCAGTTGGCTAATTGACGATAGTTGGCCCGTAAATCACAGGGCGAGAAGCGCGAACGATGTGAAGGTGCCCTCAATGATTGTGCTCACTGTCAAAATGTTCGCCGAAATCACCGCTTTTGTGGCGAGCAGCGTGCTGATCATCACCAACGCTCCATTTGTAAAGCTTAGCGCTCCGCTGACGCGGAAGGTCAATCAGCACAGCCGGGTCAGCGACGGCACTGGGATATTGCCGTTTTGAAATCCGACGCGGGCTGCGAGAAAGATGATGGCGCCAAGCAGGCTTAGCATGCGTCCTGAAAGTCGAACTGCCGATTCTTGAAGATCCAAGCAAGGCGAAGTCTTCAATGCGATCGGGTCAATCTGCGCGCCGCTTCCGCTTGAAGATGATCAATGGCACTTCGAAAAGGGCGACCGCAAGCCCGAGGCCGATAGCCATACTATGCAGATGCCTGGCATCGCCGCCGAACAGCGCGCTATCGAGCCATGACGCTAGATAGCCGCAAGCAGGAACAGTCAGAAGTGCGGCTGCAATGCCAATAGCGTAGGACTTCCACCCTCCGAACGCCTTCGCGGCCCACCAAGCGACCAGAACCCCGGCGATGATGACAGTAATCGCACCAAACATGATCAGTCACCTTTTCGCACGTAGTCCCAGGCCTGCGGTATCAACGTCCGAAAATAATGCCATCAGGAATGATACAATGCTCAGTTCCGAGCCGAACGACGGTTTCGTTGCTGCGCGTGGACCAATCTAGCGGTCCCGGGTCTGCCTGCTCTAATCATACCGGACGGGGTTCCCCTTTCGAACTTCATGATCCGCGTGCGCCCGTCGGGTCCGTTAACCGTCAGATCACCAGATCCACCACCCCGGCGGACCACGCCAAAGCGAAAATCCCTCGTAGGGCCTCTATTGATAAGCGCGCAGGAATATTTCCCGTCGCGCTGTAGTTCGTGCCTGGAATTGACGCATCCTCTTCCACCTGCGTAGCTGTTGCGCCAGCAAGGCCAGTGACAGACACTTTCAGACGGATCTGCGACCTCTCACCGCGGCGGGCAGCGTTGCGATAGCGATTTATTCGGATACGCTGATCGCCCGAGCGCATGGAAGTCGCAGTGAAGCTGGTCGCCGGAGAAGACATGGAGCCGTTATACAAGGCATTGCCGCCTTCACCCGGCGACATGACGTTGAAATAGGCTGCTTTGTTGTTTGTCGTCATAGAAACGGTGGTGCGCTGGCCAACCATCGCATTGACGTTATGACCGGCAAGTTCGCACCCTCGGATCGCGCATGTCACGACTGCGCCGGTCGACGCGGGCCGGAAAGCGACTGGTCAAACCCAACTCCCGCTCTCGGCCTCGGCGGGAGTTGGGTTTGCAACGACTATACCCGGGGTGAAAAAGCCAAGCCCATGATGAACAGTGAGATGCTCCTCAACTGTCGATCTTCAAGGGCGCGGGGCCGAAGGATTTTTCGACCCAGATGGATAAGGCTCGGGTTCCCAGACGATGATTCCCCCATCGGCCATCAGGGCCATGTTCAAACGCCCATCGCGGATGGTGAACGAACGCACATCGCCGAATTGCCGTTCGAGAAACTCGCCCATCGATGGGCCGGGGCAAAACGCCTTGGTCACGCCTAACGGCCCGATTGACAACGAACCCCCGGCGGCGTTGGCGATATCGTTGCGCCACGGCCCCACCCCGCGATTGCAGTCCAGCCTCGCTGAAAGGCTTCCATCGTTATGAAAGGCGATGGTGTATTTGTTCGGATCGTCTGGCCTTTTGGTGCCCTGTGAATCATCCATCGACTGGAATTCGACTAGGCGCCAGTTGGTCCCGTCCAGTCCGGCAAATGGAACATTGGCTGGGCGTGCAGGCGCCGAATGCTGGCACGACGGCAGCATCGCAAGGATTGGCAATACCGCCAGTAGATCAACTAATCGTTTCATTCGACGCTCCTGCCAATGCCGCCAACCAATAGGATCTTCTTAACCGCTGCAAAATTGCCCTGCAACGGCAAGGTTGAGATCAGTTGGCAGCCTGTTAAGCAGCGGCTACAGGAATGCGATGCAAGCCTTGCCAATTGAGCAAATTATAGTTGCGTGAAATGATCTTAGCCAATCGTGACGTGACCGCCTGATTTACCTCCAAGTTCGATAGAAGCCCGGCCCATGGAAGGACGGATCGATGGAGCGAATACGGTTTACAGACAAGAAGATGATCCGGGGCGCTGCGGGAGGCGGAGGCTGACGCAAAGATGGCTGATCTGGCGCGCAAGCATGGGGTTTCGGAATCGACGCTTTACTATTGGAAGGCCAAGTACGGCGGGCTGGAAGTGCCCGAGGCGAAGCGATTGCGGGCGCTGGAGGATGAGAACGGACGCATCAAGCCACTACTGGCGGACGCGACGTTGGACAATGCAGGCCTGAACGACCTGCTTTCAAAAAAGGGTACCGCCTGCCACCAAGCGGAAAGCGGTTGCGTATCTTCAGGCCCAGCTTGATGTCAGTGGGCGGGGGAGGTTCAGCTACCGCCGGCTGCATGTCCTTAGGAAACGTGACGGGGTGGAGATCAACCGCAAGAAGACCCGGCGGCTGTATCGTGAGGAAGGTCTGGCGGTACTGCGGCGCAAGGACCGCAAACGCGCGGACGGCGCACGGATACAATCACCGGTGCTGGCGCTGCCCAAGCAGCGTTGGAGCCTCAACTTCGCGGATCACCAGTTGGCACAAGGTCGCCGGTTCCGGATGCTCAACGTTGTCGATGACGTCACCAACGAGTGCCCGACTGCGGTGCCGGACACGTCGTTATCAATTGCATCCTGTCGAGCCGCAAGAGCGCCTCGGTACGGGAATGGGCCGAAGCGGCAGGCGAACCCTTGCGCTTCGTGCCGTCCTACAGCCCCAACTCGATCCGGTCGATAAGGCCTTCTTCAAGCTCGAGGCCATGCTCGGAAAGATCGGCGAACTGACCGTAAACGGCCTTTGGGGCCTCATTGTCAGGCTCGTCGACATCTTGCGGCCTTGGGCACGCGCCAACTGCTTCACATCGTGCGGTTATTCCAAACTGATAGAAAACCGCTCTAAAACGTCCGCATCATGACACAACTACACTGGTGAATGGGGGCGTCCACGCCATAACGTCAATAAGGGGCGCGTTATTAGTGGGTTAAGACTGGAAAGTGACATTAGCTTAAGGTATGCGAGAACAAAAGCTGCCTCCAATAGTTGAGAATTACTGAGCAACACACAATCGGGCGGCGTCAAATTTGACTGCAGTTTTGCAAAGGGAAGCAATTGAATACCATCGGAACAGGCAATCGCCGCGCTCTCATGATCAGATTTCTCCTGAACGGTTCGAAGCTAGCGGCGGCTGGCATGGCGATGGTGGTTGTCCCGCAAAGCGCCTCGGCGCAGAGCGTCTGGAACGGGACGACCGACACCAACTGGCAGAATGGATCCAACTGGTCTGCTGGCACTCCTGGCGCCGCAAACACGGCGACGATCAATGATGGAGCGACCCCCAATCAACCGGTCCTGACAACGTCAGCGGGACTGGGTTCGCTGGATTTGTCGGCCGGATCGCTGACGCTCAACGAACAGCTTCAGGTCTTCAATTCGGTGACGATCACCGGCGGCACCTTAACCATCGCTTCTGGCGGGATCGGATTTTACGCTCCGGTTACATTCTCAGGAGGAACGCTAAACGTTTTGGCCGGCGGCGACCTCTATTCGATGGTAACTCTTTCGGGGACCGGTTCGCTTAATATCGCAGGCCAGCATGAAGGCGAGCTCCGCCTTAATGGCGGCACCTTTGTCAATTCGGGCACCGTGGACCAGGTCGATTACACGGCGGGCAGCTTCACCAACACCGGGACAATCACCGGTAATGCGGCGTTCAGTGGTGGTTCCGTGAGCAACGCCGGCACAATCAACGGCGCGACCACCGTATTCACAGGCAATCTGAGCAACCTCGGCACGCTTGCCGGAGACGTTTCGCTGAACGGGGGCAATCTCACCAATGATGGCACAGTGTCTGGCCGGATTTCGGTTGAGAACGGCTCAACACTCACCAACCTGGCGAACGGCAAGACCACGCAGGGC
>NZ_JAHEBV010000008.1 GCF_024642085.1 Novosphingobium sp. | reverse complement strand
ATATTTGAACTGTAAGTCAGCTCTACTATTAATTTCCTGATCATGTCGGCATCCTTTTTTGATAAACACTTGAAATGGAGTTTTATCTTTTTCGACCCGACGGAAATTACGTTTCAGGCTTCTCCAATCTTTGCAGGCCTTGGCTGGCAAGGCACAGGGGATCGCACCGCACCTGCAAAGGCACGAGCGCATGGAATGCGCGCAGGGAAATGCCGCGCGGCCAAATTATCGCACAAATAATCGCTTTCTGAAGTGACGCTAAGTCACCTAGAGAATGCGGTCAGATATTTGAGGCTATTGAGTTAGCTTCGTTAGTTATTAAATATAACGCGCGACTCGATACAAATTAAATACTAATTCGTCTTGGTTGCGTCAATACCTGCACGATGAACGGAAGGCGGTTTGCGGCGCATCGAACCGGCTGGTCAGCCGCTTACCATTTGTCCATCTAGGCCGGATGACCGTGCTCTACCGTCTTGATGCCCCCGTTGCGGTGTTTGCTCCGCACTTCGGTGCGGCAGCGGGCGACGATCCGTGGCAGCGCGGGCACGTGGCACCGGGCGGATTTGCCCCGGTAATCACCGCGGGCCGCGAGGCGATTGCCGGGCCGCGTGGCTCCCGCCAACCGCGCCGTCTGATCCCGCGGCGGTGGGGCGTGCCGCCGCCGCCATCGGCTGGCGCAGCCGCGCGCGCGGTGCTGACCGTGCGCAATCCCGACAGCCCGTTCTGGATCGGCAATCTGCGCAACAGCGAGTTCCGCTGCTTGGTCCCCGCCACCAGCATGATGGAATGGGGCCGGGTCGATCCGGCCACGAACAAGCGCCGCCAGCATTGGCTGGGCTGCACCGATCAGCCGCTGTTTGCGCTCGCCGGGGTGTGGAAGGACAGCGAAGTGCCAAGCTTTGCGCTGCTGACCTGCGAGGCCAATGCGGCATGGCGCGACCTGGGCCGCGATGCGATGCCAGCGATTCTGCCGCCCGACCCGGCGGTGTGGCGCAGCTGGCTCAACGCCGATTGGCAGCAGGCCGCCAGACTGATCGCGCCCTATTCATCATCGCTGCTGCACGAAATCGGCCGCACAAATTAACTTGCCAAAATGGAAAGTTATCTCTTGCCAATAAGGAAAGTGACGCCTATCGCTTTCCATATTGGAAAGTGAAGGAGCGCGAATATGGAACTCGAAAATGCCCGGCAGGCACTCGATGCAATCGCCGCCAGCCGTAGCGAGCTTGGCACCGGGCGGCGCGATCCGTGGTGGATGCACCTGTTTGGCGCAGGGCTGATGGCCCTGATTGTTGCCGGGATCGGGTTCGGCGGCATGATTGGCACGCTGGCCGCGCTGTCGGTGACATTCGCTGCGGTGTGGAAGCTGGTTTATGACAAGCGCCGCAGCGGCATTGCGCTCGATACTTTCAAGTTTCGCCAGGGCCGGGTGTTCCTGGGTCTGGCGCTTTTGTTCTTTGTTCCGCTGGCTATCTTTCAGGCGCAGGTCCAGCAGACTGGTGGTCCGGATTGGCTGCTGACTGCCAATGCGGTGGCGGCGGGGATTGCCGGCGCGGTACTAAGCATCCTTGCAGGTCGGATGAAACGCAAGGTTCTGGTCGAGGCAGCAAGATGACCGCCGGTCAGCTCGACCCCGCCTTCGCCGCGACCGCGCGGCTGCAGATCGCAGCCGTGCTGGCGCAGGTCGACAGCGGGGAATTTTCGCGGCTGCGAGAGATTACCGGGGTCAGCGATTCGGTGCTGTCCAAGCATCTCTCGGCGCTGGTAGAGGCAGGCTATGTGACGCTAAGCAAGTCCGCGCTTGCCGGGCGGCAGCGCACCTGGGCCAGCCTGACCAAGCCGGGCCGCGCTGCCTTTACCGGGCATGTCGCGGCCTTGCAGGCGATGGTCGCGGCAGCCGGCGCAGCGGGCGCGGCGGGATAGCGCTGGACATTAACCGCGCGCTTAAACATACTCCTGCCGCAGCGGCAAAAAGGGAGTTGGCGCGAACATGGCACTGCCCAAGGTCTGCATTATCGGCGCGGGGTGCAGCGGTTTTACCACGGCCAAGCGTCTGCAGGATCACGGTATCCCGTTTGACGTGTTCGAGGCGTCCGACAACATCGGCGGGAACTGGTACTACAACAACCCCAACGGCACCTCGGCCTGTTACCAGAGCCTGCACATCGACACGTCGAAATGGCGCCTGGCGTTTGAAGACTATCCCGTGCCGGCCGACTGGCCCGACTATCCGCACCATTCGCTGCTGCTGCAGTACTTTCACGATTACGTCGATCATTTCGGCCTGCGCGAACATATCCGCTTCAACACCCGGGTCGAAAAGGCGCAGCGCAAGGCAGGCGGCGGCTGGACCATAACGCTGCCCAGCGGCGAGGTTAAGGACTATGACGCATTGGCCGTGGCCAACGGCCACCATTGGGCAGCGCGGATCCCCGACTATCCGGGTCACTTCACCGGCGCGCAGATTCACAGCCACAACTACCGCACGCCATTTGCGCCGGTCGATTGCATCGGCAAGCGCGTGCTGGTGGTGGGCATGGGCAACAGCGCGATGGACGTTGCAAGCGAGCTGTCGCAGCGCCCGATGGCCGGCAAGCTGTTCGTTTCTGCCCGGCGCGGGGTGTGGATTTTTCCGAAGTATTTCAAAGGTCAGCCGCTCGACAAGAACCCGGCTCCGGCCTGGATGCCCAAAAGCGTGCGCAACTGGCTGGGCGCGCGGATGATCAAAAGCCTGGTCGGCAAGATGAGCGACTACGGCCTGCCGGAACCGGAAATCAGCCCGTTTCAAAGCCATGGCACGGTATCGGGTGAGTTCCTGGTGCGGGCGGGATCGGGCGACATCACGATGAAGCCGGGTATCGAGCGACTGGACGGGGACGGCGTGGTTTTCACTGACGGATCGCGCGAACAGATCGACGTGATTGTCTGGGCCACCGGCTATGACATAGCCTTTCCCTTCTTCGATGAACCCAGCTTCAAGGCCGATGCCGAAAACCGCCCGCCGCCGCTGTTCAAGCGGATCATGAAGCCCGGGGTACCCGACCTGTTCTATATGGGCCTGGCCCAGCCGCTGCCGACACTGGTCAATTTTGCCGAACAGCAATCAAAGCTGGTCGGCGCCTATCTGGCCGGTACCTATCAGCCGCCCGAGCCCGCCGAAATGGACCGTGTGATCAAGGCCGACGAAAAATATTACACCGGGCAATATTATGCGGCGCGGCGCCATACCATCCAGCTCGACTTCGATCATTACGTCCGCGCACTTAAAAAGGAACTGGACAAGGGCGCCAAACGCGCCGCACTTTCCGGAAACCGTGCGCCGTTGAAGGCGCGGATGACACAGGATGCCTGAACCATGGCCAGCCTTGCCGCACGCCCGATAACTCCGGTCGATGTCAGTGCGGACGCGCTGTTTGTCGAAAATACGTGGCGCGAACCGTTTGCCCGGCTGCGCGCCGAAATGCCGCTGTCATACCGCCCGGAAAGTCCGTTCGGCCCGTACTGGTCGGTTGTCACCCATGACCTGATCCAGGAAGTGGAGCTGCGCCATGACGTATTTTCGTCGCGCTGGGATCTGGGTAACATCACCATTGCCGATGCAGTCAACGGCACCGCCTTTCCCAATTTCATCGCGCAGGATCCGCCGATCCACACCGCCCAGCGCCGGGTGATCTCTCCCGCCTTTTCGCCCAGCCAGATGCAGAAGCTGGACGTGCTGGTAAAGGCGCGCACGAACCAGCTGCTTGATGGCCTGCCGGTCGGTGAAACGTTCGACTGGGTCGAACGGGTGTCGATCCCCCAGACGCTGGGCATGCTGTGCGGGCTGTTCGACATGCCGTTTGAGGAATGGCGCGATATCAAGCGCTGGTCGGACTGGGCCAGCGGCGTTTCGGCGGAAAACCTGACCGATGAATACCGCTCTCAGTTCCTGGTCGAAATGGGCGAGATGCTGGCCCGCTTTGACCGCGAACTGGAAGACCGCCGGACCAAGGAGCCCAGCGACGACCTGCTCAGCCGGATGGTCCATTCCGAAGCGATGGGACACATGGAGCCGATGGAGCGTATCGCCAACATCGCGCTGCTGATCGTGGGCGGCAACGATACGACGCGCAATTCGATGACTGCGCTGGTCGAAGCGTTTGACCGTTATCCCGACCAGCTCGAACGGCTGCGGGCCGACCCCGCGCTTGCGGCCAATGCGGCGCAGGAAATCATCCGCTGGCAATCGCCCGTCACCCACATGCGGCGCACCGCGCTGGCCGATACCGAGCTGGCCGGACAGACCATCCGCGAAGGCGACAAGGTGGTCATGTGGTACATCAGCGCCAACCGCGACGAGGCCGTGTTCCCCGATGCCGAACGCTTTGACGTGGGCCGCGAAAATGCGCGGCGGCATCTGGGCTTTGGTCACGGCATCCACCGCTGCGTCGGTGCACGGCTGGCGGAAAATCAGCTGACCACTCTGATCGCCGAAATTGCCGCGCGGCGCATCCGGATCGTCCCGCAGGCTAAGCCGACCCGGCTTGCCAGCCCGTTCCTGCACGGCTTTACCGCGATGCCGGTGCAGATTGAGGCCGCGGCTTGACCGCGCTGCCCGCAACGACCCAAGTCGTTCTGGAACGCGACGGACCGGTCCTGTGGATCCGGATCGACCGTCCCGATGCGATGAATGCCTATACCGCGACCATGGGGGCTGATCTTGCCGCCGCTTTCGATCACGCCGACACAGATGACGCAGTTCGTGTCGTGGTGCTGACCGCGCGGGGCAAGGTGTTTTGCGCCGGAGCCGATGTGTCGGCCGGGGCAGGCGCCTTCGACACGGCCGGCGGCGATGGCGCGAAGAACTTTGGCGGCGCAGGAGGAGGCGGGCGGCGCAGCAATTTCATCGCCGCGATGATGGACTGCCGCAAGCCGTCGATCGTAGCCTTCAACGGTTCTGCAGCGGGGGTTGGCCTGACCCTGACCCTGCCTTGTGACATCCGCATCGCCGCCGACCACGCCCGCTTCGGCTGCGTCTTCACGCGCCGCGGATTGGTCCCCGAAGCCGGATCGGCATGGTTCCTGCCCCGGCTGGTCGGGCTTTCGACCGCGCTAAAGTGGTGCCTGACCGGCGCGCTGGTCCCCGCGGCAGAGGCGCTAGCCGCCGGGCTGATCAGCGAGACGGTCCCCGCCGATCAGGTGGAAAACCGTGCCCGTGAACTGGCGCTTGAAATTGCGCAGCAGTGTTCGCCCGTGGCGCTGGCGCTGACCCGGCGGATGCTGTGGCATTTCTCGGCCCAGGAAAGCCCGCGCGGCGCGCTGGCTGTTGACGCCCCGCTTAACATCGCGCTGGGCCAGCAGGCGGACGTGCGCGAGGGTGTGGCCGCGTTCCTCGAAAAACGCACTCCAGACTTCTCGCTGGCAGTCTCAACCGACATGCCCGAAACGCCGTGGTGGCGCGGTCCTTCCTAGAACGCGTAAGACAATCCGGTTACCGCAAAGACCTGGCTGGCATTCCCGGCATCGCGCACGATCGGGCTATCGGCAAAGCGCCCCAGCATCCGTTTGCCGTTGATCAGCACAAAACCGCCCAGACCCTTGCGCGCGTCCCCGCCCAGATCATGGGTATAAAGCAGCGATACTCCGGCGCTTTTCCAACCGCCGCCAGCTGGATCGTACGCAGGTAAAATCGTGCCGGGTGCAACCGCGAAGTAGCTTGCGGCATAGCCCCTGCCGACATGATCCGCCGACAGACCGATCCGCGCAAAGCTGCGCCGTGAAACGGGTGAACTAAGCGAAAGCGACGGGGTCACTACCAGGCTGCGATGCGCCCCAGCCACATCGTGCAGTACCGTTACATCAAGGTTAAGGCTGGCTGGCGGGATAACTGCACCGCGAAATCCGATGCCGGCAGTTGCACCCAATTCCACCGCAGTCTTGCGGGTGCCAAGCGCCGCTACGCGCGGATCGCGAACCGATCCGCTGCGTTCTGGCCGGATCTGCACTACCGGGCCGAAGACCAGACGGGTGCGGCTACCAGGAGCATCGCGAATGACATCGGTGTAAAGATTGAGACCGCGCATCTGAAAATCGATCCCGGCAACGCGCCCCTGAAAAATCCCGCCAGGTTGCAGCTTGTAATCGTCTGACCCTTCGTAGTCGGGCGCAATGCCCAGCCCGAATCCTACCGTCAGACGGTCCATTCCATCGTCACGCATGCCCGGCGGCGGGCCGGGTACAGCCGGAACCTGGGCCGAAGCAGCCCCGGCGACCAAAAACACGGCAGCGAGGGCAAGAGCGGAACGGTAATAAACCATCAACCTTGCTTCATTGGCACGCCGTCGTGCCCGCCGAACTTGCTGCGCAGGGCCGAAAGAAAGCGGTTGGCGGTGCCGGCATCGTCGTGGCTGGTAAAGCGGGCAAACAAGGCGTCAGCGATCACCGGGGTCGCCACGCCCTGTTCGATCGCGGCATTGAGCGTCCAGCGCCCTTCGCCCGAATCGGCCACGCGCGGGCTGTAATCTGCCAGGCCCTTGCCGCCGGCCAACGCGTCAGCCCCCAGATCAAGCAGCCAGGACGATACCACGCTGCCGCGCCGCCACACCTCGGCAATCGCGGGCAGATCGAAGGGATAGGACCGATCTTCGGGAACGACCGGATCGGCGGCGCTGGCGAACAGGGCGAAACCCTCGGCAAAAGCCTGCATGATGCCGTATTCGATTCCGTTGTGGACCATCTTTACATAATGGCCCGCCCCGGCCTTGCCGCAATGCAGCCAGCCAGCTTCGCCAGGTTGCAGCGGGCCACCGGCCTTGACGGCCGTTCGCGGTGCCGCGTCAACCCCGGGGGCCAGCGTTTCGAACACCGGACGGGCGCGCTCTACCCCTTGGTCCGATCCGCCGATCATCAGCGAATATCCGCGCTCCAGCCCGAACAGCCCGCCCGATGTCCCGCAATCCAGGAAATGCAAGCCCTGCTGCGCCAGCTTTGCGGCACGGGTCACGCTGTCGCGGTAGTTGGAATTGCCGCCGTCGATGATCGTATCGCCGGATTGGAGCAGCCCTGCCAGCTCATCGACAACGCCTTGGGTGATCTTGCCGGCAGGAACCATCAGCCAGACCGTGCGGGGCGCACTCATCGCGCCAACCAGCGCAGCCAGACTGTCTGCGGCAACCGCGCCAGTTTCACTTGCCAGGGACGCGCGCTCGGCAGCGTCGATTGAATAGATATGGCATTGGTGGCCGTCCCGGCTGAGCCGCCGGACCATGTTGCCGCCCATTTTGCCCAGCCCGATAAACCCGATCTGCATTGCCGCTGTTCCTTGCCGTATCGCCCGCTAAACGCATGTGGCGGGTCTATGCTCCCACCTGTTGTCGGGGGTCAAAGCATTTCCCCCTTACGCGCAAAGCGCCGCAAACGTGCGCGCAATTCAGCTTGTGGCAAGCCGCAATACTTGAAGAAGAAGGCCGTTACGGGCATAAGGGGCGGACGCGCGGCGCGGCTGCGCGCCCAGTTTTCAGGCGGAGTCAATTTACAATGGTGCATCGGGTCAAATCGGGTTTTGGTCGGGGCGCGGCTATGGCTGCACTGAGCCTGCCCGGCATCGCCATGGCCCAGGCCGCAAGTCAGCCGACCAGTATCCTGCCGCCCGCTCCCGCAGCGCAGCAGGCACCAGCGCCCTCGCCCAGCATTGTTCCGCAACCAACGTCCAGCCCGTCCCCCGCGCCGCCGGTAACGCCGCCGCCCGTGCCGTCCGAAACAGCGCCGCTGCAAATCGACGAGCCGGTGATGGCATGGACCACGGCCGATGCCGCGGCGCTGGTGGCGGTAATAGAAAATATTGCTGGCGAAGGTTTGATCCCTGCCGACTATCAGCCGGAAAAACTGCGGGCAGCGATCCTTGCCGGCCCGGGTGCCGGACTGGACGAGCAGGCCAGCCGCTCGTTCGCCTGGCTGGCTGAAGATATGCGCGACGGGCGCACCCGGATGCAGTCGCGCCTGCAATGGTTCCTGGTCGACAAGGATGTCGATACCCATACCGTGACCAAACTGATGACCGCAGCGCTGGCCAGCCATGACATCGAAGGCACGATCATGGGTCTGGCTCCGACCCATCCCGATTACGCCGCGCTGAAAGAGCTTTACGCAACAACGCCAAAGGCTAACAAGGCGGCGCGCAGCCTGATCCAGGCCAACCTTGACCGCTGGCGCTGGCTGCCGCGCGAGATGGGCAAGTATTACCTTTTGACCAACCTGCCCGAATTTCAGCTGCGCCTGACGGTCGATAACACCATCATCCGGTCATACCGGACCGTTGTCGGCAAGCCCGGCAAGACCGCGACGCCCAACCTGGCAGAGACGGTTGAGAATGTGGTTTTCAACCCGACCTGGACAGTGCCGCAGTCGATCGTGGTGGGGGAAGGTCTGGGCGCACGGCTGTGGGCCAGCCCATCATCGGCGGCCCGCCAGGGCTACAAGGTGACCAAGAACAAGGACGGCACTTTTCTGGTGGTCCAGCAGCCGGGTGACGGCAACTCGCTGGGCCGGATGAAGATCGACATGCCCAATCCGCATGCGATCTATCTGCACGATACCCCGTCCAAGTCGCTGTTCAACACACCGGTTCGCGCCTACAGCCACGGCTGCGTGCGCACGGAACGCGCCGTGGAACTGGGCATGACCATGGCGATCCTGGGTGCCGGCGTGACGCCGGAACAGGCGGTACAGTACAACCTGTCAGGCAAATACACCAAGGTCCCGATGACCAAGACCTTCCCGGTTTACCTGACATATTTCACCATGGCGACCGGGATCGACGGCAAGATGGGCAAGTTTGCCGACATCTATGGCCGCGATGTGCCGGTCCTTGCCAGCTTCGCCAAACCGCGCGAGGCGTGGAACGGTCAGCGCATTACCAGCGAAAAGGTGATCAAGCTGGATAATCCGATTTGATCCGGTAAGGAAGCGCGCCGATGATGCAAACCTGTCCGCGCCGGCGATTGCCGTACCGTTCAGAAAATCAAACCATGATCCGGTCAGCGTAAAGCAAGCGTCCGCCGGACAGGTGCCACAGCGCCTCGTTAAAGTGCTCGGGGCCCATGGCAAAGCAGCCTTCGCTGCGCCCAAGCTTGCCGAACTTGCTGATCATGTCGTCGGCGGCATAAACCGCAGGGTGCATCACGATCGCGCGGTCCAGCGCGTTTGAATTATCGCCGTCCAGCCCTTCGAGACGGATCGAGGTGCCGTATTTGCCCTTGTACCATTCGCAGGTCAGGTATGCCCCGCGCGAGGTAGCCTCAGACCCTACGCCGTTGGAAAACGACTGGAGAAAGCCTGAATGCCCCGGGTCCGAGCCGCGTCCGTGGCTGACCAGAAACGAGCGGATCTCGCCTTTTTCAAGGTTCACGAAATGCAGCCGCGGGAGAGTGGAGGGCCGGGCGAAATCGGCGATGCCGACCAGATCCTGGCGCCACACGGTGCGGCCTGCGCGTTCCAGCTCGCGCTTGGCAATCTCGCGCAGCTTGGCGTCGTACAGCGGATTGGGCTGGGCGACGACCGGCAGGGCCGGCAGGACCGGTTCGGCCGGCGGCTTGGCCATCGGCACGGCGCCGAACACCTGGTCAAACTGGTCTGTAACCGATTGCGCGAGCGCGCGGCCGGGCAGCGCCAGCAGCGCTCCCGTGGCCAGGCCACCTCGCAAGATCGATCGACGGTCCATGTTGCCCCTTATACCATAGATCAAATAAAACGATCCTGAACGAATCGCAAAGCGAAAATCGGCGGAAAAGCGTCAGCCAGCGCCCAATTGATGCAATGCGGCACCATCGACTCGCATGACGGTCCAATCATCCATCAGCCGGGCACCAAGGTTCTTGTAAAAGCCGATCGCCGGCTCGTTCCAGTCAAGCACCGACCATTCGAGCCGGGCACAGTCCCGTTCCACGGCCAGCGCGGCGAGATGCGCGAGCATTGCCTTGCCCAGTCCCGATCCGCGCGCCTGGGGCTGGACGAACAGGTCTTCCAGATAGATCCCGGGCTTTCCTTCAAACGTCGAAAAGTTATGGAAAAACAATGCGAAGCCCTGCGCCGCTCCGTCCAGTTCGCCGATGATGACTTCGGCATAGGGGCGGGCGCCAAACAGCTTTTCGCCCAGCACGGCCTCGTCGAAACGGACCTCGTGGGCCAGCTTTTCATAAGCGGCGAGGGCGCGGATCAGACCGGCGATCAAGGGCAGATCGGCGGCGGCGGCGGGGCGAATCGACAAGGTCATCAAACAGTCTTTCGAAAACGGGGCCATGCGATACCCAGCACTAGTCCAGCCATGACCAGCGCAAAGGCCAGCAGTTTCCACCACTGGAGCGCTTCACCCAGGATCAGCGCCGCTGAACCCAGGCCAAACACCGGCACAAGCAGTGCCAGCGGCGCTATGGTGGCGGCGGGATGGCGGGCCAGGAGCCAGCCCCACGCGCCATAACCGAACAGGGTGTTGCCCAACGCCTGCCACAGCACGGCTGCCCAGGTCCAGCGATCTGCCGCAGCAATCCCGGCACGCATCGCGGGCCAGCCTTCCAGGGCCAGGGCCATGATCAGCAGCGGCGGAATGGCGAACAGGCTGGACCAGACCACATAGCCCAGCATGTTGACCTGCCCGGCAGCGCGCGACACCATGTTGCCGCCCGACCAGCTTGCTGCGGCCAGCAGCACCAGCGCAAGCCCCAGCGGAGTCGCGCTGCCATCGGTGTGCAAGGCGATGGTGGCAATCCCGGTCGTGGCAAGCAGCAGCGCGGCGATCTGGTATCCGGCAATGCGCTCACCAGTCAGGCGCGCGGCCATGGCGATGGTGAAGAACGCCTGAGCCTGCACCACCAGGCTGGCGAGACCCGGAGTGATGTCAGCGCGCATCGCCGTGAACAGGAGCCCGAACTGCCCGGCCCCGATCAGAACCCCATAGGCCGCCAGATTGCCCCAGGGAACCTTGGGTCGCGGCAGGAACAGGGCCAGCGGCACGAAAGCCAGGGCAAAACGCAGCAGCGCCAGGGTCAGCGGCGGCAAGTGCGCCAGCGCCTGTTTGATCACGACAAAGTTGGTGCCCCACACCGCGGTGACTGCAAGCGCCAGGGCCAGATGTGATACAGGCAGTGCGGCGCGGTGCAGGTTTCCCATGCGCCGCCGCCTAGCCGATGCGGCAGGCCCTAGCTAGGGCGGATAACCATCGAATCGCCCTGCAATTCAACCCCGCCCATGCGGCGCAGCACCGATTGCCCCAGCAGGTCGGTCTGCAGGCCCTTCATCACCACGGCTTCGACATTGCGGAACCGTTCGCCGCCGACCTCAACCGTCTCAAGCATGATCGGAGCGCCGTAACCCGTTCCGGACGCGGTCTTCATCACCGGCTGGAACTCGTCCTCGGGCGGTAACAGCCCCAGGCGGTTGGCGGTGTCTTCGGTCAGCGCGACCAGATCGGCGCCGGTATCGACCAGAAAACTGACGTCTTCGTTGTCGATCGTCGCGGTCAGGCGGAATTGCCCGCTGCCATCGCGTTCCAGCACCATTGCATTGCTGCCGCCTTGCGATTCGCGCGCGTGGTGCCGGGGCGCAACCGGATCGTCCGGTTGCGACGTGCTGGAAAAAGTCGCGCTTTTCGTAGGCAAGCGCGGGGCGAATATCACTGTGGAGACAATGGCGCTGAGCGCAAGGACGACGAAGCGGTTGACCATGGCGCCAGCATAACGCGGATCAGGTTACCGCTTTGCCAACGCCCGGATTTTATGCCGCCTTGCCGTGGGTCACATCCATGCTGACTGCGCGGCCGGCGTCTATTTCGGCAGCTTTGGCTTCGACCAGCTTGACGATGTGGCCAATCATGTCGGCGTCCGCCACATGGTGATCGGTCACGCCTGACAGGTACACCATGTGCTTGCCCTGGCCGCCGCCGGTGATGCCGATATCGGTTTCGCGCGCTTCGCCCGGACCGTTTACCACGCAGCCCAGTACCGACAGGCTCATCGGGGTCTTGATGTGGCTAAGCGCATCCTCCAGCTTTTGGACGGTGCGGATCACGTCAAAGCCCTGCCGTGCGCAGCTGGGGCAGGACACGACCCGCACACCGCGGGTGCGCAGGCCCAGGCTTTTCAGGATTTCATAGCCAACCCGCACTTCCTCCTCGGGTTCGGCCGAGAGCGAGACGCGGATGGTGTCGCCGATCCCGGCCCACAGCAGATTGCCCATGCCGATCGCGGATTTGACTGTCCCGCCGATCAGCCCCCCCGCCTCGGTAATCCCAAGGTGCAGCGGGCAATCGACTGTTTCGGCCAGTTGCATGTAGGCAGCAACCGCCAGGAACACGTCGCTGGCCTTCACCGCGACCTTGTATTCGTGGAAATCGTGGTCCTGCAGCAGCTTGATATGATCAAGCGCGCTTTCAACCAGCGCTTCGGGGCAGGGTTCGCCGTATTTTTCAAGGAGATCCTTTTCCAGGCTGCCGGCGTTGACCCCGATGCGAATCGCGCAGCCGTTGGCCTTGGCCGCGCGGACCACTTCTGCCACGCGCTCGCTGCTGCCGATATTGCCCGGATTGATCCGCAGGCACGCGGCGCCCGCATCGGCCGCTTCCAGTGCGCGCTTGTAGTGGAAATGGATGTCGGCGACGATCGGCACGGTTGCCGCCCGGACAATCGCGCCCAGCGCGGCGGTGCTTTCCACATCGGGGCAGGATACGCGGATGATATCCGCCCCGGCATCTTCGCAGCGCCTGATTTGATCGATGGTTGCCGCGGCATCGCTGGTCAGCGTATTGGTCATGGTCTGTACCGTGATCGGCGCACCGCCGCCCACAGGCACCTTGCCCACCATGATCTGGCGCGAAGTGCGCCGCGCGATGTCCCGCCAGGGCCGTATTGATGCCATGCGCCAGCCCATAGAGCAGAGCGGCGGGCGGGGAAAGCCTCTCCAGAGCCTAGCGAAGCATCCGTGCAAACAGGAACTCGGGATCGATGTGATCGCCGACCTGGAAGGTAATGTCGGCTACCTTGGCAAAGCCGTAGCGTTCATAGAAACGGTGCCCGCCGAAGTTTTCGGCATAGACCGACAGTTGCACCTCGTCCGCTCCGCGCGCCGCAAACTGCGCCATTGCCCAGTCCATCAACTGGCCGCCGATGCCTTGTCCGGTCGCTCCGGCGGCGGTGTACAGCTGTTTCAGCTCCATCGCTTTTGCGCCTCGGGCATGGTCTGCGCGGCAGGGTTTCAGGCCGATCTTGGCAAATCCCATCAGCGCGCCGTCCGCCTCGGCCAGGCAGTAAATCTGCTGCGGATCGGCATAATCCCCGGCAATCGCCGCCGGCGACAGCACATCGTCCAGGAACATGGCCAGGTTCGCCGCGCTGTAAAGGTGGCCGAACTTGGCAATAAAGGCGTCGCTGGCCAGTTGCGACAGGGCGGGAATATCCGCCTGGGTCATCGCGCGCAGGATTACACTGGTCACAGCAGCCTCGTCATGCAGATGGAAAAGGGGTCCTGGACATAGCCGCCAAACGGCGGACATTCGGCAAAGCCGTACCTTTCGTAAAGCTGGCGGGCGGGAAGGAAAGCGTCGGGTCTGCCGGTTTCCAGGCTGACCCGGTCATAACCGCGCGCCTGCGCCACGGCCAGCAGGTGATCAAGGATCGAGCGCCCGGCTCCCTTGCCGCGATAGTCGGGATGGGCGCGCATCGATTTCAGTTCGCCGTGGCGCTCGGCCAGATGCTTGATTGCCCCGCAGGCTGCCAGCTGCTGATGGTTCCACGCCGAATAGAAGGTCACGTCACTTTGCCGCAGTCGCTCGATCGGCATGGCGTGGACGCTTTCGGGCGGGGACCATGCGTGCATTTCTTCCAGATGGAGACGCAGCAAGGATGCAATCTGCGCGCCGCTCAGGTCATCCTCAACAATCGTGTACGTCTGCGCCATCGCATCGCTTTGCCGCCTGCATGCCTCGCTGGCAAGTCGCGGTGCGGCACTGTTGACTCTGGCGGCAAGGCGGTTAGCTTCCCGCCATCCTTGCTGCCGGAATCGCTTTTTTCCGGGTCGCTCGTCTCCAGCGCAAGGCGCAGGCTCCGCCCGGATCAACCGGCGGGCCATGCAACAGGAGGTAAACCAATGCTGACTCTGCGCAAGGCGGCCATTCTGGCCGCGTCGATCTCGCTTGCCTATGCAACACCGGTACTGGCGGACGATTATCCGGTTGAGCCGGGCGACTATGTGTCGATCGGAATGATATCGATCGAAGATGGGCACGACCTTGAATACATGAACTATCTGTCCGGACTGTGGCGGCGCAATCAGGACTACGCCAAGGCACAGGGCTGGATCACCAGCTATGAGATCCTGACCAACGAGAACCGCCGCGCGGGCGAGCCTGACGTCTATCTGGTGACGCGGTTCAAGGAGTTTGCCAACACCGCAGAGGACAAGCGCCGGTCCGACCTGATGCAAGCGCAGATGAAAATGACCGATGCCGAAATGCAGGCCGCGTCGGCCGGGCGGGCCAAGTACCGCACACAGATGGGTTCGCAATTGCTGCGCGCCTGGGTTTGGAAAAAGTAGCCTTCCGGGTTGGCGGGGGCGGCGTCAGGTCGTCCCCGTAAACTTGTCGGCCTTGCGCTTGCCCATGCGCATCCCGCTTTCCAGCCGGGCGCGCAGCTGGGTGTAATAGGCTTCCAGAAAGGCGCGTTCATCGCCCGCCCCGGGGTTCCAGCCCAGCTTGCGGCAGATCGCGTCCTGCACTGCCACCATCGCTTCGTGGCGATCTTCGCGCAGCACCCGTTCCAGCGTTTGCAGTTCAAACTCGCCATAGACGGCCAGCTCGGCATCGCTGAACCGGTAAACCGCGCCGGTGGCCGAACTGCTGCCGCGCAGCGCGGTGCCGCTGGTAGACAGCGCCGCTTCCAGTTTGCGTTTCGGCGCTTCGATCACCCAGGTTCCGGCAATCAGATCGCCCGCACGCAGGCGGTCGCGGTTGAACAGCGGGAACAGCGCGAACAGCAGGAACCAGACGCCCGCCACCAGCCCGGTATAGTCGGTGCCGTCATCGCCCTGCGCGCCGATCAGCAGCTGCAGTGGCAGGAACACTTCGATATCGCGCAGCAGGTTGCGCGCCAGGACCATTTCCGCGGTCAGCCGTCCGCCGCTGCGTGCCGCGATGCGGATTCCGGTCATCCGCTTGCCCGGGGTGGCGCCGCGCGGGCCCAGTTCGAAGAACAGGAAATAGGCGTAACGGGTCAGCCAGACTGCGATCAGCCAGACGATTGCCACGAACTGACCGGCCTCCTTGCCCGCGCCGCCGCCGTTCTTGCCAAACAGCTGAACCCCGATCAGCAGCAGCACGACCGACCCGATGATGATCCCCAGTGCCATGATAGTCAGGTCGATCAGCAGCGCGCCGAAGCGCGTTGACCGGCTGGCCAGCACGATCGGCAGGGCGATTCCTTCGGGCGTGATCAGCACGCGGTTGCGGTCGCTGCGCGGCTTGACCGGGCGGGGCAGGGCCGCGCCGCTCATGCGGCATCTCCCCCGGCCGCATCGCGGCGGAAGGCGAAGAAATAGGCCAGCCAGAAGACCAGCATGCCATAGCCGATGGCATAGCGCTGCCAGGTCACCTCGATCGTCTGGCGGCCGATCCCTTCCAGCAGACCGGCGCAGACCAGCATCAGCACCACCCCGGCCATGACCACCGCGGCGCGCTGTCCGGCCTCTGCCGCAGCCTCGATCAACGACCGTTTGCCCGGAAAGGCCATCGACCGGCCGACATGCAGCCCCGCAGCACCGGACAACAGGATCGCAAGCAGTTCGGTCGTGCCGTGGATCGATAGCCAGCCGATGAAATCATACAGCAGCCCCTGGCTGGCAAACAGCCACAGCATCGCCCCCAAAGTGGCGGTATTCTGGATCAGCAGCAGCAGCGGCGGCACGCCAAAGGCAAAGCCCAGGGCAAAGCACAGGATCGCGACGCTGGCGTTGTTGCTGAACAGGAAAGCGGCAAAAACCGTCAGACCGTCCTGCCTGGCGCCATCGAACAGCGTGGCGCGCAGCACCTCGCGGGTGGCACCGGGAACGCGGGCGTCCTGGAAATGGCCCGGAACCAAACTGAAATACCAGTCCTGATCCCCTGCCACGAGCAGCCAGCCAACCACCGTTCCGGCCACCATCAGCGCCAGCGCGGCCAGCACTTCGGGCCACAGCCCGCGTACCGCGCGGCTCCATTCTCCGCCAAAGAAACGCCGCAGCCAGCCCCACAGGGTCACGCGCGGGCCATAGACCTGGAACCAGGCGCGCTGCACCAGACCTTCAAGATAGGAAAGCGTCGCCGCATCGAGCGAGGTTTCGCGCGCCACCGACAGGCTGGATGCAACGGTTCGGTACAATACTGGCAGGGCCAGCACGTCTTCATCGGACAGGCGCCGGGCGCGGCCCGATTCCATCCGGGCAACAATGGCCTCAAGCCGGGTCCAGTCACCCTCGCGCTCCTGGCGGAAGCGGTCGGACCGCAGCGCGGCCGCCTCGACCGCGGCATCGCGGGCTGCATCCTTGCCGCCAAACAGACCGAACAGCGCCATCAGCCAATTGCCCCCTTGCGCTTGATCGAAAGATAAGTGTCGATCAGCCGCATCCCGATCCTGTCGTGCGCAGCCTCGATCACGTCGACCCCCAACTGGCGCAGGCGTGACAGGACCAGTGCGCGCTGGCGCAGCAGGGCATCGGCCGTGGCGGCCATGGCCAGGCTTTGCATGTCGGCAGGGGGCTGGGTGGCCAGATCGTCCAGTTCGGCATCGGCCATGGTCACGAACAGCACAAGGTGGCGCTGGGTCAGCCGGCCGATTGATTCGATCATCAGCTGCGCGCTGGTCGGATCGGTGAAATCGGAAAATACCACGATCAGGCTGCGGCGCTGCAGCCGGCCAGCCAGCGTAGCCAGCGCCAGGGTAAAGTTGGGTTCCTGCGCATGGTAATCGAGCAGTGCCGCCGCGCTTTGCAAGCGCGGAAAATCCCGCGCATCGGACACGAACGGGGTGAATACCTCGGGCCGGGCGGCAAAGCCGAACAGCGCCACCCGGTCTCCGCCCTTCAGCGCGACGTAGGACGTGGCGAGGGCCGCGGATACCGCGCGGTCGATCCGCGCCATGCCGGCCACCGGTTCGCACATCGCCTGCCCGCAATCGAAGGCGAAGACGATCTGGTTGTTGCGCTCGGCCTCCATTTCCTTGGCGTAGAGATGGGCGTGACGCGCGCTGGCTTTCCAGTCGATCCGGCGGCGGTCCATCCCCGGCTGGTATTCGGCCAGCGCCTCAAACATCGTACCTTCGCCGCGAATGCGCCGCGCAATCAAGCCGAACTGTGCATCCTTCAGGAAGGTTTGCAGCGTGGGCGAACGGGTCAGCGACAGGTTTGGCAGCACCCGCACCGTCTGCCCCACTTCGCGTGCCACTTGACGTGCGCCCAGCCCCAGCGGCCCGGCCCAGCGCAGCCACACATGTTCCAAGAGGCCGGTCCCGCGGCGGCTGGGGACATAGGCCACTTCGCCCTGCCAGTGCTGCCCATCGGTGGCGGTCAGATCACGCTCGGCCCGTCCGCCCGCCAGCAGCCTCGTATCGCTGGACAGTGCGGCGGAAACGCTGCTGCGCCGCCCGCCGGCAAACGCCGCATCCAGCAGGATGCGCTCGTCTTGGCCAACCTCGACATCGCCGGGCGCGGTGACATCAAGCCGGATCGCCCGGCCTGTCAGCGCGGCATCCAGCAGGATCAGGCCGAGCACGGCCGCCCCGATCAGCGGCGCCACCACCCACGCCTCGGGCGCCAGCGCCGCGATCAGCACCGCCACCGGCGCTGCCACCACAACCAGCGCGGCGGCGCGGGCGGTGGGCACCACACGGGCGCGCAAACGGAGCGGAGCGGTTGCCATCGGGTCTAGCGCGGCGCTTCGGTCGCTTCGACCAGATCGCCAACCAGCACTTCAACCTGCTTGCCCTCAATCTCGGCTGCGGGGGACAGGAGCAGGCGGTGGCGCAGCACCGATGCGGCCAGCGCCTTGACGTCGTCCGGCAGCACGAAATCGCGCCCGTCCAGCGCGGCGCGGGCACGGGCAGCATTGGCCAGCAGTACGGCCGCGCGCGGGCTGGCGCCCGATGCCAGGTCGGCGCTGTCACGGGTGGCGCGGATCAGCCGGACCACATAGTCGGTCACGCTGTCGGCCAGGGTCACGCCCTTTACCGCGCGCGCCGCCGCGGCCACTGCATCCCCGCCGGTCACTGCGGTCAGCCCCAGGTCTGCGGGTCGCTGCGGACCGGCGCGCTGGCCAAAGGCGGTAACGATGCGGGTTTCTTCTTCAATCGTGGGATAAGCGACCTGCACCTTGAACAGAAAACGGTCCAGCTGCGCCTCGGGCAAGGGATAGACCCCCTGGCTTTCGATCGGGTTCTGCGTTGCGACGACCAGGAAATTGGCGGGCAGGGCATGGGCAGTTCCGTCCAGCGTGACCCGGCGTTCCTGCATCGCTTCCAGCAGCGCGGCCTGTGTCTTGGGCGGGGTGCGGTTGATTTCATCGGCCAGCAGCAGCTCGCAGAAGATCGGCCCGCGGCTCAGCGTGAATTGGCTGGTCTGGAAGTTGAACAGGTTTGAACCCAGGATATCGCCCGGCATCAGGTCCGGGGTGAACTGGATGCGCCCGAAATCGAGGCCGACGGCAGTGGCAAAGCACTGCGCCAGGAATGTCTTGGCAGTGCCCGGCGGCCCTTCAAGCAGGACATGGCCCTGTGCGAACAGCGCGGTCAGCAGCGCATCGACCACTTCGGCCTGACCGACCACAGCCTTGCCCACTTCGGCGCGGATCGCCTGGGCCAGGCTGGCCACCTGTTCCAGCGTCATTTCGGAAGCGCTCATTTCGTCAGGGTCCTTTCCAGCGAATGCAGGGTGCGCGCAGCGCGCAGCAGATCGATTGGCCGGCGGGCAGTGCGCAGCGCGGCGGCAGTTTCGGTAAATTTTGGCGATGCAGGATCGCGCGCGGCCAGGGCCCGGTCGATTGCGCTTTCCGCCTCGGTTCCGCCCAGCCGTGCCGGCAGGGCAAGCGCGCGAACCAGCCGCCCCTGTGCCGCATCGGCATAGGGTCCGCCGATCAGATGCATGCGGCGGGTGCGGCGGATCAGACCGGCCGCGTTGGAGACCAGCGCGCGCTTGCCAAAGGCCAGGGCGCGGCTGCCCAGCAAAGCCGGACCAAAGCGGTTGAACGCGCGCCAGCCCAGCACCAGCGCGGCCAGCATCAGGCACAAGGTAGCAGCCAGAAACGGCGGCTCGAACGCCAGTGTCAGCAGGCTGCGTGAGCGGCCAAATCCGTTCTGGGTCAGATCGAAGCTGACGCTGCGTTCAGCCCCGTCCAGCATTGCGGCCAGGATGCGTTCGCCCAGCTGGGCATTTTCGGGGCGGGCCATGCCGTAATTGTCGATCAGGTCGGGATCGAAGATGAATACCACCGGGTAATCGCCGTGGGCTTCGTCTTCGTCAACGTCAGGTTCCGCCCTCAAGGCCATACCGCGCAGAGCGCCGTAATCGCCGCCGTCTGCAACATAGGCGGCCAACGTGCGTCCGTCATTCGTCTCGACCAGCGGTATCAGCCGGTCGCCTCGCCCGGTGGCTACTGCCGAAGAATCGGGCATCTGCCCCGAAAGACCCGCGCCGGTCCAGGTTGGGCGGACGGCCCGGGTGCGCTGACGATCAAGCGCCAGTGATACCTCGTCATAAAACTTGGGCCAGTTGGGCTGACTGGCGCCCATCAGCATTACCCAGCCGTCTTTCGCGTCATTGCGTTTTACCGGCGGCTTCATCGCGTTCCATTTTGGCACCACGACCACGGTTGGCCCCATCGCGCGGCGGCGCTTGACGATCGAATCAAGTTCCTTGCCATCGGCAAAAAAGGGCGGGGTCAGCACCAGCACGCCGGGCTGGCGCAGCGCCCCCGCTGATTTGACCGTGGTGACCCGGTAGCCGCGCTTTTCCAGGTATGAAGCAAAGCCGGCATAGCCGCTGAGCCCCTTTGATCCGGCGTGCGCCTGACCATTGTTGGCTTTGCGCTCGCTCATTCCTGAACCGATCAGCCACAGCACCAGGAAGAACAGCGCCACCCCTGCGACCACCAGGGCCAGCGCTACGCGCGGCGAAAACGGTCCGGCGGTGCGGCTTTGGGCATTCATGCCGGCATCCCGCGCGGCATTTCCTGCAAGGCAAAATCAGCATAGGCGGCACGCGCGGCCTGCCAATCGGTGCCGTCCAGGGCGCGCAGGGCAAACAGGCTGCGTTCAACCCGCCCGGCTATCACTGCAAAGGCCTGCCGCGCCAGACCGGGCAAAGCCGGGATCGCGGCGATTTCGCGCGCTGTACTGGCGGGATTGACCCAATCGGGCCGGGCGCTGGCGATCTGGCTGACGCTGCGCTGCAGCAGCAGATGTGTCGCTTCGTCAAAGCGGCCTTCGGCAGCAAGGCGGTCAGCATCTTCCAGCAGGGCCAGTGCGGCATCGCGATCAGGAGACCAGCCGGGTTCTTCGGCGGCCTTGATGCTGGTCCCCAGCCGCTCGCGCAGCGGCTCGGTCAGGCGCCACAGGGCATAGAGCGCAAGGGCAATGGCCAAAGCAAGCAAGCACCATTTGAGCACCGGCCACGAAGTGCCCAGCGCCCGGGCAATCGGTTCAAAAATCTTGGCCAGCCAGCGCAGCCAGGCAGGATCAGGAGGGACCGGCAGCGTCATTGGCGGCAAGGGGGCATACTGGATCGACGGATCGGCGTGGACCGCCTGCCAATCACGTGCCGCGCTGTCTGCCGCTTCGGCACCTTGGATGACGGGGGCAGACAATAACACGGGGGCTGTGATCGCACGCAAAGCCTTGACCTGCAAGTAATGGTCAAGGCGAATAGGCAGTTAACCCCGTGCGCGTTCCTGCCGGTAGGTGCCCAGAATCCGCAGCTCCTTGCTGTGGAAAGCCAGTTCCTCGATCGCGCGGTCAACCGCCGGATCCCCCGGCGCCCCCAGAATATCGGCAAAGAACGTCGTTGCGGCAAAGCTGGCGCCTTTTTGGTAGCTTTCCAGCTTGGTCATGTTGACCCCGTTGGTGGCAAAGCCGCCCATCGCCTTGTACAGTGCGGCGGGGATGTTCTTCACTTCGAACACGAAGGTTGTCATGGTGTCCGCGCTGGCAAGCTCTGCGGGATCCAGCGGCTTGCGGGCCAGCAGGACGAAGCGCGTCATGTTGTCTGCCGCGTCCTCGACGTTATCCTCGATGACGTTCAGACCATACAGATCAGCGGCGATGCGCGGGGCGATCGCGGCGGCCTGGCGGTCGCCCAGTTCGGCCACATAGGCCGCTGCACCGGCGGTATCGGCATAGGCCATCGGAACAATCCCGCGGCTGCGCAGGAACACCCGTGACTGGCCCAGCGCCTGGGGATGCGAATAGGCGGCGGTGAACGGCCCCGCGCCCAGTGCCATCAGTGCGTGATGGATCGGCATGAAATGTTCGCCAACGATGAACAGCCCGCTTTCCGGCAGCAGGAAATGGATATCGGCAACGCGCCCGTGCTGCGAGTTTTCGATGGGAATGATCGCATGATCGGCGCGGCCATCCTTGACCGCTTCCAGAGCATCTTCAAAACTGAAGCACGGCAGGGGCAGACAGTCGCCGTTCCATTCCAGCGCGGCACGGTGGCCGTTGCAGCCCGGAGCGCCCTGAAAACTGACCGCGCGTGCGGGGTCAGCCGCTGCAGCGGCGACCATTTCCTCGACACGGGCGAGCGCGGGGGCGGGGTAGGAGTTCATCGGTTCAATCCTGCTGCGGCGCGGGGGCCGCCTATAGCCGCTTTTCCATGCGCAGCAACGGCACCTGTACGCCGTCGATCGGGGCGGACAGCACATCTTCGACCGGAAGATAACCGCTGGCGCTGTACAGCGGCACTCCGGCCAGGGTGCCCATCAGCTCGACCCGCGAAAACCCGGCATCGCGCGCCGCCCCTTCGCACAGTTCCAGCACGCGCTTGCCAATGCCGCGCCGGATGAACGCGGGATCGGTGTACATCGCGCGCACTTTCGCCGCGTCGGTAGCGGGATCAAGCCGGGCCGGTTCGCGCGCGACAACGCTGTCATCCCCGCCGTAAAGCGTGGCGCGATAGGACCAGCCGCCGCATCCGGCCAAGACGCCGTCCGCTTCGACCAAAAAGTAAGTGCGATCCTTCACCAGCTGGGTATCCAGCCCCATCACCTTGTGGCTGGCGCGGACCTGATCGGGGCTGAGGAAGCCCTGCTGCAAATGTTCGATCGCGCGGGTCATCAGCGCGTTGAGCGCTGGCAGATCATCCTCGGTTGCCAGGCGGTGGGTCAAGGCCACGATCAATAGCCTTGCGCCCCGCCGGTGGGCAGGCGCGGATCATTGGCGCCGTACAGCGTGGCGCCGCCGATCTGCGCCGCACCCACCCCCGGCGCGCCGACCAGGATCGCGGCGATCTGGTTCCAGTAATCCATCTGTTCCAGCGTGTGGCCCTTGGCCTCCAGCGCTGCGCGGGTATCGGCGCTCAAGGCGTCCTTTTCGAAATAGATGACATCGGGCAGCCACTGGGCATGGATGCGCGGCACGTTGACCGCGTCGGTCAGGCCCATCTTGTGGTCAATCACGTTCACGATCACCTGCAGCACGCCCGTCGGGATATGGCTGCCGCCTGGCGTGCCGACGACCATGAACAGCTTGCCGTCCCGGGTCACGATCGTGGGGGTCATCGACGATAGCGGGCGCTTGCCGGGCGCGACGGCATTGTTTGGCCCTTCGACCAACCCGTACATGTTGGGTTCGCCCGGCTTGGCGGAAAAATCGTCCATCTCGTCGTTGAGCAGGATCCCGGTTCCCGCCGCCGTCACCCGCGCGCCGAACCAGTCATTCAGCGTGTAGGTCAGCGATACGGCGTTGCCCGTCTTGTCGACGATGGAAAAGTGCGTGGTCGATTGCCCTTCCTTGCCGATCCCCGGCGCAGCCAGGCTGGCCGACGGGGTCGCCGTGTCCATGCTGATCCCGGCGCGCAGGGTTTGTGCATAGGCCTTGCTGGTGTAGCGGCTTGTATCGACCTTGACGAAATCCGGATCGCCCAGGTTGAGGTTGCGATCGCGAAATGCGCGGCGCAGCGCCTCGGCCGTGACATGGACCGCGGCCGATGAATGCCAGCCCATCGCGCTGACATCGTACCCTTCCAGCACGTTCAGCGTTTCGCACAGCACCACTCCGCCTGAACTGGGCGGCGGCGCGGAAATGACGTGATAGCCGCGGTAATCACACTCGATCGGCTTGCGCTCCACCGCCTTGTAGCGGCCAAAATCCTGCGCGGTCATGATCCCGCCCCCGGCGCGGTTGGCAGCAGCGATCCGCGCCGCCAGCGGCCCGGTGTAGAACGCGCCCGCTCCGCCTTTGGCAATGGCGGCAAGCGTGCGCCCCAGATCGGCCTGGATCAGCCGCTGCCCCGCCTGCCACGGCTTGCCCCGGTTAAGGAAAATCGCCGCGCTGGGCGCGTCCTTGGCAAAATCGGCGGCGCCTTCGGACAGGAAAGCCGCATCGCCCGCGTCAAGGACAAAGCCCGTGCCGGCCAGCGCGATCGCCGGGGCCATCAGCTCAGCCCGCGGGCGGGTACCGTATCTGGTCAGCGCCATTTCCAGGCCCGCGACAGTACCGGGTATGCCGGCAGACAGGTGGCCGCGCGTGCTTTTGCCCGGGATCACCTTGCCGGCTGCGTCCAGGTACATCGCGGCGGACGCCTTGCCCGGGGCCTCCTCGCGAAAGTCGATGAAGGCGGCGCGGCCGTCCGCCATGCGCACGGTCATGAAACCGCCGCCGCCAATGTTCCCGGCTTCGGGAAAGGTAACGGCCAGGGCATAGGCAACGGTGATTGCCGCATCGACCGCGTTGCCGCCGCGCTTCAGTACGTCCAGCCCGGCCGCATTCGCCAGGCGGTGGGCAGATACGACCATGCCGTTTTTGGCCGTTTCCGGCTGGGGCGAAGCCGCTTCAAGCGGGCTGGCGACAAGCGCGACCGATAGCAGGCCGGCCAGTACCGAACGCAGCGCTTTCATCGACATCCCCTCGTGTTTTTCAAGATTACGGCACTGGCACAAAAGAAAAGGGCGGGGAAGCCTGCGCCACCCCGCCCCGATCCTGAAACAAGCCGTCTGGCCAGCTATCAGTATTTCACCCGCAGACGGGCATACCAGAACCCGCCGTTGATGCCGAACGGTCCGCCCGAACGGGGGTAAACCGAACCGTTCTGGGTGGCGTTGGTCAAAGCGTAGATGCGGTTGTTGACCGTAGCTGCAATCCTGTCCGGATAAGTGTTGAACAGGTTATTGGCGCCCACCGTCAGAGTGTAGTGATCCATGAAGGTGTAGCTTACGTCAAGATCGGTGATCCACTTCGCACCGAAGTGCTGACCATCAATGATCGCTCCGCCGGCAAGGTTGCCTTCGCGGATCGGATAGTCGTTCGAAACACGCCATTCGCCATAGTACGCTTCACGCAGATTGAGCGCGAAATCACCCATCTGCCAGTTGGCCGAGAAGTTGGCGCGGTGCGCCGGGGCCAGGTACTTGATGTCGATCAGCTGCGTAACGCCGATGACGCCAGGATCGAAGCGGGTCACCTTGCTGCGGTTGTAGTTGTAAGCCGCAGTCAGGTTGAGCTTGCCGCCGGCAAGGTCGGTGCGATAGCTGCCGACAACGTCGATCCCCCTCGTCACGGTGTCAAACCCGTTGGTGAAGTACTGAACCGAACCGCCAACGCCGACACCGGCCAGTTCGGGCCGTGCCGCCAGGTCCGCCGCAGTGACGTTGAACGTCTGCGACAGGCCGATGCGGTTCTTCACCTTGATCGAATAGGCATCGACTGTCAGCGACAGGTTGTTCAGCGGCTTGAGCACGATGCCCGCGCCGTAGTTGGTTGACCGTTCCGGACCCAGTGTGGTCGCACCAAAATACTGCGCGATCGAACTGGTCACCGGATAGGTACCGACCTGGACCTGATCGCCGTTGACGAAGGTCGTGGTCAGGATCTGGACGTTGTTCTGGCCCGGTGACGGTGCGTGGAAGCCGGTGCCGACCGTACCGCGCAGCGATATGTTGTCGGTGACTTTCCACAAACCGTTGAGCTTGCCCACAAAGGCGTCGCCGAAGCTTTGGTAATGCTCGTAACGCGCGGCAATGCCCATGCTGAAGCGTTCGGTCAGATCGCCTTCGAGCCCGAGATAGCCGCCGTACGAGTTTTCGCTGCTGCTGCCGGCGAAGGTCGGGCTGGTGCCGCCATAACCGCTGGCGCCCGGCGGCATCGAGACCTGCGAATCGAAGGCGTAGACCCCCGGTGCCGTTTCAACATAGAGGCGCTGCACGGCGTAAGGTCCGGCGGCGTAGGACTGGACGTCGCCTTCGGTTGCCTCGTAAGTTTCGCGGCGGAACTCAAGCCCGCCAGAGATCGTCAGCGGGCTTGCGAAGCCGGCATCGAGTTCGTGGCTAAGATCAAGGTTGGCGTTGATTTCACGCTGGATCAGCTTGCCGAATTCAAACTCCGTCTGCGATTGCGGCCCATAGGACGGGCTGAGCGAGCTGTACATCGACAGGTCAAGCTGCTGTTTGCTGGCAGAGACCGATGCATCGTACTTGATCGCGCTGGCATCGCCGCCGCGGAAGCCGACCACGCCGTAAATCTGGTCGTTCACACCGACAAAGCGCGGGGTGAATCCGGCCGGATACAGCGAGCTGAAGTTGAAGGTCTGCGCAGTGCCGGCAAGGTTTGACTTAACGAAGTTGCCGGACCCGGCGCACGAGCTGGCGGCCGGACAAGGGGTAAGATAGACCGGATGCGAGAACGCGGAGTTCGCGCCATCGGATACCGTGATGTTGCTGGTACCGTTGAAAGCCTGAAGACCAGCTTGCGTAACCGACAGGCGGTAGTTGAAGCTCTGATCGGCCTTGGTGTGCGCCAGGTTGCCAAAGAAATAGAGCTGGCTGTTCTCACCCACGTCAAATTCGCTGTTGACCACGAACTTGTACCCGTGGCTGGGCGAGCTGCCCCAGATTTGCACCGGACCGGGATAGTTCGGCAGCTGGCTGGCAAGAGCCGGGAAGTTCGTTGCAAACTGCACCGCGCTGGCGCGCGTTTCACCGCGGCTGGTACCGCGCGAATCCGAAAACTCACCCGCTACGTTGATGAACCCGCTGTCACCCAGCTTGAAACCGACATCGCCCGAAATCTGGTAGGTCCGGCCGTTGTTGCCATAGGGGGTCTTGGGTCCGTAGCTGTCGAAATGCTGGCCATAAAGCGCCTGCAATTCGATCCCGCTGTCCTTGCGCAGCCCGTAGTTGAGCACGCCGCCAATGGCGTCGGAACCATACTGCGCTGTCGCGCCGTCGCGCAGGATCTGCAGGTTGCCGACCGCGATCGACGGGATCGAGGAGATGTCCGAACCTTGCGAGCCGAACGACAGAGCGGTGTCACCGCCGGTGTAGACCTGGACCAGGGGCGAGCGGTTGAAGCGCTTGCCATTGAGCATGACCAGAATGTTGTCCGCCGGCAGGCCGCGCAGCGAAGGGGCGCGCACGAAGGTCGATGCGTCGGAAATGGTGTTCTGCGGAACGAAGAACGAAGGCACCAGGTTCTTGACCGCGTCGAGCATGTTGGGCGTCGGCTGCGAAGATAGTTCAGCGGCGCTGATCACGTCAACAGGCGATGCGCTGTCGGTGACGGTACGGTCGGTACGGCGCGTGCCGATAACCACGATCGAGGGTTCGTCGCTGGTCGCCTCGTCGGTTTGCGCGGTCTGCGCAAAAGCCGGAGTGGCGAGGATAAAGGACATGGCAGTGGCTGTGGCGGTAGCGGCAAGTGCCGCACTGCGCCCGCGCCGGATGGCGGATGATCGCATGGAATGCTCCGTCTTTGTGGTTTCTTCAGGCCTTGCCAGCGAAAAGTCCCCCCGCCAGCAAATGCGCGCAAAAGCTATTGCATCACCGCGTCAAGACAAGCCGCGTCGCATGATTTCCCAGCGAATTGTCCGTTGTTGTGACATTTTTGCAATCGAAGTCACAGGTACAGCGCAACTGTCTTAAAGTTCGCTGGCCTGCATGCCGAAGATCGGACGGTGTGGTTCATGGGCCGCCATACGGGTCAGCAGCAGGTCAAGCTCGTTCTCATGAATAATGATGCCCTGGTGGGCAGGCCGGATAAAACCTACTGAAATCATGTGGTTATTGAACGCAATCAGGTGATCGAAAAAACCGAAAGCGTTAAGCAGCCCGACCGGCTTGGCGTGATAGCCCAGCTGCGCCCAACTGACCGCTTCCCACAGCTCGTCCATCGTGCCCACGCCGCCGGGAATGGTCAGAAATCCATCCGACAACACGGTAAAGGCTGCCTTGCGTTCGTGCATGTCCTTGACCACGCGCAATTCGGTGCAGTCGTGGTTGGCGACCTCTCCGGAAACCAGCGCTTCCGGAATGACGCCGATCACTTCGCCGCCAGCGTCCAGCGCACCTTCGGCCAGGGCGCCCATCAGGCCCAGCCGTCCGCCGCCGTAAACTACGCCGATCCCGCGCCCGGCAAGGTCTGCGCCAAGCTGGCGGGCAAGATCGATATAGCGCGGGTCGGCCGGACTGGCAGAACCGCAGTAGACAGCAAGGCGTTTCACGTAAGGGTCTCCAGCATCAGGGTGGCACAGGCGCGCGATGCGGCCAGCGCCGAAGGCAAACCACCCCCGGGCGCGGCGGCGGCGCCGGCGAAGTAAAGGTTGCCAAAGGTCTTGTCACGCCGCGGATGATAGGCGCCTTTGCGCCACAACGGCTGCGGCGCCAGGCCAAAACCGGTTCCCTGCGCTGCATTGAACTCCAGCATCGCATCGCGCGGCGTGGTGTGAAAACGCGTGATCAGCCGGTCGCGGATATCGGGCACCAGGCGGCGGCCAACTTCGTCCAGCACGCGGCCTTCCAGCAGCGGGCCGACCGTTTCCCAGTCGATCGGCAGCTTGCGCAGGTTGGCGACAGGGACCTGCGCCTGAAAGATGCTCTTGCCGGGCGGGGCCAGGGTGGGATCGGTCAGGCTGGGATGGGTCAGCCAGATCATCTGGTCCTGGGGCAGCACGCCGTGGACGCTGATATCCTCGATCAGCGCGCGAAAGCGCTCACCCAGCAGTACCATGAAATGGGGAATGCCGGGCCAGGTGCCTTCCAGCGCAAAGTGCACTGTGAACAGGCCGAACCCATGCTGACGCGAGCGGGTGCGCGCGGCCATGGTCTCTCCGCGCAAGGTGCCGCTCAACAGGTCGCGCCACACGTGGTCGCGGTCGGCGGTGCTGGCAGCTGCGTCAAAATGCCGGATCCAGCCGCTCTGTGTCTCGATTTCGTGAATGCGGTTGCCCAAAACGTGGATGCGGCGCACCGGATCGCCCAGCCGCATGGTCCCGCCCAGGGCCTCAAACCGTTTCATCAAAGCAGCGGCCAGCGCCGCCAGCCCCCCTTGCGGCCACCACAGCCCGCCCTGACGCAGGCGCGCATGACCAGCGGCGAGCAGCGCGCTGGCAGTGAACGGGTTGGCGCCGTCGATCAGGGCCGGCACTGCCAGCACTTCGCGCAGACGATCGTCCTTGATATGCGCAGCGATCACTGACCAGAGCGAGCGCCATGCCTGCGCGCGCGCCAGTTCCGGCACGAAACCGGCCACCTCGCGCGGGTCGGCAAACGGTTCGGGCCCGGGCCGGCTGCGAAAATCGGCCAGCTGGGCTGCGGCAATAGCGCCATAGTCGGCAAATCCGGCCAGATCGGCTGGTGCAAAGCGGGCAACCTCACGCGTCGTCGCAGCTTCATCGGCGTGGAGATCGAACGTGGCACCATCGGGCCATGCATAGCGGCACAGCGGCGCCGCCGAATGAAGCGTCACATCGCGTTCCACCGCATTGCCGGTCAGCGCCCACAGTTCTTCCAGCGCGGCGCGATCGGCAATACCGGGAGGACCGGCGCAAAAGGTCAGTCCATCGCGCACTTCGTTCACCGCGCGTCCGCCAGGATGATCGCGCGCTTCGATCACCGTGGTCGGGAAGCCACCTGCCTGCAACCGCAGCGCGGTGGCAAGTCCGCCCAGCCCGGCGCCGATCACGGCGACGCGGCAGCTTTCCGGCGGTGTGCTGGCATTGTTCATGATGCAAGGTTGTAACCACCCCAAGGGGCGATGCAACGGCGCCGTTGGCGGGCCTTGCACCGCGGCGCGAAAGCGGCAAGATGCGCAGCGATGCTGATAACGCCGGCCATCCTGGACGATGCTGCTGAAATTGCGGCGGTTTACGCCCACCATGTGATCCACGGCACGGCCAGCTATGAAACCCGTCCGCCCGGTATTGCCGAAATGAGCAGCCGGATGGCCAAGGTGATCGACGCGGGCTGGCCCTGGCTGGTTGCCCGCGACGCTTCGGGGCTGTTGCTGGGTTATGCCTACGCCAGCCAGTTTCGCGACCGGACGGCCTATCGTTATGCCTGCGAAAACTCGATCTACATCCGCCATGACCGGCGCGGTGAAGGGACCGGCAAAGCCCTGCTGATCGCCCTGATGCAGGCAGCGATGCACCAGGGCTTTCGCCAGATGTTCGCGGTGATCGGCGGGGCCGAGCCGGGGTCGGTGGCGCTGCACGCGGCTTGCGGCTTTGTCCACGCCGGGCGCATGCAGGCGATCGGGCGCAAGCATGGCCATTGGCTGGACACCGTTTATATGCAGGCGGCGCTGGGCGAGGGCGCCCTGACCCCGCCGCCGGAGGAACCGCAATGACCAGCCTGCTACCCAATCGCCGCGGCGCGCTTGCCGCGCTGGCAATCGCGCTGGTCGCAGGGGCGATCCTGCTGGTCATGGGCCGCACGCCGATCTGCACCTGCGGCACGGTCAAGTTGTGGTGGGGCACAGTCCAGTCGGCGGAAAACAGCCAGCACATCATGGACTGGTACAGCGCCAGCCACCTGATCCACGGGCTGCTGTTCTATTTCTTTGCGCACCTGCTGTGGCGGCGCTGGAAACTGTTTGGGGGCAAACCCGCCAGCTGGGCATTGCCGATTGCAGTCGCTTTTGAATCGTTCTGGGAACTGCTGGAAAACTCGCCCCTGATCATCGACCGTTACCGCGCCGTGACAGTCAGCTTTGGCTATGAAGGCGACAGCGTGGTCAATTCGCTGTCCGACATCGGCTTTATGGCGCTGGGTTTCTGGGCGGCGAGCAAGCTGCCGGTCTGGGCCAGCGTGGTGCTGGGCGTGTTCCTTGAACTGTTCACGCTGTACTTTATCCGCGACAACCTGACGCTCAACGTGCTGATGCTGGTCTGGCCGCTGGAAGCGGTGCGCCAATGGCAGGCCGGGGTTTAGCGGACAGGCTGCAACGCGAATAACCGGCGCGACTGCGAAACTGCCTTCCGTGCGAAAATTACCTGCTTGGCAAGCGGCGCAAACAGGTTCTTAATCGTGCAGTTAATGCCTGGAGAGGAGAGTCGCCGATGAGCGCCACCGCACGTGCCATTTCGGAAGTGTCCCACGTCGATGTCCTGATCGTGGGTGCGGGGATTTCGGGGATCGGATCGGCCTATCACCTGCAAGAGCAATGTCCGGGCAAGACTTATGCGATCCTTGAAATGAAGGACACTTTCGGCGGTACCTGGGAAACCCACAAGTACCCGGGCGTGCGATCCGATTCCGACCTTTACACCTTTGGCTACCGCTTCAAGCCGTGGATCGATGCGCCGATCGCGACATCAGACAAGATCCTGCGCTACATGGGTGAAGTGATCGAGGAGAACGGGATCGGCCCGCACATCCATTATGGCCACAAGATCACCCGCGCCGACTGGGACAGCAAGACCAACCTGTGGACGCTGGCAGCTACGCGCAAATCCGATGGGGCCAGCGTCACCTTTACCGCCAACTTTCTGTGGATGTGTCAGGGCTATTACGATCACGAACGCCCAAACATGCCCGAATGGCCGGGAATGGCCGAATACAAGGGCACGATCGTCCATGCGATGCAGTGGGATCCGGCGATCGAGGTCAGCGGCAAGCGAGTGCTGGTGATCGGTTCGGGCGCGACGTCGGCCACCGTGGTGCCGGCACTGGCCCGGGCCGGTGCCCAGGTGACCCAGCTGCAACGCCGCCCGATCTGGTACATACCCAACCCCAACGAAAACGAACTGGCTGACGCCTTGCGCGAAAGCGGGATCGAGGAAGAGACCATCCACCGCGTCGTCCGCGCCAAGATCAACCACGAGTTCGAAGGCCTGATGCAGCGCTGCAAATCCGAACCCGAAGCGGTCAAGGCCGAACTTCTGGCCGCCGCCGAAGAGCTGCTGGGCGAAGCCTATGCCAAAACCGCGCCGCATATCACACCCGATTACAATCCCTGGCAGGAACGCGCGGCGTTCATTCCCGAAGGCGACCTGTATCAGGCGATCCGCGACGGGCAGGCCAGCATCGTGACGGACGAAGTAGACCGCTTCACCCCAACCGGCGTGCTGACCAAGTCGGGCCAAACAATCGAAGCCGACATTGTCATCGCCGCGACTGGCTTTAAATTGCTGGTGCTGGGCGGAATTCCTTTTGCAGTAGACGGCCGCCCGGTCGACTGGGCAGAGACGATCAACTATCGCGGGATGCTGTTTACCGATGTGCCCAACCTGGCCTGGGTAATGGGCTATTTCCGCGCCAGCTGGACACTGCGGGTCGATCTGATGGGTGATTTCGTGTGCCGCCTGCTCAACCACATGGATGCGCTTGGTGCAAAGCGGGTCGACGTTAAGCTGCGCCCGGAAGATGCCGACATGGCGATCCTGCCGTGGATCGAGGAGGACAATTTCAATCCCGGTTACCTGATGCGCGATTTGCACAAAATGCCGCGCCGCGGCGACAAGCCCGAATGGCGCCACAACCAGCACTACTGGAAAGAACGCGAAGAGTTGCCGCTGATCGACCTTGATAGCAGCGAGTTCTTCTATGACGGGGTGAACGCACGCAAAAAGGTGGCCGAACCGGCGTGATCGGCGCTTTACAGCCGGGCACCCGCTTGCAAGTCTGGTTTCGATGAGCAACGCAATGATCTGGTGGGGCGGCCAGCGCCCGCCCCTCGCACCGATGACCGCGCTGGGCGAAAACGCCATGCCTGGCCTGCTGGGGATCGAGTTCGTCGATTGCGGCGATGACTGGATTCGCGGGCGAATGCCGGTCGATCACCGCACGCATCAGCCGTTCGGGCGCCTGCACGGCGGGGCTTCGGTCGCGCTGGCCGAAACGATCGGTTCGGTCGCCGCCTCGTTCTGCATCGACCGCGAAAAGTTTGTCGCGGTGGGCATGGAAATCAACGCCAACCACATCCGTCCGGCTTATGACGGCTATGTGACGGCGACGGCCCGTCCGGAATCGCTGGGCCGCACGACCCAGGTGTGGTCGATCCGGATTACCGATGCCGCGGACAAGCTGATCTGCATTTCCCGGCTGACCGTGGCCGTGATCCCGATGGAGCGCAAATGACCGCACCCACGGCCTCGGTCGCGGTGATCGGCGCGGGCGATCACATCGGCGCGGCCATTGTCCGCAAGTTTGCCGCCGAAGGCTTTGCCGTTCACGCCGGACGCCGCAATGGTGACAAGCTGACGCCCCTGCTGGGCGGCCCAATTACCGGGCGCAGCCTTGATGCGCGAGAGCCCGACGATGTCACCGCGTTTCTGGCCGAGGCTGAGGCAATCGCCCCGCTGGCCTGCGTTGTTTTCAACGTCGGCGCGAATGTCCAGTTCCCGCTGACCGAAACCACCGACAGGGTGTTTCGCAAGGTCTGGGAAATGGCCTGCTTCGCGGGATTTGTTTCTGTGCGCGAGGCGGCGCGGTTGATGCTGCCGCGCGGGCAGGGCAAGATCTTCGTCACCGGCGCCACTGCAGGCCTGCGCGGCAACCCGGGTTATGCTGCCTTTGCCGCAGCCAAGGCGGGGCTGCGCGCGATGGCGCAATCTTCTGCGCGCGAGCTGTGGCCGCAGGGTATCCACGTGGCCCATCTGGTGATCGATGCAGGCGTTGATACAGCCTGGGTCCGCGCGCGGGTGGAAGAACGCATCGGGGCAGCGGCACTGGCCGCGCAGCCCGATCTGCTGATGCCGCCCGAAGCGGTTGCGGGCGCCTATTGGGCGCTGTTTAGCCAGCCACGCGCCGCCTGGACATTCGAACAGGAAATCCGCCCATACGGGGAGACATGGTGATGCCGACCGAGATTGAGTTCATCTATGATTTCGGCGGACCCAATTCGTGGTTCGTCCACCGCGCGCTGCCTGCGATCGAGGCGCAGGGCAAGGTCCGCTTTCGCTATGTCCCGGTGCTGCTGGGCGGGCTTTTCAAAGCGACCGGCAACAGCCCGCCGATGATGACCTATGGCCACGTTGCCGCCAAAGTTGCTTATGACAGGCTGGAAATGGACCGCTTCATGGCCCGTCACGCCATTACCGGATTTGCCTTCAACCCGCACTTTCCGGTCAACACCCTGCTGGCGATGCGCGGGGCCGTGGCGGCAGACCAGATGGGCTGCGGCCCGGCCTACCGCGATGCAATGTACACTGCACTGTGGCAGGACGGGCTGAAGCTGGACGATCCCGAAGTCTGGGCCGGTGCCGTTGCCGCAGCGGGGCTTGATGCCCACGCGCTGGCGGCAGGGGCGGCCGATCCCGGGATCAAGGCCGGGTTGGCGGACAGCACAGCCCGCGCGGTGGACCGCGGCGCCTTCGGGGTGCCGACCTTTTTTCTGGGCGACCAGATGTGGTTCGGCAAGGACCGCCTGCGCGATGTGGTTGAAGCGGCTGGCGGCTGAACGGCGCGCAGTGCGTTACTGCGCCGCCTTCCAGTCGCGCTTGATCTTCTTGGCCAGGCTCCACTTGTGGACCTCGGTCGGGCCGTCATAGATGCGGAAAGCGCGCACTTCGCGGAACACCTGTTCGACGATGGTCTTGTCGGTCACGCCGGTGCCGCCCATCACCTGAACACAGCGATCGGCGATGCGCATCAAGGCTTCGGATACTGCGACCTTGGCCATCGAGCTTTCCGCCGTGCCCAGCGATCCGGTGTCGAGCACGCCGGCGCACCAGTCGATCATCAGTTCGGCCTGTTTGATGTCGATCAGGTTCTCGGCCAGCATGAAGCCCACGCCTTCGTGATCGATCAGCGGTTTGCCAAAGGCATGGCGGCGATTGGCATAGTCTGACGCGATCTCGTTGGCGCGGATGCACGCCCCCAGCCAGCGCATGCAGTGCGACAGACGGGCTGGGCTGAGCCGGATCTGCGCATATTTGAAACCTTCGCCGGCATCGCCCAGCATCTGGTCTGCCGGCACGCGCAGATTGTCGATGGTGATTGTCGCATGGCCGCCCGGCATCGAACTGTCGATGGTATTGGGCACATCGTCGATCCGGATTGCCGGATCGGGCAGATCGACCAGAAACAGGCAGGCGCCCCCGCCCGAGGCGACATCCCCAGCCTTGGCCATGATGATCCCCACACTGGCCCCTTGCGCCCCGGTTATGAAGGTCTTGCGGCCGTTGATAACCCAGTGGTTGCCGTCCATCCGGCAGGTGGTCTGCATCATCGAGGGATCGGACCCGGCCCCGCCCTCGTCAGCCGGCTCGGTCATCATGAAGGCCGACCGCGCGCGGCCCGCAACCAGCGGTTCCAGGAACCGTTCCTTCAGCGCCGGACTGCCCACCTTGCCCAGCAGGTACATATTGCCTTCGTCAGGGGCCATCGTGTTGCAGGCCAGTGGCCCCAGCGGTGACAGACCGCTGGCGATCAGCACGGTCGCGGTTTCGCGCTGGGTCAGGTGATCGCCGCCCTTCAGGATGTGCGGGGTCAGCACCCCTTCCGTGCGGGCATGGCCGCGCATTTCATGGACCAGTTCGTCCAGCGGGGCGCCGTGGTGATCGCGGCGCGGGTCGTGTTCATAGGGGACCACGACATCGCGGACAAAGCGTTCCACCCGGCCTGCGATCTCAAATGCCCGTGTGCTTGTCATCGCCCATCCACTCCTTGCCAAGCCCGGCATTGCCCTCCATCAAGCAATTTAACCGCGCGGTTGAAACCGTGCCAAGCACACCGGGACGAGGAACGCCACCATGAATAGTGATTACCCGCTGCCCAACGCGTCAACCGATCTGAGCGGCCGCGTCGCTCTGGTCACTGGCGCATCTTCGGGCCTTGGCGCACGTTTTGCCCGGGTGCTCGCCAGTCAGGGTGCGGCCGTGGTGCTGGCAGCGCGGCGCAAGGACAGGCTGGATGCACTGGCCGCAGACATTGCGGCGGCGGGCGGCAAAGCTCTGGCAGTGCAGATGGACGCGGCCGATGCCGACAGCCTGGTCGCCGCTGTCGCTGCGGGTGAAGCGGCGTTCGGTACGGTCGACATCCTGATCAACAATGCCGGAATGCCCGATGCCCAGCGCGCCCACAAGATGAGCACCGCGCTGATCGACCAGGTGCTGGCGGTCAACCTGCGCGGCCCGTGGATCCTGGCCTGCGAGGTTGCACGGCGGCTGATCGCGGCAGGCAGGCCGGGCCGCATCGTCAACATCAGTTCGACCGCGCATTTCCGCTATGACGGCGGCGGCGCGGCGCTTTACGCGGTGACCAAGACCGCAATAGCCCGGATGACCGAAACTCTCAGCGTCGAATGGGCGCACTATGGCATTAACGTGAACGCCATTGCGCCGGGCATGTTCGTGACCGAAATGACCGATGGGATGTTCGAACGGATGGGCGGCAATCCGGCCGAGCAGCTTCCGCGCAAGCGGGTGCCGGTGCCCGAACAGCTCGATTCGACCTTGCTCTATCTCGTCGCCCCGTCCAGCGAATGCGTGACCGGCGCTACGATCAAGGTTGATGACGGGCAGAGCGCGCGGGCGCGGCTTTAAAGGGGTTAAACCATGCTTGTGACTGTTGAGCGTGATGGCGCAGTGGCCCTTGTCACTCTGAACCGGCCCGATGCGATGAACGCCTTGTCGCGCGATTTGCGCGCCCAGTTGGCAAGGGTGATGACCGACCTTGATCATGATGACGCGATCCGCGCGGTGGTGTTGACCGGCGCGGGATCGCGCGCTTTCACCGCCGGGCTCGACCTCAAGGAACTGGGCATCCACGGGCTGGGCGCCGCCAACGCTGAAGATGCCGCTGCCAATCCGGTCAAGGCGATCGAACAGTGCCGCAAGCCCGTAATCGGCGCGATCAACGGGGTGGCAATCACCGGCGGGTTCGAAGTGGCGCTGGCCTGCGATGTGCTGATCGCCAGCGAGAACGCCCGCTTTGCCGATACCCACGCCCGGGTCGGGGTAATGCCGGGTTGGGGCCTGTCGCAAAAACTCAGCCGGATGATCGGGATCAGCCGGGCCAAGGAACTGTCGCTGACCGGCAATTTTCTCGATGCGCAGACCGCCTGCGCCTGGGGCCTGGTCAATCGCGTGGTTGCGGCAGACGAGCTGCTGCCGGCTGCCAAGGCGCTCGCACACGATATGGCCAGCGCCGATCCGAATATGGTCCAGGCCTACAAGACACTGATCGACGAAGGCTATGCACTGCCCTTCGGTCCGGCAATGGCGCATGAACACGCGGTTTCATCGGCGCGCAATGCCCGCGTTGAAGGTGCCGCTGTAGAAGAACGCCGCCGCGCAGTCATGGAACGCGGCCGCAACCAGCAGGGCTGAACAACCCGAATCTGTTGACCGGACAAAGGCCCCTGTGGCAAGGGCCGCGCGCGCTCAAGCGGGTGTAGCTCAATGGCAGAGCAGCAGCTTCCCAAGCTGAATACGAGGGTTCGATTCCCTTCACCCGCTCCAGCCGCCGCCTCCCACAACATCCCGAAAATGCTACGAAAACCTCGGAAATCCTGGGGTTTCCGCTCCGCATTTGTCCCGCTATCGCCCACCTGTTCCCGCCTCATTTTGCGAATCTGGGGGCCATTTTGGGGGCATGTGGGTTTCGCTCAATTCGAGTGACCCCCAGCCTGGGGGGACACCCGGGATGCAAGGGATTGAAATCGTCGCACTTACCGATGTTGCTGTCCGCAATGCTAAGGCGGGTCCGAAGCCCTACAGAATGGGCGATTCCCACGGCCTGTTCCTGCCGGTCCAGCCAACCGGCGGAAAACTCTGGCGGTTCAAGTACCGGGTTGACGGACGCGAGAAGAAGCTGGCGATTGGCCCTTATCCAGAGATCGGCTTGGGAGAGGCGCGCAGACGACGCGACGAAGCCCGCGACGCTATGGCTGCGGGCAAGGATCCGGCACGCAAGGACGAACCGCCCCTAAGCCCTGACGCGCTACCGTCTCGCCAGCGCGCCGAGCCGGGACCTGCGCTGGATGATCGTCGTTCACGGCATGAACACGCGCGGCGCATGGCAGGAGGACTTCAGTTGGCTGATCGACAACCGGCTCAAATATTCCGCGCCGATCCTGATCTACAAATATGGCTGGGCGACTGTCGACGTGCTCGCCCGGTGGATCCACCGCCGGCTCGCCAAGAGACTCGGGCAGCGCATGCGCAAAGCCGCTGACTACGCGCGCGAGCGCGGCCTCTCAGCGGCGCCCGACATCCTGGTGCACAGTTTCGGCAGCCGCCTGTTCTCACTAATCCTGCTCGACCAATCGCTCAGATCGACACGCTGAAAGCTGCCTTGGATTGCGGTTGCGTAGAGGTCGGCATAAGGCCGGAAGCGAACGGTCCGAACTTGGCTATCAGGCCGCGACAGCCGACAATCGTTCGGTTATGGATTGGCGGATCCGAACGTCGCGAATGGCCAAATCGAACAGCGCTCGGTCACGCAGACGCCTGTGCTCGTCACCAAAGAACCGAATTGCCCAGATATCGCGCGCTTTGAGCGGACGCTTTGGCCGCACATTTCGCCCCGCATTCCAAAGGCACCGATCATGCACTGCGGGGTCTAAATCTGAATGTCCCATGTGACTTCTGCGATGGCCATGATGGCCAATTCGAATATAGGCCTCATTGAACTGGCAAGTTCAGTCCATGTTCCCGGCGACATCTGACCATGCGACTCGTAGGTCCACCGCAGCGTGAAAATTGAGAAGATTTGGAACAACGTCCTGGCAGACTTCCAACTCCCATTTCGTGCAGCTGCGGGCCCGGGTCTGAACCAGGTAGTTGGTTTATGGTGCCAATTCGTATTTGGCTGAGCTTGAAAATGCCGGATTGTCTATCGATCCTGCTTGACATCCACAGATGGCCACTTTGAGCTGCTTTCCGTGGCCAATCCGCTGCCGGAACCTCTATCCTTGCGTGCATTGGCATTGGCGGGAAGGCGCAAGATCGGCGCCACGCCACGCAGTGCTTCGCCAATCAGAAGCAGTGCTGGGCCGTCCCCCAAAGCGGTCTTCGCGGCGAGCGGCAGCAGACTGAGCCGGGTTCGGAATTGCCGTTCATTGCGCAGGCTGGCGTTTTCGACCATGGCCACCGGAGTTGATCCGGCCAGGCCCGCCGCAATCAGGCGTTGAGTAAGAGTGGCAACGGCCGATTTGCCCATGTAGATCGCTAGCGTTGCCTGCGGATCGGCGAGGGCCTTCCAATCGAGATCGAGCTCTTCGCCTGCGCGGGCATGGGCGGTGACCAAAGTCAGCTTGCGTGCCGTTCCTCGCAGGGTGAGCGAGAGGCCGAGCGAGGCGGCGGCAGCGCTGGCGGCGGTTACGCCAGGGCAGATGTGCACCGAGACACTAGCTGCGCGGCATGCCTCAAGTTCTTCAGTGGCGCGGCCAAATACCGCCGGATCGCCGCCTTTGAGGCGGACCACGCGTTCGCCCGCCAGTGCAGCTTTGACGATCAGCTGGTCGATGCTCGCCTGATCTTTCGAGTGGCGGCCAGAGCGCTTGCCGACATAGATGAGCCGCGCAGACGGTGCGGCGAGTTCGAGAATGTCTGGACCGACCAAGGCATCGTGGAAAACGACGCTCGCCGCGCCAATTAGTCGTTCGGCCTTGCGGGTCAGCAATTCGGGATCGCCAGGGCCTGCGCCGACTAGCCAGACGGTGCCAGCGGGAAAATCCGTCGGACTGCCTTGAGCTTGGCGTGAGGTCATTCTGCGGCCTCCTTTTGGTCCGACAGCACCAATTCGAGCAGACGGGCGATGGCCGGGCGGCACGAGCCGCAATTGGTTCCGGCGCACGTGGCCTTGCCGACAGCATCGATTGTGGCAGCGCCGCCGCGGGCAGCTGCGGTGATCGCGAGCTCGCCAATTCCGTGGCAGACGCAGACAATCGCGCCGCGATCCGGCAGCGGCGTGCTGGGGCGTCCGGCGAGCAGTTCGGCCGGAGCGCTTCCGGTGTGACCAAGCTGAGCCGCAGCCCATTCGCGGGCCGGGAGCTGGCCCGCGCGGGTGAGATAGAGCGCGCCCTCAAGCGCGCCGTCAGCGCCGCGCACTGCGATCCGTCGCATGCCGCGCGCTTGATCGACCACTTCGATTTGTTCGCCTTTGGGCAGCAGCGCAGCGGCATCGACCATGCCCATACCAGCCAGTTCATAAAGCCAGCCGCCCGCCACTTTGGCTCGGGACCAATAGAGCAGGCCCGGCGGGTCAGGCGCGTCACGGCTGACCAAAAAGGCGCGCCATTCAGGCTCAACCGCTTCGGCGCGGGCCGCGCTATTTTTGAAGCCGGGCTGGCCGGAGACGGGATCGCAGGCTTGATCGGGCAAGCGATTGCTGCGGCCTTCACCAGATAGCTGATCGGTCCAGTGCATCGGAACGCAAAGCTCGCCGCGCCTTTGGCCTGGGCTTAGCTGGACCCGGAACACGGCCGCGCCGCTTTGCGTTATCACCCGGGCGAGGCCGCCCTCGCTCAACCCTTGCGCAGCGGCATCGGCAGGGTGGATTTCTAACAAGGCTTCGCGCCGGTGCTGCGAGAGCGTCGGCGAAAGGCCAGTGCGGGTCATGGTGTGCCACTGGTCGCGGTAGCGCGCGGTGTTGAGCCGCAGCGGGTAGGCGGGGTCGTGCAGGGCGGGAGGAGCTGTCACCGCAACCAGTCGCGCCTTACCCGAGGTGGTGGGGTAGCGCGCGGCGAGGGGATGCGCGCCGCCCCACAGAAAGGGTTGCATCTGATCGTAACCCCCATCGCTGATCTCGGCGTGCGCGGTGAGATCCAACAGTCTGCCGTGCTTGCCTGCCAGCGCGGTCATCGCGGCATATTCGCGGTAGACGGCGGCGGGATTGGGAAAGGCGAAGGCCGCGCCGTGACCCAGCCGTTCGGCCACCTGGCAAATGATTTGCCAGTCTGCGCGCGCTTCCCTCGGTGACGCGAACAGCGCGCGCTGGCGGCTGATCCGGCGTTCGGAGTTTGTGACGGTGCCATCCTTCTCGCCCCAGCCAAGCGCAGGCAGGCGGATGTGGGCGAACTTGGCCGTATCGGTATCGGCGATGACATCAGAGATTACTACTGTTGGGCACTTGGCCAAAGCCTCGCGGACAAACTGGCTGTCGGGCATCGAAACTGCTGGATTGGTCGCCATCACCCACAAGAATTTAATCCGGCCATCGTGCACCTCGCGGAACATGTCGACGGCTTTGAGGCCCGGGCCGGAGCAAAGGTTCGGCGCGTTCCAGAACTCCGCGACATCGGCACGCTCGGCTTGCGAAAAGCCGAGGTGGCAGGCGAGCATATTGGCCAGCCCGCCCACCTCGCGCCCGCCCATCGCGTTGGGCTGGCCGGTAATGCTGAACGGCCCGGCGCCTGGCTGGTTGATCCTGCCGGTGGCGAGGTGGAGGTTGATGATCGCATTGCACTTGTCGGTGCCGCTAATCGACTGATTGGCGCCTTGCGAGAACAACGTAACCATGCGGCGGTTCGCGGCGACGAGATCGGCGAGTTGGGTGAAGGTGACTTGGTCGATGCCATGGTCACAAGGTAGATTGTTCCAAAACCCCTCGGAAACTTCCAGCCCGCTATCGTCCACCAACCCGCGCGCCGCCATCTCGGCCAGCAGCGCATTGAACAACGCGACATCGCCGTCAGGCGCAAGCTGCACATGCAAATCAGCCTGCTCAGCAGTTTCGGTCCGACGAGGGTCGATCACCACCAGCTTTGTTCCACGCCGTTCGCGCGCGCGCTCGATCCGTTGCCAGATCACCGGGTGGCACCAGGCGGTGTTCGAGCCGACCAGCAGGATCAGATCGGCCTCGTCCAGATCATCGTAAGTGCACGGCACAACATCCTCGCCAAACGCGCGGTTGTGCGCGGCGACGGCGCTGGCCATGCACAGCCGCGAATTGGTGTCGATATTGCCGGAACCGATGAAGCCTTTCATCAGCTTGTTGGCGACGTAATAGTCCTCGGTCAGCAATTGCCCTGAGACATAGAAGGCGACCGAATCCGGTCCATGTTCGGCGATGCATGCGCGCATCCGGCCTGCGACCAGATCGAGCGCTTCGTCCCACCTGGCCTGCCGCTCGCCGATCATCGGATGGAGCAAGCGGCCTTCGAGACCAACGGTTTCGCCCAAGTGCGTGCCCTTTGAGCAAAGCTTGCCGAAATTGGCCGGATGCGTGGGGTCCCCCTTAATCTCGACCTGACGCGGGCCGGTGACCTTCGCATTGATCCCGCAGCCAACTCCGCAATAGGCGCAAGTGGTGCGGACGAGTTTCACGATCAGGCGGCTTTCCGAACCACTGCTTCGCGCAGCAGGTAGATGCGCCCGGCATCGACCCGCAGTGGGATCGTTGGGACACAGCCCTTGTCATCCCCCAGCGCCTCGCCGGTCTTCAAGGAGATGTTCCAGTTGTGCAGCGGGCAGGTCACCACGGTGCCGTGGACGATGCCTTGACTGAGTGGGCCTTGTTTGTGCGGACACTTGTTGACCAGCGCGTAGAACTGGTTGTCGAGGGTGTGGAACACCGCGATCTCCCCCGCTTCATTATCTGGGCCGCCGCGCACTGGAAGCGTGCGAGCGTTGCCGGGGGCGATCTGATCGACCGGGCCGATGTCGAGCCAATCGCCGATCACGACGTGAGTTCCAGCGGCCGTACTTCGGCGAGGTGCTGGTGCAGTTCGGCATCCTCTCCTGCGGCGCGTTTGGCCCACGGATCGTCCTGCATGAATTGCTGCGAATAGCGGAACTTGGCGGCAAGCCGCGCAACTGTGGCCGGATCATCGAACAGGGACGCCTTGATCCACTCCAACCCCTTGCGCTCAAGCCACGGCGCGGTGCGCTCAAGATACCAGGCGTCTTCGCGGTAGAGCTGGATGAACGCGGCGCAGTGCTCCATCGCCTCGGCTTCGGTTTCGACCTTGCACAGCAAGTCGGTAGCGCGGACCTTGATCCCGCCGTTGCCGCCGACGTGCAATTCGTAACCCGAGTCGACGCAGACCACCCCGAAGTCCTTGATCGTCGCCTCGGCGCAGTTGCGCGGACAGCCACTGACGGCGATCTTGAACTTGTGCGGCATCCATGAGCCCCAGGTCATCCGCTCGATCTGCACCCCCAGCCCGGTCGAATCCTGCGTGCCGAAGCGGCACCATTCGGAGCCGACGCAGGTTTTAACCGTGCGGAGGCTCTTGCCATAGGCATGGCCCGAGACCATCCCGGCGGCGTTGAGATCGCGCCAGACCGAGGGCAGGTCCTCCTTCTTGATCCCGAAAATATCGAGCCGCTGCCCGCCGGTGACCTTCACCATCGGCGCATCGTATTTCTCTACCACGTCGGCAATCGCGCGCAATTCGCGCGGGTTGGTCAGCCCGCCCCACATCCGCGGGACCACCGAGTAGGTCCCGTCCTTCTGGATATTGGCGTGCATCCGTTCGTTGACGAAGCGGCTGTGCTGTTCATCGACATAGACACCCGGCCAAGCGCAGAGCAGATAATAGTTGAGCGCGGGGCGGCACGAATGGCAGCCGTCAGGCGTGGTCCAGTGCAGCGCCTGCATCACTTGCGGGATGGCCTTGAGTTGTTTTTCCAGGATCAGTCGCCGGACGTCATCGTGACCAAAGCTGGTGCATTTGCACAACGTCTTCGGACCGCTTTCAACCTCGCCGCCGAGGGTGAGCGAGAGCAGGCTCTCGACCAACGGGGTGCATGACCCGCAGCTGGCACTGGCCTTGCAGGCAGAGCGCACGGCATCGAGGCTGTGCGCCCCACCGAGGATGCATCCGACGACTTTGCCTTTGGAAACGCCGTTGCAGCCGCACACTTCCGCATTGTCGGAAAGCGCCGCAACGGCTGCATTAGGGTCCAGCAGCGCACCCCCGGACGCGAAGGCCTGTCCGAAAATCAGCGCCTCCCGGATATCGGAAATGTCCTCGTTGTTCTTTAGCAGGTCAAAATACCAGTTACCGTCGGCGGTATCGCCATAGAGCACCGCGCCGACCAGCTTGTCGTCCTTGACGATCACCCGCTTGTACACCCCGCGCGCTGCATCGCGCATGACGATGTCCTCTGCGCCGTCGCCGCCGGAGAAATCGCCGGCCGAAAACACGTCGATTCCAGATACCTTAAGCTTGGTTGAGGTTACCGATCCCTCATAGCCCGAAGGCGCGCCGGTGGCATGATCGGCCAGCGCGCGGCACATGTCCCACAGCGGCGCGACCAGGCCATAGCAGGCGCCGCGATGCTGCACGCATTCGCCGACCGCGAGCACGTCGGGGTCCGAAGTGACCATGTGATCATCGACCATGATCCCGCGCTCGACATCGAGCCCTGCCGCCTTGGCCAGCGCAGTGGCAGGCCGGATCCCGACTGCCATCACCACGATCGCGGCAGCGATTTCGCGCCCGCCCTTGAGCCGGATGCCGCTGACATGACCATCGGTGCCGACTATCTCTGCTGTATCGGCCCCGGTCAGAATCACCTGCCCGCGCCGTTCGAGCTCTTCCTTGAGCAGCCACCCCGCCGCCTCATCGAGCTGGCGCTCCATCAAGGTCGGCATCAGGTGGATCACGGTGACCGCCATGCCGCGCAGCGAGAGGCCATGCGCCGCCTCCAGTCCGAGCAAGCCGCCCCCGATCACCACTGCGCTGCCACCGCCCTCAGCGGCAGCGAGCATCTTGTCGACGTCATCCAGATCGCGGAAAGTCACTACACCGGGTAGGTCCTTGCCTGGCACCGGAATAATGAATGGATCGCTGCCGGTGGCGATCAGCAGTTTGTCGTATGGCTCGACCCGGCCCGACTTGGCGATCACCGTCTGGGTGACGCGGTCGATCGAAACCACGGGATCGCCCGAGACCAGCGTGATCGCATTGTCGGCATACCAGGCCGCGTCATTGATCACGATCTCGTCAAAGCTCTTCTCGCCTGCCAGCACCGGGGAGAGCATGATCCGGTTGTAATTGACCCTTGGTTCGGCCCCGAAAATCGTGATCGCATAGCGCGTCGGATCGCGCTCGAGAATCTCTTCGACTGCGCGGCACCCGGCCATGCCGTTGCCAATCACGACGAGACGTTCAGGCAGCCGCTCGGAGGTGCCGGTCCCGGTCGATTTAAAAGTCGCTGGCGCGTTCACCGATATGCTCCTTGCCTCGCGCGCGCACAAGAAAAGCCGCCTCGTCCCGGTCGGTTGACCGGATCGGGCGGCTTCGTTGCCACGCATTGTTCGCTGCTTGGGCGACTAGTGCTGGTTCGCCCTGCATTGGGCGGCACCTATCGCTTGGCTGCAAGTGTAAGCGATTCGCTGCCCATCAGGCAAGCGAAAATTGTGCAGTGCAACAATTTTTCCCCTTAGGGGATTTTGCTAAAAGGCCAGTTCGACTTGCAGCCAAATCTTGCGGGAATCGGCCCCGAAAGCCGCCGCATCGTAATCGGCATATTTGGCAAGCAGGGTGTAGCGTCCAAGTTTGAAGCCCAGCGAAGCATCCCATTCGTTGCCATAGTGCAGCCCGCCCAGATCGCTTTCGAAACGGTGATAGGTCACTGCGGCGTTGAGCCCCGGCAGCGCCTTGACCTTGGGGAACTTGATCAAAGCTCCGCCGTAATAGTCCTGCAAGCCATTGACCGGGGTGGTCAGGAATAGATCAGCCCAGCCATTGAACTTGTGCAGCGTCGCCATCGGCGTCTGGAGCGCGCGGGTGCCATTGCCGCCCAGGCCTTCATAGCCAGCCAGCACGCCGAAGTTGCCAAAACTCAGGCTGCCCTCGGCGGCGATGTAGTCGACTGCGTAGTCGAGCGGATTGTCCTGCCAGTCCGATTGCCGGGCATAGCTAGCGGTCAGCCCCAGCGTGACCTTGGGGGACAGCTTGAAGCTGGCCGCTGCGCGCAGGCCGTAGGTCTGCGTATCGGCCATGACCGTCGCCAGCGCCCCGACCTGTTCGGCGGTGTCGTAGTCCAGCATATAGGCGAAGGCTTTGACCTGGACGGGGCCAAGTTTGCTACCCGCGCCAAGAAACACGAAATTGCCGCCAAAGGCCGCGCGCGGCCCGCCATCCACGCCCCAGATAGTCCGCTGATCGATCGCATAAGTCGCATCGAAGGATACTTTGCCAAACTTCAGCTCGGCCCGCGCCGCGTCATAAGTCTGTTCGTTCTGCCGCCAGCCGACTGCACCGACCCAGCGCTGATCGTCAAGATTGATCCGCTGCCGCCCGACGGTGATAGTCGCAGCCTTGCCCTTATACTGCAGCTGCAGCCGGTTAAGCTCGACGTTCATGGGGTCAGGCACCGCCGCAAAACCGGGACGGCGCTGGCTATCGGTGATTACGAAGGGGAAGGCGTTGTATTCTGAGACGATCCCCAGCGTCCCTTCGCCTTCGACCAGCAGCGACAGGCCGGACTTGTGCTTCAGCTCGGCCCCGGCGCGGATCCGCAGCGTCACTGCGTCGGCGTCGAGCGTCGGCGTATCGACGCTTTCGTAGCGCAGCCGCGCATCGATAATCGGATCGATGGTCAGCTCGGGCGAGACCTTGACCGGATCACCGGGCGCAGCCAGCGCAGGTTGAGCAAAGGCGATCGGGGCCACAAGCGCGGCCGCCGCACAGAAACGAAACTTCATCGTCAATTTCTCCTGTCGAACCTTGCCGCGACAGGCATCTTCCCCCCGGAACTTGCTTTACGCCGCTGCCGCGGTCGGTCCGTGATCATATTCGGCCAGGAAGTGCAGCACCTCATGGCGGTAAGCGTAGAATTGCGGATGCTGGAGCAGCTGCTTGCGGTCGCGCGGGCGCGGCAGATCGACTTTGAGGATCTTGCCGATCGTGGCATTGGGTCCGTTGGTCATCATCACCACGCGGTCGGCCAGCAGGATCGCTTCATCAACGTCATGGGTGACCATCACCGCGGTAACCTTGGTGCGGTTCCAAACTTCCACCAGCACGTCCTGCAGATCCCAGCGAGTCAGGCTGTCGAGCATCCCGAAGGGCTCGTCGAGCAGCAACAACCGCGGAGAGAGCGCAAAGGCACGGGCGATCCCGACGCGCTGGCGCATGCCGTTGGACATCTCGGCGGCGAGCTTGTCCTTGGCATCGGCCAGCCCGACCCGGTCAAGGTAATAGTCGACGATTTCGCGGCGCTCGGCCTTGGCCGCGTGCGGATAGACCCGTTCAACCCCCAGCGCGACGTTCTGCCGCGCGGTCAGCCACGGCATCAGGCTGGGGGCCTGAAACACCACCGCCTTGTCGGGCCCGGCCACATCGATCTCACGGTTGTCGAGCACGACCGAGCCCTTGCTGATCGCGTTGAGCCCGGCCGCCATGGTCAGCACGGTCGATTTGCCGCAGCCCGAATGGCCAATCAACGAGATGAACTCGCCCTTGTCCATCAGCAGGTTAAAGTCCTCGACCACGGTCAGCGGCCCTTTGGGAGTGGGGTAGACTTTGCCGAGCCGATAGAACTCCATGTAGCGCCGCGCCGGGCCACCTTTGGCCGCATCGCGGTAGGCTTGCGGCGGGGGCGCCAGATCCAGCGGGGTGACATTGGGCAGCGCGGCATATTCCGCGGCACTGCGCTGTTGTCCCGCCACCAGCGAGCCCAGATAGCCGACAATCTCGGCCCGCAGAGCCTGATAGGCGCGGTCTTCATTGACGGCCTCACGGTCGCGTGGGCGGGCAATGCCGACATCGAACAGCCGCCCGATTTTTGCCGCTGGTGCCGGGGTCAGTACCGCAATCCGGTCTGCCAGCAGCAGCGCTTCATCGACATCGTTGGTAACCAAGATGATCGTGCGCCCTTCGTGGGCCCGGATCCGCTCGATCTCGTCCTGAAGCTTGGCGCGGGTCAGCGCATCGAGCGCCGACAGCGGCTCGTCGAGCAGCAGGATTTCCGGCTCCATCGCCAGCGCCCGCGCCACTGCCACGCGCTGGCGCATGCCGCCGGAAAGTTGCGCTGGCTTGCGGTCCAGGGCATGGCCTAGCCCGACCAGCTCAACCTTCTGACGAACCAACGTGTCCCGCTGTTCCTTGCTGCGGTCCTTGTGCACCGCGTCGACCGCCAGGCTGACGTTCTGCTCGACGGTCAGCCAGGGGAACAGCGAATAGGATTGGAACACCAGCCCGCGGTCCTTGTCCGGGCCCTTGACCGGCTGACCTTTCAGGCGGATTTCCCCGCCATCAGGATCAACCAGTCCGGCAATCGCCGAGATCAGCGTCGATTTGCCAGCGCCCGAAAAGCCGAGGATCGCGATGAATTCGCCTTCCTCCACCGCCAGGTCGATTCCGCCAAGCACTTCGCTGACGCCGCCGCTCTTGCTGGTATAGTTCTTGGTGACGTTTGACAGAGTCAGGATCGGGTTCTGGGCCATGATCACACCGTATGGTTGCGGCTGACGAAGGCTTGCATCGCCATCATCACCCGGTCGAGCAGGAAGCCGATCAGGCCGATCACCACCACCGCGACCATGATCCGCGCCAGCGACTTCTCGTTACCGTTCTGGAACTCGTCCCAGACGAATTTGCCCAGCCCGGGGTTCTGCGCCAGCATTTCCGCCGCGATCAGCACCATCCAGCCGGTGCCCAGCGAGAGCCGCATACCCGTGAAGATGTACGGCAGCGAACTGGGCAGGACGAGCCTCCGAAGCTTGGCAAACCAGCCCAGCCGCAGCACCCGTCCGACATTGAGCAAATCCTTGTCGATCGAAGCGGTGCCAACCGCCGTGTTGATCAGCGTTGGCCACAGCGAACACAGCATCACCACCACCGCAGAGATCACGAAGCTTTTGGGCAGCATCCCGTCATCGCCGCTGATTGAGGCGGACACCACCATCGTCACAATCGGCAGCCAGGCCAGCGGGCTAACCGGGCGCATCACCTGGATCAGCGGGTTGATCGCTGCATTGATCCGCTTTGACATGCCTGCAACCAGTCCGACCGGCACCGCCACCAGCGTTGCGAGCACAAAGCCCAGTGCCACTGTTTCAAGCGAGGTGAAGATCTGATCGATGAAAGTCGGCGGGCCGGCATAGCTCGACCCCGCAGCAACAGCCGCTGCCGCTTCGGCGCGGGCGACCGAATATTCGCTCATCAGAGCAAGGAAAGCCTGCCATACGTCACTCGGGCCGGGCAGCGTACCCAGCGACGTCTTCACCAACGGGGCCAGAATTGCCCACAACAAGAGGAAGGCCGCGATACCAGCTAGCGGCGGCCACATTGCATCGAATATGGCGCGCGCTGGAGGAAGCTCTAACCCGGCGGGCAGGAGGCGTCGCGCCGGTTTGGACGGCTCCTCCTGCCCGGACCGGGCCGCCACGTCAGCAGGCGGACCGACTTCGTGGTCCATCGCGAAATCAACTTTTCTGGTCGGTGCGGCATTCATATCGAACACGTCCTCACTTTACGCCGGCTGGGGAAACCGACTGCCCAGCCTTCAGCCCGATCGGGAACTTGGCGAGGTATGCGTTGGGCTGTTTGCCATCATAGGTTATGCCGTCGATAAAGCCGGACTGGGGCGCTTTGAAGCCATCCGTTTCGGGCACGGCTGCAGCCGGGATCGCGCCGTCGCTTACCAGACTCTTGGCCGCGGTCATGTAGAGATCCGGGCGGTAGACCGCTTTGGCCGTGTCGAAATACCACTGGTCGGGCTTGTCGCTGGCGATCTGGCCCCAGCGGCGCATTTGAGTCAGATTCCAGATCGCGTCGGAATAGTAGGGGTAGCCTGCAAACTTACCGAAAAATATGTTGAAGCCCGGGGCATCGCGGGTGTCACCCTGGGCGAAGGTGAACTTGCCGGTCATCGAGGCCGAGATAACTTCTGCATCGGCACCTACATATTTGGGCAGCGCCAGGATCTTGACCGCCTCGGCCCGGTTTTTGCCGCCATCGGCATCGAGCCATTGCTGCGCCTTGATCAGCGCCCGCAACAGTGCCTGAACCGTCTTGGGGTTGGCGACAGCAAAGGCATCGGTCATCCCGAAAACCTTTTCGGGATTGTCCGGGAAGATTTCTGCGTCGGTGATTACAGGTGAGCCGATCTTCTTCTTCACCGCGGCCTGGTTCCACGGCTCACCCACCGAATAGCCGTCAATCGTTCCGGCCTCCAGCGTGGCGGGCATCTGCGGCGGCGGCGTTACCGAGATCTGCACCTGCGCACCGGTGGTGCCAGCCAGATCCCCCGGCAAGTAATAACCCGGCGTAATCCCGCCTGCTGCCAGCCAATAGCGTAGCTCGTAATTGTGCGGGCTGAACGGGAAGACCATCCCGAACTTGAGCGGCCCTGCTGCCATCGCGGGCTTCAGCGCAGAAGCGGCAATCGGGTGCACCGGCTTGCCGTCCGCGCCCTTGGGCAGGCCGGGCGCGATCTTGTCCCAGACCTTGTTTGAGACCGTAATCGCATTGCCGTTGAGATCGAGGCTGAGCGGCGCGACCAGCTTGACCTTCGCGCCGATCCCAGCGGCGGCGGCGATCGGCTGGCCGGCCAGCATGTGCGCGCCATCAAGCTGCCCACCGGCAACGCCGTCCAGCAGCACCTTCCAGTTGGCCTGCGGCTCCAGCGTGACGTTGAGGCCTTCTTCGGCAAAGAAGCCCTTTTCCTTAGCGACAGCCAGCGGGGCCATATCGGTAAGTTTGATGAAACCCAGCTTTAGCGCGGACTTTTCAATCCCCTTGGCCGCCGCGACCTTGGCGATGTCACCGCCTTCGGGCGGGGCGCTGCTTTTGCTGCAACCAGACAGTGCCGAGCCCAGCAGCAGGGCGGCCAAAATCGAACGCTTGTCGAACCCAAATTTGCCAGCAGTCTTCATCGCGTGATCCCTGTTCCGGTGCGCGAACAACACGAAAAAGCCGCCTCGACTTGACCCCAAAAAGGATCAGATCGGGCGGCTCCGTTGCCACGCAATGTCTGTGTGCGGCAGAGTGGAAAGATGCGGCCCCACGCTGGACCGCTTCCGCCTCTGCTCGAATCGAAACTAAGCGATTCGGGGCGCGCGCGTAAAGCTCTTTTTGCACTGCAGCATGATTTTTTCCTCAGGGGCGCTTGGCCAGGTATCCTGCCAAGTCATCCGGATCGAATCTGCCGCCGTCGAAAAAACCGTCACTAGTCAATGTCATATTGCCCTGCTGGGTGCCCACAGCAAGAGGTCCTGACACACTTCCTTCGACCTTCGAATTGGCCCCTGGAAGCGGCTCACCGGTTCCCTTTAGTGCACTGCGGTAGACATCCGGGCGAAAGGTGAGGGCCGCTTTTGCAGCTGCGAGCGGGTCAAATGCCATCCCGTCCCACCGAACCATCTGGGTATAGAGCCACTCAGCCTGACTGACCCACGGAAAGTTCGCCGCCTCGCGGTACTGGAACATGAAATCGGGATAGTGGACAAGTTCGCCCCCGCGCGTGAGCAGCAGGCGATCGGAAATCGCATGCTTGATCAGATCGGCATTGCCGTCGAGGTATTCAGGCCGGGCCAGAATCGCAGCATTTGCGTCCCAATGTTCCGGATCAACGAAATGCTGCCCAGCCTTGCGCAGTGCGCGGACCAGGCTTTCAACGTGGCCGCGCCGGTCTTCCAGCACGGATTCGCGCAGGGCCAGCACCTTTTCCACGCCGCGCCGCCAGATTTGTGCGGTGACCAGCACGATCTCGCCCACTCCGCGCTCCACTGCGACAGAGTTCCATGGCTCGCCCACACAGATCGCGTCGACCTCGCCAGCTTCGAGCGCGTCGGCGCAGAACGGCGGGGCGACGGTGGTAATTTCGACATCGCTGTCAGGCCGCACGCCGCAAGCCGCCAGCCAGTAACGCAGCATATAGTTGTGGCTCGAATAGCGATGGACCACGCCAAAACGCAGCGGGCGTCCGGCTTCGCGGCGTTCCGCGGCAACAGTCCGCAACGCTGCACCAACCTCGGTCGGATCGCCCAAGTGCCCTTTCGCGTGGACCTTTGCCGCCAAGTCTGGCGTCATGGTAATCGCATTGCCGTTAAGCCCCAGCACGAACGGAACGGACAACGGCTGAGCTGGTCGGCCGCGCCCCAGCGTGGTCGCAATCGCCAGCGGCGCAACCATGTGCGCAGCGTCGCTGTGGCCATAGAGCAGCCGGTCAAGTACCGTCGCCCAGCTCATATCCTTGACCAGCCGCAACGACAGGCCTTCCTCCTCGGCGAATCCGTGTTCCCGGGCCAGAATCGGCAGACAGGCATCGACTAGCGGCAGAAAACCAATGGTGAGTTCGGCGCTCATCGGCCTCCTCCAAGCAAGTTGTGGGCCGTGACAATGGCTTCGGCAATATCGGCGATCCGCCGCCCCTGCTTCATCGCGGCGTCGCGCATTTCTTTGTAAGCGGCCGGTTCGGGCAGGCCGCGGCTGTCCATCAGGATGCGTTTGGCCTTGTCGACGGTCTGGCGCTCAGCCAGCGCCCCGCGCGCTTCGGCCAGATCGGATTGCAGCCGGGCAAAGGCGTGGAACCGGCGCACCGCAAGATCTAGTAGTGGCCGGATCCGGTGAGCCGCGAGGCCATCGACGACATAGGCCGAGACCCCGGCATCGACCGACGCGGCGGTGGCCTCATCGTCCGATTCGTCGACGAACATGGCAATGGGCTTGGCCAAAGCCCGGCTGACGGCGAAAAATTCCTCCAGCACATCGCGCGACGGATTGCCAAGGTCGATCAACACGATGTCGGGTGCAATTTCGCTGATCTGCGCGACCAGCCCACGCCGTTCTGTAATGACAAACAGCTCGCAATCGTCGGCCGCCGCCAGCCCCTCGCGGATCACCGCAGCGCGCGTGGCGCTTTCATCGACGATCGCAATCCGCATCGCCTGATTGTGCACTGCAACAATAGCAAATTGCAAGCACCAGCTTGCTTGCGAGCACTACTGCCAACATAGCGGCCGTTTGGCGGACCAGCATCGCTCTCTAGAAGCTGCCTTCGTTCATCGGGCCTTTGCAAGGGACCGGTCGACCGGCTTTGGGACTGTCCGGAAGGTCAACTTATAATTCGTAAATGGGGATAAGCAGTCATCCGGATGCGTCAGCGCCCGGCGGCAGCTGCCGACCAACTCACGCCATTAAACAGCAGGCGCTTAGCGTCCGCTTTCGCCAGACTGTCCGTCAGATCATTTCCAGCACCAGCATGTCCCAGTCCATAAAACCGGGATGGCTAAGCGCCGCGCCTGTGTCCGGGTGGTAATATTCGTTGAGACTTCCGGTTTCCGCAAGGCTCTTGACCAGCAATCGGACCGTATCACTGGCCAGCGCATCGGCAGCCTGTGTCTGACCGTAAGCGACCAGCCCCTTCCAGACGAAATAATTGGCAATGATCCACACTGGCCCGAGCCAGTTGCTTGGGTTGCCGCTGGCCACCATCGAATACATCGGCTCCTGCCGCCCGAGCGAGCGCACACCCCATGCGCCGCGCAAACGGTCGTCGGCAAACCAGTTGCGTTCCAGCAGTCGCGCAGCCTGCGCCGGGCTTGCCAGCCCACACCAAAGCGGCAAAAACCCGGTAAAGGTCTGGATACGCAAAGGCAGAACCTGCCAGCTCGTCGCCATGCCCTGCGGAATTCCCGGAAGCAGTTCGGACCGCCGGTCAACGACTTGCACGTCGGCTGTGTAGTAGAACGCGTCGCGCTCGTCCCAGCAATGCCGCTGAATAGCATCGCCGAGGGCCTGACGCCGCGCGGCGAGCGATGCCTGTTCCGCTGCGGGCCGTCCGAGCCGCTGCGCAAGCGTCAACGCGGCACCCAGATCTTGGTAGAAGAGGCAATTGAGCAGCAAGTTTGCGGATGAGAAGTAGGGACGTCCATAAGTGGTCGGATCGTTGTCGTTACCGATACAGACATCGTCTCCCCAGACGAACAGCCCAGGCTTCGACATGTTGCCCAGATACCAGCTCTCGTAAAATCGCAGCAGCGGTTCGAAGTGCGGACGCAGGAATTCGGCGCTGCCAGTGCGATCGGCAAGCAGCAGTGCGAGTTGCCCGAACACCGGCTTGGCCTGATTCTGATGGTTGGGCGCGTCCATCCTGAGGCCGCCATCGGGAGGCATCACCGGATTGATGACAAGCGGAATCCTCCCCTCACGCCTCTGATGCTGGAAGAATGTCAGCAGGCTGCCCTCGACATGACGGGTCAGCCGGGCGCTGAACGCGGGATCAGCCATGAAGTCGGCCAGCTTGAACAAGGCGGTACTCGTCCAAAGGGTGTCCCAATCCCACAGCTGCGCACTGTATTCTTTGCCCGGCAGGCTGGGCGAGATGCTCGGCAGTGCGATTGCGCCCTGTGGTTCACGCAGCAACTTCGCTCCGTTTGCAGCAAGGTAGTCGACAATAGGCTGAGCCTGCGCACGGCGGTGGGCCCGATCCCACACCGGGGCTTGTGCCGCATGAACCCTGGTTGCCGACAAAGTCGCCGCGGCGGCAAGTCCAACGGTTCCGGCACCAAGCAAGCGCCGCCGGGATAGATGATCCAACCTCTTCTCCGTTCATATTTCGCTTGTAACGGTTGACTGAGGCATCCGCGTCCGAACATCAGTGAAATGCCGCTATTGTCGAGACCAAGCACGTTGGCATCCTTTGCCGTGGTAGTACAGAATTTGCACGACCACATGGCAGCCGGCGCTCGACCATATTTTGAGCTCCAATGCCCTAGTTGGCTGGTGCCAACTGCTCCTGAGTTCGAAACCGACGAATTCCGGGGCCAGTATTGCCATTAGCCGCGCTCCAGAAACGGCGGCTACCTCTTCAAAGCTGACCGAAACCCGCAAGTCAGCAATCGGCCCAATTGCCGACGTGTGGGCTACGATGATTGAGCGGCAGCTTACAGAACGCCTCGATGAGGAGCTAACCGTCCGCTCAGTTTGCGGGAACAAACAGATAGACAATTCAGCCCCATGGCTGAAATGTTGGACGACTTTGCCTGTCGGGATTCGATGTTGGTTCGCGGCGCGCGTCCTTTTGCCGAATTGTGGAGGATTGGTGATCTTGCAATCAACGCCGAAATTTGCTCGCCCGCAAGTTCCTCAAGTGACCTTTCATTCATGAAGTCTGTTGCTCAGACCAGGGTTCCGGAGCAATCTGTGATGCAAATTGCTCAATGAGGCGTGATTCAATGCGCAGCGGAAAGCCGAGATTGGCGGACATCGCAGCTGCAGCCGGCGTGTCCATAGCAACGGTCTCTCGGGTTCTGGCCGACCATCCGGCGATTACACCAGAAACCAAAATTCGCGTGTTGGCCTTGGCCGAGGCGCAAGGCTACAGTGCTGACACAAGTTCCAAACTGCCACGCAAGATCCGCGTGCGGCGGCCCAGCCGATCGAGTTCGGTCTGCGTGGTCATGCCGGTGGCCCTCACCGCAGGAAGTCCACTGGCCAACTCGTTCGAACTTAATCTACTGGGCGGAATCGGTGCGGCGATGCGCGACCACGGCGTCGATTTCTCGGTGTCGTCACAGTCACCCTTCGATGACAGGAGCTTGATCAAATTTATGGCTGAACATCCCTATCACGGGATTATCTTTGTTGGCCAATCGCAGTTTCATGCTGGCCTGAACAGTCTTGCCGGCGGGCCGCGACCGTTCGTGGTCTGGGGCGTCGATGCACCGGACCAGAAGTATTGCTCGGTCGGGAGCGACAATTTCGAAGGCAGCCTTCGCGCCACACGTCATTTGCTCGAGCTCGGACGACGGCGCATCGCATTTGTCGGGCAGGCCGCTCCGATCACGTCGGCGCAGACCGGGCTGTCCCAGCTTGCGGCACGGGTGGCCGGCTTCAAGGCGGCCCACGCTGCATCAGGATATGCCCATGGAAATGTGATGATGCGACCACATGGTCCCGGCCGCAACGCCGGCAACGATGCAGTCGAGGAATTGCTTGATCAGGCGATCGCGTTCGATGGCTTGGTCACCTCATCGGACTACATCGCGGCCGGCGCGATCGAGGCGCTGCTGCGCCGCGGTCTTGCCGTTCCCGGCGACGTCTCGGTGATCGGCTATGATGACAGCGAGATCGCAGACTTCATCCGACCCAAGTTGACGAGCATGCGGCAGGATCCGATTCTGGCCGGCGACCTGCTGGTAGCGAAGTTACTGCGATTGATGACCGGCCACGAAGTCAGGTCGGAACGGCTTCCCACCCAGATCACGATCCGCGAATCCTGCGGGGGCCATCAAGGTCAATAGCGCCGGGCGGCGCGCACGGCAAAACCGGCGACAATGAGGTAGGCGCAGAGCGGAATGGAAAAAGCCAGCCCGATCCCGCGGTGGTCGGCGACCGCGCCCGCCAATGCCGAGACGGTCGCCCCTCCCGACGTCGCCAGTACCAGCAATCCCGAGACTGCCGCGGCGGGAGCATCCGATCGCTCCAACGACAGCGAAAAGATCACCGGGAACATGATGGAATTGAGCGATCCGATCAAAAGCACCGCGATCCCGGTGATCTCGCCGTGTCCCACGATGGCAACCAGGCACCCCGCCGCTGCCGCCACTGCAGCGCTGGCAAGCACACGAGAGGGCTGCCGGGCGCGCAGCAGCACACCGCCCATGAACCGCCCCGCGATCATCCCGCCGAGGTAGATCGCGGCAAAATAGTATCCCGCAGTCTGCAGCGGCAGATCCATCACATCTGGTTGATGAAGAAAGCTGGTCACCATCGCGCCGATCGCCCCTTCGGCGCCGACATAAGCAGCGATCGCGAGCGAACCGCCCAATGCCCAACGGTCGCGCAGCGTACGGGTGATCGAATGCGAATGTTTGGCGGTGGGCGACGCCAGCACCTGATTGCCGGGCCTGAATGCAAAGACTGCCAGCAGCAGCACACCTCCCGTGAACAGCGCGCAGATCAGATACGTCTGCGCGATCCCTGCCAGGAGCGGGCCCGACGATGAAACGGTCGCCCGATCGACCCTTGCCAGCACCATGACCGAAGACAGGTAGACGGCGGCCAGTGTACCGAGCGAATTGAAACCTTGAGCCAAGGTCATCCGCGATGCAGCCAGCCTGGTCGGACCAAGCCCGGCAACCAAAGGATTGATCGACACCTGCAGAGCCGTCCCGCCAATCGACAAAATCAACAGAGACAGGAGCAACAGCGCGTATCCGGGAGCACCAACAATCGTGGGAGTCATTACAATGGCGACCGCAATGCACCCGAAGAAGCTCATCGCCAGAGCGGCGATGGCCATGCGCACGGTGCCGATCCGCTGCATCAGCCGTGCCAGCGGGAGCGACGAAAGCCCGACGCCTATCAGCGCGATCCACTGCACCGACATCGCTGCAGAAAGCCCAAGACCGAAGGCCTGCCTGACTGCAGGTACCAGAGTACCCGAGATAGAGCCGCAGAAGCCGAGTGCTCCGAATGCCAGTAGCACTGCAGTCTGATCCAGCCTGATCCAGCTCGATCCTGCAGGGGAGTATTGATCGGATGGAGAGGTATCCATGGGCATCGGTGCCGTTCTCGCACGGATTCCCACAATGGCGAAACAGGCGGAAGCACCCTGAATTTTTGCACGTGCAAATAAACCAAGTCTGATGGCAATCGATTGCAAACTTTGTAAGGCGATCGGACGCGGCGCTGGTTCACTCGTCGTAAAAAATGATTCCGGAGGGGAAAACCATGAAATCCAATATCCGTTTGGGTCTGGCGTGCTCGACCGCAGCACTTGCGCTGTCCTGCGCCAGCCTTGCGCATGCCCAGACTGCCACCGCGCCGAGCGCTGCCGAGGACGATACGTCCGGTCAGGAAATCGTCGTCACCGGTCTGCGGGCCAGCCTTGAGCGTGCACAGACCCTCAAGCAGGACAGTGCCTCGGTGGTCGAAGCGCTTTCGGCCGAAGACATCGGCAAATTGCCGCAGTCGAGCGTCGCCGATTCGCTGGGCCGTCTGGCCGGCCTTGCTGGTGAGCGCCGCTCTGGCCGCGTCAGCGGCATTTCGGTACGCGGCTTCCGCGAAGACTTTGTCGGCACCACCTTGAACGGCCGCGAACTGATCGGTATCGGCGACAACCGCGGCGTCGAGTACGATCTCTACCCTTCTGAAATCATCGATAGCGCGGTGGTTTATAAGACACCGAATGCCGAACTCAGTGCCGTGGGCATTGGCGGCACCGTCGATTTGCGTACGATCCATCCTCTCGAACACAAGCGTTCGCTGGTGGTGAATGGCAGTTTCGAACTGAACGGCCAGAAGTCGAAGAACCCTGATTTCAAGGACAAGGGCTATCGTGCGGCGCTTTCGTTCAGCGACCGATTTGCCAACGACACCATCGGTGTGGCGCTGACCGCTGCAACCACATCGTCACCGACGCAAGACAACTTCTTCAGCGTCTGGGGTTACGACAAGGGCGCGATCACATCCGGTCCCGATGCCGGAAAATATGCCCCGGCAGGCATCGATATCTCGTCGCGTTCACGCGTGCTCAAGCGCGATACGCTGGCAGGCGTAATCGAATTCAAGCCTTCGTCAAATTTCACGGCCAGGTTCGATGGTCTCTACATCAACTTTTCCGACAAGGGCGTTTCGCGCGGCTTTATCGAGGCGCTGGGAATTCCGTCTAACGGCAGCACGGTGCTGACTTCGACCGCTACCGCCATCACTTCAGCGAGGACCAGTGGCTTCAATTCCGTGCTGCGCACCGATCCGTTGGACAAGACCGGCAAGCTGACGGTATTTGGTGGGAACTTCGAGTATGACGCGGGCGCCAACGTGAAGTTCCTGCTTGACGTATCGCATGCCAAGAGCAGCAAGCGCGACACCCGTGCAGAAAGCTATTCAGGCCTTGGCCGCGCAGCGACCTCGACCCAAGGTCCCAACAATATCCAGACCTATACTTACACGCCCAACGGACTGGTCTTTTCCAACAATTCGCAGCTTTTCGATGATTTCAACAAGGTCAAGCTGGCCGGTCCGCAATCGTGGGGCGGAGGCCTTGCCCCGCTCGGCAACGCACCGGGCACTCCGCTCTACGTCAGCGCGACCTCGCCCGTCGGCTTTGCCCAGGCGCAGGACGGCTTCGTCAACACCGGAATTTTTGACGAAAAGCTCGATTCTGCCCGGTTTGAAGTCAAGGCGAACCTCGATAACGGCTTCATCAAAACGGTGAACGCCGGAGTTCGCTATTCGAACCACAAGAAGTCGAAGATAAACCAGGGCTTCTTCCTGACCGCGCCGACCTATCCGCTCGACGGGCCAATTCCGACCGATGCCCAGCGCGGCTTGGCCGATCTCAACTGGGTTGGGCTGGGTAATGTCGTAGCCTATGATGCCCTGTCGTTGATCAATGGCGGCTACTACAAGAAGTGGGACGCCGGGCTCTACGAACCCGACCGCCTGGCCGACACTTACACCATCTCGGAAACGGTGTGGCAGCCGTTTATCGAGGGAGAGTTCGAAAGCGAATTGAGCGGCGGGGCCCGGATCTTCGGTAACGCCGGGGTGCAGGCTGTCATTACCAAGCAGCGCGGAACCGGCTTCAATTCGGCGATCCAGTCCAACCTGGTTGCGCTGGGTGTCCCGATCACCGACGGTGCCAGCTATACCCGCATCCTGCCAAGCGTGAACATCAACTTCGATCTGACCGGTGGGCACACCATCCGGCTGTCGGCAGCGAAGGTTATCAGCCGTCCGCGGATCGATTTCCTCAACCCGGGCTCGAAGATCAACTTCCGCAACAATGTTGCCAATGTCACCAACCCGGATCCGGCGCTGGGTCCTTGGGTTTCAAGCTCGGGCAATGCCACGTTGCGGCCGTATGAAGCCAATCAGGTCGACCTTTCTTATGAATGGTATTTTGCCCGTGACGGCTTTGTCTCGGCAACGGTATTCTATAAGAAGCTGGTAAACTGGAACGTGGCAGCCACTTCGATCCGCGACTTCACGGCGTTCTACATCCCCGGTTACCATCAGGCAGTCAGCAGTGACGGCCTGACCAAGTACACCCCGGCCACTTTCAAGGGCGTGAACACATCGTACACCGGCGGACTGAAGGGCGACGTGAAGGGGCTTGAAGTGCAGGCAGCGCTGCCGTTTGGTCGGTTCGTTGGAGCGCTTGACGGCTTCGGGATTATTGCCGGCGGCGCGTTTACCGATGGCAAGCTTGACGATGGCTCGGCCATACCGGGTCTTTCAAAGTCGGTTCTGACTGGCACTGTCTATTTTGAAAAAGCCGGCTTCTCTGCCCGGGTTTCGGCCAACAAGCGTTCTGCCTGGCTGTCGGAAGATCGCGGCGGCTCCAACTCGATCTCGCCGGTCAACCGGGCGGGTGAGACATTGGTCGACGCGCAGATCGGCTATGACTTCAAGGACTCCGGACTTGGCGCACTAAGCGGACTGCGGCTCTCGCTCCAGGCCCAGAACCTCACGAACCAGAAGGACATCTACGTGGATAGCGCCAGCGGCCTCATCAGCCGCAGCGAAACCTACGGTCGCAACTTCCTGTTCAACGCGACTTTCTCGTTCTTCTAAACCAGACTAGGAATACCCCCGGTGCAAAACACGCCGGGGGTGTTTGAACAGTTCGATCATGCGAAGGGCGGCTGATGACGAAAGCGATCCGTAAGGTCGTCATCCTCGGTGGCGGCACAGCAGGCTGGTTGGCAGCGGCGCTGACTGCCAAAGTGCTTGGATCACTGGTCGAAATCGAACTCGTCGAATCCGATGAAATTGGTATCGTCGGGGTGGGTGAAGCTACCATTCCCCCGATCCAGCAAGTCAACGCGGTGCTCGGCATTGCCGAGAGCGACTTTCTTCGAGAAACCAAAGCCACAATCAAGCTTGCAATCCGGTTCGAGAACTGGGGTGCGGATGGCGATTGCTATTATCACACCTTTGGTAGCGCGGGCCGCAACACCGCCTTCGCTTCGTTCCATCACTTCTGGAACCGGGCCCACAAATTGGGTTTCGGGGGAAGCTATTGGGACTACGATCTCAATTTTCTCGCGGCGGAAGCTGGCCGGTTCGCGCCGACTCAAGGCAACGATCCAATCTGGGATATGCCTTACGCCTACCATTTCGATTCCGCGCTCTACGGCCAATTTTTGCGCTCCTATTCGGAAGGCCTGGGCGTTGTACGGACCGAAGGCATGGTCGCGGGCGTCACGCGCCATTCTCACACCGGTGACATCACCAGCCTGGAGCTGCGCGATGGACGCACGGTCGCGGGGGACCTGTTTATCGATTGCTCCGGATCCAGGGGCGTGTTGATCCAGCAGCAGCTTGCCGTGGGTTATGAGGACTGGGGGCACTGGCTGCCCTGCGACAGCGCCATGGCCGTGCCATCCGAACGGTTCGACACGACCTTGCCCTTCACCCGCGCAATTGCCCGCGATGCCGGATGGCAATGGCGCATTCCCTTGCAGCACCGAAACGGCAATGGTCTGGTTTACAGCAGCCGTCATTGCAGCGACGAGGCTGCAGCCGACGTGCTGCTCGCGAACCTTGACACGCCAGCACTGGCTGATCCGAAGATCATCCGCTTCCAGACTGGTCGCGCCCGCCGTCAATGGTCCCACAATGTCGTTGCGGTCGGGTTGGCAAGCGGTTTCCTCGAACCCCTGGAATCGACCAGTATCTATCTGATCCAGTCGGCGATCGTGCGGTTGCTCCACCTGTTCCCGCACCATGGCGTCACCGCCGAACTGGTCGATGAGTACAACCGGCAGTCACAGATCGAGTACGAACAGATCCGCGATTTCATCATTCTGCATTACCACGTCAACAATCGCGGGAGCGACGGCTTCTGGAAAGATTTGCGCGAAATGGAGGTGCCCACCCGGCTGGCCGAGAAGATCGCCCTGTTCCGCGCCAACGGGACACTGGTGCAGGATCAGTACGACATCTTCATGGAGCCGTCGTGGGTGCAGGTCCTGATGGGCCAGCATGTGCTGCCAGATGATCACCATCCCTTGGCCGACGGTCCGTCGGACGCTGAACTACAGGACCAGCTTGAGAAGTTGGCGGCAGTCAAGGCCCGGCCTCTGCCCCAGTTGCCCGATCACGACCGGTGGCTTCAGACCCAGGTGCACAGGGCGGCATGACCGACCCGCTGCGGATAGCCATCGTCGGCGGCGGGACGGCGGGCTGGATGGCCGCGAACCTGATGGCCAGGCACTGGCATGAGCAGCGATTCAAGATCACCCTGGTCGAGACACCCGATATCGCCGCGATCGGGGTTGGAGAAGGTTCGACCCCGTCGCTCAAACGCTTCTTCGAAGTCATCGGCATTGCCGAAACCGAATGGATGGCGGCGTGCCATGCGACCTACAAGGTCAATATCCGCTTTGCCGGCTGGAGTCCGGGTTCGGGCATCACCAGTTACAGCCATCCGTTTCTGACGCAGCTCGATGTCCTTACCGAGGACGCCTTTGTGCTTAACTGCGGCAACCGCCGGCTCGGCTTCGACGTCCCGACGCAGCCGGACGACTTTTTCCTGGGCGGCGTGTTGGCTCGCCAGGCGAAGGCACCCCTGGCACCTTCCAATTTCCCGTTCCGGATGGAATACGGCTACCATTTCGATTCCGCCCTGGTTGGCCAATTCCTGCGCGATCACGCCATCGCGCAAGGCGTTACGCACCTGTCGCGCCATGTCGAAAAAGTGGAACGCACCGAGCGCGGTGACATCGCCGCACTGTGCACCCGCGAGGGCGACCGCATCGCCGCCGATGTCTTCATCGATTGCAGCGGCTTCGCAGGGCTGCTGATGGAGCGCGAACTGGGCGTTCCCTATCGCAGCTTCAAGTCCAACCTGTTCAACGATGCGGCGGTGGTGATGCCAACCGCAGCGCAAGTGGTGCTCCCTGTCGAAACGACATCAACCGCATTATCAGCAGGGTGGGCCTGGTCGATCCCGCTAACCAGCCGGGTCGGCAATGGCTATGTCTACAGCTCCGACTTCCTTTCGGCAGACGCGGCCGAGGCGGAACTGCGCGCCCATCTCGGCCTGAAGCAAGACGACACGCCGGCACGTCATCTGAAATTCCGCGTCGGCCAGCTCGAACGGCACTGGGACCGCAACTGCGTCGCGATCGGCCTGGCCCAAGGCTTCATCGAACCGCTGGAAGCAACCGCGCTGCATCTTGTGCTCAACACTGTCGAACAGTTCATCAAACGGTTCGAACAAGGCGGCTTTAGTGCGCAACATCGCGATGCCTTCAACGCCGATATCTCTGACCAGATCGAACATGTCCGCGACTACGTGGTCGCGCATTACAAGCTTAATACCCGTGCCGATGGGGATTACTGGCGGGCCAATCGCGAAAACGAAGCTCTGTCCGACAACCTTCTCGAAATACTCGAAACCTGGTTTCGCCGCGCTGATCTCGCCACTTTGCTCGAACGGCAAAAGGGTCTCAGCCATTTCGGCAGCGCGTCCTGGCACTGTTTGCTGTCGGGCTACGGCGCCTACCCTGGTCTTGCCGTCGACCAGCGCGGCGATGTCGATTTCTACCGGGATCGCCAGATCGGAGCATTCCTTGATGGCTGTGCCTTGAACTTCCCGAGCCAGGCTTCCGTGCTGGCTGGGCACCAGACTTGCTCCGCCGAAACCCTTCCGTCCTGATCAAACGCAGAAAGACGTTCACGATGCGCTTCCGCACCTGCATGCAATCGATTTCCGCCGTGCTGGCCGCCGTTGGACTGGCGACACTGGCCACGCCTGCGATCGCCAAGCCGGGCAAGGCGGCCGAGCCGTGGTGGAAGAGTGCCGTGATCTACGAAATCTATCCACGCAGTTTTCAGGACACCAATGGCGATGGCATAGGCGATCTGAACGGCATCACGCGGCGGCTCGACTACCTGAAAACCTTAGGTGTCGACGCGATCTGGATCACCCCGTTTTTTCCTTCGCCGAACGTCGATTTCGGTTACGATGTCTCGGACTACACCAGTGTTTCGCCTGAGTACGGCACCATGGCGGATTGGGACCGGTTGTCGCGTGAGGCGCGAAAGCGCGGCATCCGAATTCTTGTGGACTTCGTCCTCAACCATTCGTCCGACCAGCATCCGTGGTTCAAGGAATCGCGGTCGTCGCGAACCAATCCGAAGCGCGACTGGTATGTCTGGCACGATCCCGCGCCGGGCGGTGGACCGCCGACTAACTGGCAATCGATCTTCGGCGGATCGACCTGGGAATACGACAAGCCCACCGGACAGTATTACTATCACATTTTCTACAAGCAGCAGCCCGATCTGAACTGGAACAGTCCCGGCCTGCGAAAGGCGATGCATGATGTGATGCGTTTCTGGCTGAGCCACGGTGCCAGCGGATTCCGGCTGGACGCGACGCCCTATTTGTTCGAGGATCCGAACTGGCCGCAGGATCCCGATGTAGCCTCCGGCCAGCCAGTCTGGCTGAAACCCTACAACAGTAACTTGCCCTCAAATCACGGGGCGCTGCGCGAAATGCGCGCGATCGTGGACAGCTTTCCCGGGAATCCCGTGTTGCTCGGCGAAAATTCGGTCGCGACATTCGATGGCCTGCGGCAGGTCTACGGTGCCAAGGGTGACGAGATCAATCTGCCGATCAATTTCCTTTACACTGCGGTGAAGCCGCTCGACGCCGCAAAGTTCAAGGCTCGGATCGACGAAGCCGAACTTAAGCTCGACGGATTGCCGCCAGTCTTCCACTTCAGCAACCACGACACCACCCGGCAATGGACGCGGTTCGGCGACGGAATATACGACGAACGAATCGCGCGTCTCACCGCGGCCATGAGCCTGACTCTGCGCGGTACAGCCCTGATGTATTATGGCGAGGAAATCGGCATGTCCGATCTCAAGCCGGCTGAGCTGGCCGATTTCCCGCTTGGCCCAAAGCGCAAGGTTCGCGACAATCGCGATCCAGTTCGGTCGCCTATGCAGTGGAGCGGAAGTGCGGGAGCAGGCTTCAGCACCGGAACGTCATGGTTACCGGTTGCGCGGACCGCCACCACTCGCAATGTCGCCCAGCAGCAGATTGAGCCCAATTCGGTATATAACTGGTACCTGCGCCTGTTGACCTTGCGCAAGAACCATCCGGCCCTGCGCGATGGTGCTTACATCCCGCTCGAATCCGGTAATTCAAGCGTGCTCGCATATGCCAGGCAGGATAAGGCAGGACGGGGCGTGCTGGTGCTGCTCAATATGAGCACCCAACGACAAGACCTGAATATCACGGGTTGGCCCAGTGTGCAGCCCAAATCCGGCACGATCCTGATGAGCAGCACGCCGGCAGGTCCTGTCAATCTGGCCGATCCAATACTTGAACCCTATGCATCGGTGCTGGTCGGTTACCAGCTCCAGGGTCCTGCTGCGACGCGACGCTGACCTTGCATGACGAGACTGCCTTGCCCGGTTTGCCAGTGATGGACGCTTCCCTGCCTGCGATAATGACCCGCAACTGGACTGCCCAGGATCTGCAAGGTTTGCACTGCGCGGACACCGCACGCTTGCCGGTGATCGGGGCGGATCAAATCCACCGGATTTCGTCCGACCTTGACGTGTGGGATTCCTGGCCGCTTGCGGACACGTCAGGCCAGCCGGTTGCATGGTGCGGCGGCGAACTGTGGTTCGCGCTTGCCGCACCGGCTTTTGCCGATCCTGAAGAACGCCATGGCCATGCCCGGATCCACACCTTTCACCGCACTGGCACGACCTATCTCCATCTTGGCCAGACCATCGCTGAGGGTCTTACCCCAGGAAGCCGCGAGTGGTCGGGCGCTGCCCGCCTCGAAGGTTCGAGCGTTTCCCTCTACTTCACGGCAGCCGGTATCAGGGGAGAATGCCCGCAGAGCTTTTGCCAGCGACTGTTCGTAACCAAGGCCAGCCTGACGACTGATCAGGCTTGTCCATTCGGCGCGTGGTCGTCGCCCGAGGAGCTTTTGCGCGCGGCCAGCCCATATATGCCCGCCGATCAGCGAGAGGGGCGCGCCGGCGAGATCAAGGCGTTTCGCGATCCGTGCCCGTGGCAGGACGCTGACGGCGCCAGATACCTGCTATTCACCGCTTCAGCCGCTGCCGCCCCGCGTGCATTCAACGGCGTCATCGGGATCGCGCGCGGCGACGCGGCTGGCCGTGCCTATACCGCCTTGCCGCCACTGATCGACGCCACAGATGTCAACAACGAGCTGGAACGTCCGCACATCGTACGCCGTGACGGTCGCCTGTACCTGTTCTGGTCGACTCAGTCGCATGTGTTCGCGCCGGGCATCTCTGCGCCGACAGGTCTTTACGGAGCAACTGCCCATTCGGTCGAAGGGCCGTGGGAATTGCTCAACCAAAATGGCTTGGTTCTCGCCAATCCCATGAGCGAGCCGTTCCAGTCATACAGTTGGTGGGTAATGCCCGACCTGCAGGTCGCCGCATTCATCGATTACTGGGGCCTCGATGATGAAGCTGCGCAGCTAAAACCAGCTGGCCGCACGCATTTTGGCGGAACCTTCGCCCCCTTCGTATCTCTTTCGCTCGAAGGCGCGCGATCAAGCCTAAGTGTTTCCACGCGCTCATCCAAATACCTCTCAATCTGCGATATCGGGGCACAGGTATGAAAAGAGATGCCAAGCCTGGGCGATTTCTGTTCTTCGTCCGAAATCCTGGAGCGACCCTGTCCAGGGTTGAGATCGAATCCACCAATTTTCGAATAGCTCAACAGATATCTGATGAAGTTAGTGATATTAGAATTTCAGATCTAATCGAAGAACGGGATTTTAATCGCCTGAAGGATATTTGCTATTATTTATAGCATAATTATATAAAAACCTTATTTTTTATCCAACAGATTTTTACAAACCTAAAGTTTATATATGAACGACCGCCTCTGCACAAAATTGTGAGACTCGCGAAGTCTGTTCTGTTAGCGGTCATGGTAACGCGGCGACAGGCGCGATGCCAATGTATCTGGCTCTGGGCCGGATCAGGCGTCCGGTTCGAGATTGTTCGAGAGCATGGGCGATCCACCCGGTGCAACGCGCCGTGGCGAAGACTTGGAATGGAGCATCATCCGGCAGGTGCGCGGCATCGCTTAATGCCGTCAATGCAAAGTCGATGTTCGGTAATTCGCCAGTGATTTCGCGAACCGTGCCAGCAAGCGCAACATGCTCGTTGGATGGTGCAAACGCGGTCAGCAAAGCCTTTGCCCGCGGATCTCCGTGGGGATAGAGAGGATGGCCAAAGCCTGGTATATAGCCGCCACTTGCGAGACGTTCCGTGACAGCCTCATGAGCACCTCGCTTTTGGGCCTCTTCGCAGAAGCTGCGAACCCGCACAGCCATTCCGCCATGCAGGGGGCCGGAAAGCGCATTCAGGCCGGACAGTGCGCAGGCTGCCAATGAGGCACCTGTCGATGCAGTGACTCGCGCAGCGAAGGTGGAGGCGTTTAATTCATGGTCGGCCAGAAGGACCAGGGAACGCCGGACCAGATCGGTCCCTGCGTCATCGCATCCCCAGGCTCGGCCAAGCCGCAGATGCATTGGGCCGTCGGCAGAACCACCAGCCACGGCATCAACCATGAGGTCGAGCAGCGATGCGGCCTCGAAATAGAGGGCTTCGGGGCGGCGTCCGTGCATCGCGGGGCTGGTCGCCGCCCGCCATGCCAGAGCTTGAAACATTCGATCATGCGGACGCCCGGGCGCGATGTTGTTGGTTTGCACGGGGAAGCGTTCCTCGCCGCAATCCCACAACAGGCGTGCAACGTCCTCGAGTCGTGCCGTTTCGGCCAGCGCCGCTGCGTCCTGCCCCCTGTACCACAGCTTGCCGTGGGCGATTGTCGTGATTGATGAGGCCAGCACCGGTTCGCCCCAGGCAATAGCGTCTTCGGCAACGGCCGCGGACCCTTTTCCGCGTGCCCTGCGCTTTTCCAGCCTGGCGACATCGGCTGCGCGATAGGCACTGCGCCGCGCATCCCCGTCGTCCCGGCGCGCCTCGATCCTGCCGCGACTGACATAGGCATATAGGGTCTGCGGCTTTAGACCCAAGCGGTCCATCACTTCCTCAGCAGTCAACCAGCCCGTCATCGTTCTCGGAGCCTTTATATTGATTAAATTGATCAAGATTGACGAAATCAACTTCTGTCGGAACTCTGCCCGCGTCAAGTGCAGGAGTTTCATTCATGGCCGAAGGGCTCGAGGGCGTGGTTGCCGCCCACACGATACTGTCCGATGTCGATGGCGTAGGAGGCCATCTGGTTATCCGTGGATATGAGCTCGACCAGCTGGCGGAGCGCATCCGCTTTGCCGAGGCTGCACATCTCCTGCTGGATGGCTTTTTCGAAGACCTTCCCGATATCGGAGAGCTCGATGTACAATTGGGGCAGGCTCGGGTCGAAGCCTTCGAATATGCGAATGTAGTCAACGCGATCCCACCTGGTTTGAACGCGGTTGAGGCCGTTCGCGCGCTGATCGCGCGGATACCCGACGGCGACAACCTGAAGATCGCCTTGCTTCTTCTGGCTGGCGTGTCTGTGTTCACGGCTGCGGTTGCCCGCGCGCGGCGAGGGATGCCGCTGATCTCCCCTGATCCCTCGCTGGATCACGCCACCGATATATTGCGGATGATGAAGGGTGTCGCGCCGACGCCCGAAGAAGCCGCGGCACTCGACACCTATCTCGTAACGGTCTGCGATCATGGCCTGAATGCCTCGACCTTCGCTGCGCGCGTCACCGCATCAACACTGGCGGGCCTAAACTCTGCCGTTCTCACCGGGATCAGCACCTTGAAGGGTCCGCTGCATGGTGGCGCACCTGGTCCGGTGATCGAGATGCTGGACGAGATTGGCGATGCCAGCAACGCCCGGACCTGGATCGAGCAGGCAATCGACCGGGGTGACAGATTGATGGGCTTTGGACACCGCATCTACCGCGTCCGCGATCCGCGCGCGGACGCTCTGAAGAAAGCAGTCCGCATTTTGGGGCCGCATTCCGGTCGACTTGCCCATGCTGAGGCTGTGGAGGCCGCTGCATTGGAGATTCTGCGTGAGCGCAAGCCGGATCGCTCCTTGCAAACGAACGTTGAGTTTTACACCGCGCTTTTGCTTGAGGCTCTGGGCTTCGATCCTGACGAGTTTACCTGCGTCTTTGCGATGGGGCGCTCCCTGGGATGGATCGCGCATGCACGCGAGCAGGTTGCAAACGGCAGACTAATCCGCCCGGCGTCAATCTACATTGGACCTGTTCCGCAAATTGCGGCGTGAACAAACGGCAGGATCCGGTGGTTCGATTTGAGGGTTCAAACGGCGGCTCTGTTAGCGGAAGCTGACGGCAGGTTTGTTGGACGATCCGGAAGGGCTCCTCTTAGCTGCGCCTATATGGATAGCCGATATTTCGAGCAGCGAACCGGCACGTCGGCTGTGCGTCCTGATTTCGGTCATTTCGCTCGGCCTATCGCCGCTCCGAAAGCTGCCGTTACCGGAAATGGTTCAGAAACGCATCAAGCAAATGCGCGGCCTTGTCCTTGGTTTCGAGCAGCTGCAACAGGTGATGAGAGCGCTCATTTGCGAGGTAGGATGGGCGTCTGGCACCTTGCTCTTCTGATCGCGATTGCTGCCTTAGTTACGATCCAGATGCCGACATTCCAAGTTATGAATGGACGGCAGGTGCAGACTAAAATAAATTGCCTTCGGAATGACTGCTATGTCCGACAAGTCGGACGTTGTAGCCTGCCCAAATCTTTTATTATCTCAGGATTTCCACAGGTATCCAACGACGCAGGGGGCCATATTGGGGCCACTGCCGGATTGCTTCAGGATAAACTATAGATAAATCAAATTGATACACAGATTTTTGGCTTCCCTTCACCTACCTCATCACTTCACGCGGCCACGGCCAGTTCGGTCGCCTGTTTGATCGCTCGTTTGGCGTCGAGTTCGGCGGCTTCAAAGGCGCCGCCGATAAGCTGGGCGGAAATGCCAAGGGCGACCAGGTCATCGTAAAGCCCGCGTGCCGGTTCCTGTCCGGCACAGACGATCACCGTGTCTACTTCCATCAGTACCGGCTCGCCGTTGATCCGGCAGTGCAGGCCGGCATCGTCGATGCGGTCATACTCGATGCCCGACACCATCTTCACGCCGCGCCGCTGCAGGGTCAGGCGGTGGGTCCAGCCGGTGGTCTTGCCCAGGCCTTGGCCGACCGGGGTGGCCTTGCGCTGGAGCAGGGTCACTTCGCGGCCGTTGCTGGCCACCTGAGGTTCGATTCCGGTTACACCGCCGCGCGGGTGGTTGGCAAAATCAACCCCCCATTCGCGGGCAAAGACGGCGACATCCAGCGCCGCGCTGGTCCCCTGGTGAGTGATCAGTTCGGCGACGTCGAAGCCAATCCCGCCAGCGCCCATGATAGCAACCTTCTGTCCGACCGGGGCTTTGCCCCTGATCACATCGACATAGCTGACCGCCTTGGGATGATCGATCCCGTCCAGCACCGGTCTGCGCGGGGTTATTCCGGTGGCGACAATGACTTCATCAAACCCGGCGTCCTTCAGACGGGCCGCATCGATGCGGGTGCCAAGCCGCAGATCAATGCCGTGCACCTCGATCATCCGGGCGAAATAGCGCAGGGTTTCATAGAACTCTTCCTTGCCGGGGATTTGCTTGGCAAGATTGAATTGCCCGCCGATTTCGTCCGCCGCATCATAAAGCGTTACCTTGTGCCCGCGCTCGGCAGCAATGGCGGCATAGGCCAGCCCGGCCGGACCTGCGCCGACCACGGCGATCCGCCTGGGCGCAGCGGCGGGCAGCACGGCGATCTCGGTCTCGCGGCAGGCACGGGCGTTGACCAGGCATGATGTGAGCTTGCCGGTAAAGGTGTGATCCAGACACGCCTGATTGCAGGCGATGCAGGTATTGATCTCGTCCTCGCGGCCCTCGCGCGCCTTGTTAACCAGCTCGGCATCGGCCAGCATCGGCCGCGCCATCGAAACCAGATCGGCATCGCCGCGGGCCAGCACATCTTCGGCAACCTGGGGCATGTTGATCCGGTTGCTGGTAATGACCGGGATCGACAGCGCCTTTCTCAAGCGCCCAGTCACCTGGGTAAAGGCCGCACGGGGCACCATGGTGGCGATGGTCGGGACAAAGCTTTCGTGCCAGCAGAAGTGGGTGGAGATGACGTCCACGCCGTCCGCTTCAAGCGCCTGGGCCAGGCTGACCACTTCATCCCAGGCCATGCCGCCTTGGAGCATGTCCATCGCCGCGATCCGGAAAATTACCACGAAATCCAGGCCGACTGCTGCCCGCACCGCGCGGATCACTTCGCGCGGGAAGCGCATCCGGTTGTCCCACGATCCGCCCCACTGGTCGGTGCGCTGGTTGGTCTTTTCAACGAGGAAAGTGGAAATGAGATAGCCCGCAGAACCGATGATCTCTACCCCGTCATAGCCTGCCTGTTGGGCCAGCCGGGCGCAGTTGGCAAAGGCGGCTATCTGTTCGGCAATGCCTTCTTCGGTAAGTTCATTGGGGGCATGGCGGCCGATCCGCGATTTGACCGGCGATGGCGCGACACAGTCGGCAGTGCCAGCCAATGGCCCGGTATGGAGGATCTGCATGACAATCTTCACATCGGGCGCGGCCGCGTGGACTGCTTCGGTCACCTGGCGGTGCAGCGCCGCGTCCTTGTCATCCAGCAGCTTGGCGCCGTACCCGGCCGTGGGGTGCGGCCCGATCCCGCCAGTGATGATCATGCCGACCCCGCCTTTTGCCCGCTCGACGAAATAGGCGGACAGCCGCTCTGCCGCGTCGGGCTGGTCTTCCAGGCCGGTGTGCATCGATCCCATCAGGATGCGGTTCTTGACCAAAGTATTGCCGATCTTGAGCGGCGAGAACACGTGCGGATAGCGCGGGTGCGGGGTCATTGGTCAAATCCTCACGGTCAATCGGGGGTGTAGTCAGGTCTGCGCTTTTCCATAAAGGCACGCATGCCTTCGGCGAAATTGGCACTTTTGGAGGTAAGGACCTGGTTGCGGTTCTCGATCGCCATGGCGCTTTCCAGGCTACTGGCATCAATGCCCATCGCCAACCCTTCCTTGGTCATCCGCAGACCCATGGGGGAAGCGTGAAGCAGATCGTCGATCCACGGCTGCGCCGCGGCTTCCAGCTGATCGTCAGGCACAACTTCGGCCACCAGCCCCAGGGCGTGGGCACGCTGCGCGAGCAGGAAACGCCCGGTAAGCATCAGCTCAGCCGCGACCGATCCGCCGACCAGCCGGGGCAGGAAATAGCTTACCCCCATGTCGCACGATGACAGGCCGATGCGGATGAAGGCGGCGTTCATCCGCGCGCTTTCCCCGGCCAGGCGTATGTCGCTGGCAAGCGCAAAGGCAAACCCGCCACCGCAGGCCGGCCCGTGGATCAGCGAGACAATTGGCTGGGGGCAGCGCCGCATCTTGATATAGACATCGGCCAGCCAGCCCTGAAATCCGAAGCCCCCGCCGAACGGCACTTCGCCGCGTTCGTGTTCCTTGATATCGAGCCCGGCGCAAAAAGCCTTGCCCGTACCGCGCAGCACCACCACGCGGACCGTTCCATCGTGATAAAGCTTGCCGAAGTAGTCGTTGAGCTCACCCACCATGGCGGCGTTGATCGTGTTGAGCGCATCGGGGCGATTGAGCGTCAGCCAATCGGTTTGGCCACGTTTCTCCACCGTGATCGTCTGGTAGGCCGCCGTCATGGTTCTGCTCCCGCGCACATTTAATCGTTCGATTAACACGGCGGGCGGGCATGGCAAGGCCGAAGGCTGGGGTTACTCTTGCGCAGTGATCCAGTCCCGCACGGTTTCTGCGGCCTGCCGGCAGTGTTCGGGCTGGCCGAAATAGTAGTGGTTGGCGCCGGCAATCGTGCGGTGCTCGATCGTGCAGCCCTGTGCCGCCGCCATCAGCCGCGCGGCGTGGCTGGGAGTGCAGGCATCGTCGGCACCGTTTTCGATCACCAGCATCGGGCAGGCAATCCGCGCCGCGCATTTGAGTCCATCGGCCTGGCTGTCATCATAGGACCACTGCGACAACCAGGATCGCAGTGTGGTGAACCGTGCCAGCCCCACCGGGCCGTCGTTGACAACGAATGGATCGCCCAACATGCAGTGGTTGGGCCGGCGTTCGTTGGGATCGACCAGCGGGTCCAGCCAGCGCGGATCGGCCATGGTGCCCTGCACAGTAAAGCAGCGTTCGTGGCTTTCCAGCCCTTGCGCTTTGAGTGCCGCAAGCTCGTCCTTCACCCAGGCAGTAATACGCCGGTTGCGGTCAATCTGGCGCTGACGGTATTGCGCCACAAAGGTATCGGAATAAGGCGGCTTGGGGCCATCGGGGGCGTAAAGGTTCCATGCCGGATCGCGATCGAACGGGCGGCTTTCATCTTCGATTGATGGGTCCATCCATTCGGTCAGGGTCAGGTTGCGAGACAGGTGAGCGGCAAGCAGCATCACCCCGTCTGCAGGGATAAAACCGGCCGCAGTCAGATCATAGGGATCACCTGCGGGTGTGTGCGTGACGCGCGGGTCCTGCGCCTCTGCCTGGTAGAACATAGACAGCGACCCGCCGCCCGACCAGCCGCCAAGATAGACCTTCTTGTAGCCCAGCCGATCTTTCGCGTTGCGCACGCAGGCGCCCAGGTCCATCGCCGCCCGTTCCATGATCAGCGCGGTATCGTTGCCGCGGTAGCGCGGGTTACAATAGATTGTGTGGACGCCCATCTTCGCCAGCTGCCCAACCAGCGGCAGATAGGCCCCGCCGCCGATCGGGTGCGAAAAGATCACGACGCTGTCTGATGGAACATCCGGTTTGAGCAACTGGCATTCGGCCGCGACCGTGCCGATGGCCCCGCCATAGGTATCTTTGAATGCGCTCGTTTCGGTAAACACCACCAGATAGGAAATGCGTTCATAGCTGCCGGCCATTGGTATCCCCTCTCAGCTCCGCAGCTGTGCCAGCCGCCGCACCGCCTCGTCCAGCACGGCGTCTTCTTTTGCAAAACACAGCCGCAGATAACCGTGCTCTGCCTGCTCGGCATAGAACGCCGAGACCGGGATTGACGCAACCCCGGCCTGCTCGATCAGAAGGCGTGCTGCGGCTTCGTCGTCTTTAGGCAGGCCCGATGCGGCCAGATCAATGGTCACAAACCATGTGCCGCTGGCCGGCAATACGGCAAAACCCGCCTTGGCCAGGCCGCCGACAAGCCGCGACTTGGCATGGGCATAGCGCGCACGGTGCGCCTGATGCCAGGCAGGAGGCAAGGCCAGCCCTTCGGCCGCCGCCCATTGCAGCGGGGTCGCAGTGGTGAAGGTCAGGAACTGGTGCCGCGCGGCAACAGCTTCCGCCAGCGGCGGGGCAGCGACGGCCCAGCCAATTTTCCACCCGGTCAGCGAAAAGATCTTGCCTGCCGATCCGATCTTGACCGTGCGTTCGCGCAGCGCCGGGATCGCCAGTGCCGACAGGTGCGGCGTGCCGTCCAGGATCGTGCCTTCCCAAACCTCGTCGCTGACCAGCCACAGGTCGTGCGCTTCGCACAGCGCCCCGATTGATTCGAGTTCTGCGCGGCCAAGCAAGGTGCCGACCGGATTGTTAGGCGAATTGATCACGATCCCCCGCGTGCGCGGTCCGATCACGGCGGCAAGCGCGACAGGATCGAGCGACCATTGCGGCGGGGTCAGGCTGACGAAGCGCGCAGTGCCTCCGGCGCGTTCGATCAGCGGCTGGTAGGCGTCGTAGCACGGCTGGACCAGCACTACCTCATCCCCCGGCTCGACCAGTGCGAGGAGAGCGGCAGCCAGCGCCTCGGTCGCGCCGGAGGTGACCACGATGTCGTGGGCTGCGATTTCCAGTCCCTGCTCTTGACGGTAATAGCCAGCAACCGCCCTGCGCAGCTCGGCCAGCCCGCGCATCGGCGGATACTGGTTGGACTTGCCGTGCAAGGCGCGCTGCGCTGCCGTGATCAGTTCGGCCGGCTCGGGCAGATCGGGGAAGCCCTGGCCCAGGTTGATTGCGCCGGTTTCGCGCGCCTGCGCCGACATCCGCTCGAACACCGTAGTCGCACGCGCTGCGGACAGACGTTCTGCCAGACTTGGCACGGGGCGAACGTACTCAGTCTTCAGTCGCGAAGGTGATCTCGGCGTGTTCTTCCAGTCGCTTGACCAGCGCTTCGCCAAGCAAGGCTCCGGGGGTGGAGATCCCGCCTGCTGCCTTGCAATCAAGGAGGGCGATTCCGGTTTCCGCGATCATCCGGCTGGTTGAACCATAGCCGGGATCATAGCGACCCTTGACCCCATAGCGGATGGTCTTGCCATCGGGCCATTCACCGATGAACAGAACGTCGTAAAAGCCGTTATCGCGTTCTTCCTTGCTGGGGCCTTCGCCGGGCTTGGGCGGTTTGGCGCCAAACGGGTTTTTCAGCATCTCAGCTACGGCATGGGCGGCTTTCTGGCCAATTTCCCCGGCGCTGGTCAGCATCATCTCGTCATATTTGAAATCTGCACCATATGGATGGCCCAGCAGGAAATTGGTGCGGTGCACGTTTTTGGTGTTGATCGTCGCCATGATGAACGGCGCGGCCCACTTGCCGACGCTTTCCTCATATTCGGGGATAAGACCCATCGGCTGTGACGGTCCATCAAAGCCGGGGGTCAGCCCGAACGGGCTTTGCAGGATCGGGATAAGCTTGGGGTTCTTGGCGACGGCCTTCATGGTTTCGGTCAGGCTGGCCGCTGTTCCGCCTGAAAATGTACCCTGCATGGCGCGCACCCGGCCTTTGACCCGCGGAGCGGGGGCACCGTGGCGCTTTGCGGCCTCTTGCTGCAGCATGAAGACGCCCAGATCAAAGGGGATCGAATCAAATCCGGAAGAAAAGGCAATCCGCGCGCCTGAAGCCTTTGCCTGTTCGTCATAGGCGTCGATCATCTGGCGCATCCACGCCGGTTCGCCGCACAGATCGGCATAATCGGTCCCTGCCTCGACGCAGGCCTTGACCAGGGGTTCGCCATAAAGCTGGTACGGGCCGACCGTCGTAATCACCACGCGGGCGCTCTGTGCCATCGCCGCCAGACTGGCCGGATTATCTGCATCGGCAACGATCAGCGGGGTATCAGCGGGTGCGCCGATCAGGTCGCGCACTTCGGCAAGTTTAGCCGCGCTGCGCCCGGCCATGGCCCATTTCGGACCCTTACCCTGATAGTGATGAGCCAGATATTCGGCCACAAGGCGTCCGGTATATCCGGTCGCTCCGTAAACGACGATATCGTATGGCCGGTCGGCTTTGGCTGATGCAGTCATGATCCTCCGCGCGGAGCGATCATTCCCACCAGCGGCGCTTGCGCACCTCGGGCACTCCGTCGCCGTTGGTGTCGGTCACTGTGACTGCCGGGTCAACCCGTCCCGTGCGAACGGCTTCGGCCATACCTTCGGCGCGGGCGGCCCGCAGTTCGGCATCGTGTGCGCGTTGCTGGGCGGCCAGAGTGGCCATTTCGCCCTTGCGCGCATTACGCATCCGGTCCCACGACCACCACATCTGGCTGTGGGCAAAGACCAGCAGCAGACCGCCCATGATCGACAGATTCTTCAGCGCCAGCGTAATCTGCATCGGATCAGCCACGTTGCGGTGGAAGAACAAGGTGGCCAGCGCGGTGAAGCCGAACAGCAGTATGGCGGTAAGCCGGGTCATGACACCCAGGGCAAGGGCAAGGCCTGCCAGCACTTCAAACGCCCCTGTTGGCAGGGCAAGACCTGGCGGAAGGCCGGCGCCGGTGATCATGCTTTCGACCATCGCGGGATTCATAAGTTTTCCGGCACCCGATACAATGAAGATCGCGGCGATCAGAATCCGTCCAATGACGGCGGCGATAGTGGACATGGCGGCACTCTCCGACCGGTTATGTGTGCTAAAGCACGTCGGAGGGATAAATGTTCCCGCTGGCTATAGCCGCGGCAGAGTCACGCCGCGCTGGCCCATATATTTACCCGACCGGTCACCGTAACTGACCTCGCAGGGCTCGTTCCCCTTGAGGAACAGGAACTGGCAGGCGCCTTCGTTGGCATAGATCTTGGCCGGAAGCGGCGTGGTATTGGAAAACTCCAATGTCACGTGGCCTTCCCATTCGGGTTCCAGCGGGGTGACATTGACGATGATTCCGCAGCGGGCATAGGTGCTTTTGCCAAGGCAGATCACCAGCACGTCGCGCGGGATGCGAAAATATTCAACCGTGCGGGCCAGCGCAAAGGAATTGGGCGGGATGACGCAGCAGTCAGTCTTCATGTCGACAAAGCTGTTATCAGAGAAATTCTTTGGATCGACCACTGCCGAATGGACGTTGGTAAACACCTTGAACTCGTCCGCCACGCGCGCGTCATAGCCATAGGACGATAGGCCATAAGAAATACAATCGCCCGCCTGCTGGCGCTCGACAAACGGTTCGATCATGCCCGAATGCTTGGCCTCGGCACGAATCCAGCGGTCTGAAAGAATCGACATGGTCTGCTGATGGCCCAGACCATCCGCTGCCAGCAAGGCGGCGCCTATGGCTTGTCCACGGTGACTTGCAGCTTCAAACCGGTGCGGGGCTGTGTTAGGCGGCCGTGATGCCAGGGTCGCGCCCTCTCACCCAAGACACCGGTTGGGCTGCCCCTTTTCGCAAAGTGGCGGCCATGCTGCCGCCGGCGACGGTGCTGGTCCTTTTGACCGGCGTGATCGTCGCGATCGGGCTGCTTCTGGTCCAGCTGTCCTTCGCTCAGCGCAACGCCCGTTCGTCCGCCCGCGAAGAGGCTGAGACAATGACCGTCTTGCAAAGCCTGGCGCAGTCTCTGGTTGATGCCGAAACCGGCCAGCGGGGCTTTCTGCTGACCCAGAATCCGGCATATCTGGCCCCCTATGATGCTGCCCGCAAACGCATTCCCCAGGAACTGGCGGCGCTGCACACCCAGCTTGCCAGCGTAGCCGATGCTGAAGCCGACGATCGCCTGCGCAGCGTTGACACCCTGGTAACTGAAAAGCTGGCCGAACTTGACCAGACCGTTGGCTATGCCCGCAGGGGGAGCGTCGATGCCGCGCTTGAGGTTGTGCGAACCAATGCCGGCAAGACCACCATGGACCGGCTGCGGTTCCAGCTGGCGCACTTTTCAGCAATACAGCGGCAAAGACGTGAAGCTGCATTCACTTCGGCCGATCAGGTCGAGCAATGGCAAATCCCCTTGCTGCTGTCCATGTGGGCGGCGCTCATCCTGCTGGTGCTGGCCGCCGTTCGAGGCGAACGCCGCCGCGCCGGGGCCGAAATCCTGGCCAGCCAGGCGGCACGGCTGCACGACCTGAACGAACGCAACAAGCTGTTGGCGCAGGAGCTTAACCACCGGGTCAAGAACCTGTTCGGCGTTGTCCTGTCCCTGATCGGACTGGCCGGGCGCGAGAAGGGCTCGACCGACGTCATCATCGGTGATCTCAGCACGCGGATCCACGCCCTCGCCCGCGCCCATTCACTTGCTTTTGGTACTACCCCCGATTCGGTGACCGAGCTGGGCAAGCTGCTGGAAAGTGTGCTTGAACCCTATCAGGACGCAGCGGGCGAAAAGATAACGCTGAACGGCGGAGAGTGCGGGATCGCCGCGCAGCAGATCACGCCGCTGGCGCTGGTGCTGCACGAACTGGCGACCAACGCGGCCAAGTATGGCGCGCTTTCGGTCAGCAACGGACGGGTGCGCCTGTCTTGGTCGTGTGAAATCCAGCCGGACAGCGCAGTCAGGACGACGCTGGTCTGGCGCGAGGAAGGGGGGCCGGCACCGGACCCTGCGCTAAGCGCTGTAGTTCCGGCAAATGGCGGTTTCGGAAATCGGATGACCGACGCAGTACTGCGCCAGATCGGCGGCACAATCGAACGGCAATGGCCCGCAGCCGGGGCTGTTATCATCCTGACATTCCACCGGATCGAAGCCAAGGCTTCTTAAGGCCGTCCAGGCGCAGGATCAAACCCCGTGGTAATGGCGGTACCAGTCAACGAAGGCAGGTACGCCCTCCTCGATGCTGGTGCTGGGCGCATAGCCCAGGTCGCGGCTTATCGCGCCGATATCGGCAAAGGTCTTGTGCACGTCGCCCGGCTGCATCGGCAGAAGTTCGATTTGCGCCTTTTTGCCGCAAGCCTCTTCCAGGATCCCGACAACTTTCATCAGGTGTTCCGACCGGTTATTGCCGATGTTGTACAGTGCATGCGGCTTGACCGAACCGCCGGCCTTTTCCGCGCCGTCGTCGGCTGGCGGGCTGTCCAGGCAAGCCAATACCCCGGCGATAATGTCGTCTATATAGGTGAAGTCGCGGTACATATCACCGTGGTTGAAGACCGGGATCGGTTCGCCTGCCAGGATCCGCCGGGTAAAGTTCCACAGCATCATGTCGGGGCGGCCCCATGGGCCATAGACCGTGAAAAAGCGCAATCCGGTCAGCGGCAGGCGAAACAGGTGGGCGTAGGTTTCGCTCATCAGCTCGTCCGCGCGCTTGGTGGCGGCATACAGCGATACGGGGTGATCCACCCTGTCATCCACCGAAAAAGGCAACTTGGCATTGCCGCCATAAACCGAGCTGGAACTGGCATAGACCATGTGGGCCAGGCTGCGGTGACGCCCAAACTCCAGCAAGTTGACGTGGCCTGCCAGGTTTGACCGGACATAGGCCTGCGGGTTTTCGATCGAATAACGCACCCCGGCCTGCGCGCCCAGATGGACCACCCGGTCGATCTCTGCACTGTCCAATGCCGCATCCAGCGCGGCCATGTCGCTGAAATCGATCTCGTGAAAGGCAAAGCGGTTTCCGCCGCCTTCCATCAGCGTCGCCACCCGGTCACGTTTCAGCGAAACCTGGTAATAGGAATTGAGGTTGTCGATGCCCACCACCCGGTTGCCCCGCGCCAGCAGGGCACGGGACAGGGCATGACCAATGAAGCCGGCAGCACCGGTAACCAGAACGCGCATTCATTCCCCCTAACCGGGCGGTCTTATTTCATGGTTAACATGTCGATGGTAGGGGCGAACATGATGACCCAGCCTGCAAAAATCCTCGTCGTGTTCGGTACCCGTCCCGAAGCGATCAAGCTGTTTCCGGTGATCAAGGCATTGGCGGCAGACCCGCACTTTACCCCGGTGGTCTGCGTTTCGGCGCAGCACCGCCAGATGCTTGATCAGGTACTGCAGATCGCCGCGATCGTGCCGGATCACGATCTCGACCTGATGCGTCCTGACCAGACGCTGGACGGGCTTACCGCCGCACTGCTGGTTGAACTGGGCAAGGTGATGGATGAAGTGCAGCCTGACCGGGTCATGGTCCAGGGCGATACCGCCACGGCCATGGCTGGCGCGCTGGCCGCCTATTACCGCAAAATCCCGGTCGACCATGTCGAAGCGGGGCTACGCAGCGGCCATATCTATCACCCCTGGCCCGAAGAGGTGAACCGCAAGGTGATCGGTGCGATTGCAAGCCTGCACTTTGCCCCAACAAGCGTAAGCAAGTCGGCGCTGCTGGCGGAAAACGTCCCTGCAGCCCGCGTCCACGTAACCGGCAACACGGTGATCGATGCGCTTGAGTGGGTGACCGCGCAAATCGCCGCGCAGCCAGCCCTTGCCAGCGGGCTTGCCGATCTTGAACAGCGTTTCGCGGGCAAACGGATCATCGGCGTGACCAGCCACCGCCGCGAAAACTTCGGCGGCGGGATGGAGGCGATTGCCGATGCGATTCGCCAGATCGCTGCGCGGCCCGATGTGGCGGTGATCTTTCCGGTCCACCTTAACCCCAATGTCCGCGCGGTGATGCACAGCGCGCTGGGCGGGCTGGACAATGTCGCGCTGATCGAGCCGCTCGATTACCCGCACTTCGCGCGGCTGCTGGCAATTGCCCACATCATGTTGACTGACAGCGGCGGGGTGCAGGAAGAAGCGCCCGCGCTGGGTAAGCCGGTACTGGTCATGCGCGAGACAACCGAGCGGCCCGAAGGGGTGGCGGCGGGAACGGCCCGGCTGGTCGGCACCCAGACCAAGGTTATCGTTACCGAATTGTTTAAGCTTCTCGACGATAAGGCTGCCTACGAAAACATGGCACGGGCGCACAATCCCTTTGGGGATGGGCGCGCCGCGCAACGGATCGTGGAGCTGTTGGGTAATGAAATCGGACATCAAGCCTGACGTCTGTGTCGTAGGGCTGGGCTATATCGGATTGCCTACCGCCGCCGTCGTCGCGCGCGCCGGATGCAAGGTTCACGGTGTTGATGTGACCCAAACCGTGGTGGATACTATCAACCGCGGCGAGATTCATATCGAGGAAGTCGATCTTGACGGCCTGGTTCAGGGCGTGGTCCAGCGCGGGCTGCTGCGTGCCTCAACCCGGATGGCTCCGGCCGATGTTTTCGTAATCGCGGTGCCGACCCCGTTCGATGATGCCCATGCGCCCGATGTGTCCTATGTCCTTGCCGCAGGCGAGGCGGTAGCCAAGGTTCTGAAGCCCGGCGATTGTGTCATCCTTGAATCAACTTCGCCTGTCGGCACGACCGAAGCCTTGCGCGATCTTATCGCCGCGGCGCGGCCCGATCTTAAATGTCCGGGTCTGACTGCCGAAACGCCCGACATATCGATTGCCTATTGCCCGGAGCGCGTCCTGCCCGGCAAGATCCTGGAAGAACTGACCAATAACGATCGTTCGATCGGCGGGATTACCCCGCGCTGTGCGCGCAAGGCGCTGGCCTTCTACAAGCGCTTCGTGCGCGGCACCTGTGTCACCACCGACGCGCGCAGCGCCGAAATGACGAAGCTGGTCGAAAACGCCTACCGCGATGTCAACATCGCCTTTGCCAACGAATTGAGCATCGTCGCCGACAAAATGGGGCTTGATGTGTGGGAAGTGATCCGGCTGGCCAATCGCCATCCGCGCGTTAGCATCCTTACCCCCGGTCCCGGCGTCGGCGGCCATTGCATCGCGGTCGACCCGTGGTTCATCGTCCATGGCGCGCCGGAAGATACCCCGCTGATCCGCACCGCACGCGGGGTCAACGATGGCAAGATCCACCATGTCGTCGCCCGCGCCGAAGCGCTGATCGACGCCAATCCCGGCCAGGCGGTCGCCTGTCTGGGTCTGGCCTTCAAGGCCAACATCGACGATTTTCGCGAAAGTCCGGCCCGCGCCGTCGCCGCGCGTCTCGCGCGTAAATACGGCAACCGGGTCAGGCTGGTCGAACCATATGCGGCGGAACTGCCCGGCGAGTTTGATGGCACCGGGGCCGCGCTGGTCGATATCGACACAGCGCTGGAAACCTGCGGCGTGCTGATCGTTCTGGTCGATCACGATGCATTCAAGGCCGTGCCCGTGGCCGAACGCGCCGGCCACCACGTCTATGACACGCGCGGCATCTGGCTAGACCAGCCCAAGACAGCGCTGGCCGCTGGCCAACCGGGGCTCAAACTGGCAAGCTGACCCGAATGGAAAGCTGGTTTCTGTTTGCCGGCATGGCCCTTTGCCTGTTTAGCCTGTGGGCAATCGGTCGGCGTGACTGGGTGCGGCTGCGCGGCTTGACCCGCTCGGTCGATGCCGAAGTGATCGGCCACCGTATCACTCGCGATAGCGATGGCACTTCGCACGCCGCAGTTTACCGTTTCACCGCCGAAGGCGCTGCGCATGAAGTGACCGACCAGGTGCTGCACACCAGCCCGCGCCCGCCGCTGGGGACGCGCGTTACGCTGCACTATCCCTTCGGCCGACCTGAGCTTGCCCGCGTCCCGCGCCCGCTGATGTGGCTGGGGGTCTATGCACTGCTAGCAGCCCTTTTCGCGCTTTTACTGGCCAAGACCATAGGGCTGCTGCCCGACTAGCGCCGGTAGGCGCCGCGGGAACAAGCCGCGCGGCGAGGGGTTCAGGAAGGCAAGCCCATAACCCCCGGAGAGCCCCCTCATGGACGAGCCTGACAACCTTCCCCCCGAAGCCCGCAACCTGTCACAGGACGATGCTGCCGATCAGGCCCAGACCCTGGCGGACGAAGCGCTGGGCCGGGCCTCCACTTTTGAAGGCGGCGAAACCGAAAAGGTCAACGGCGCTTACGATGATGAAAGTACCGACGCACCCGATCTGGTCGATCACATGAACCAGATGGTGTCCAGCGGTCACATCGACATGAGCGCCTTTCGCGGCGAGCGAAACGACGACGATGTCGAGGACACACTGGGCAAATCCGGCATGGAGGACGATTTCATCCGCGGCGCTGAATAGGCGCGCGGGCGGGCTGCCTCAGCCCATTCCGTCGATCAGCAGCACCCGGTAATCGGCGCCGGCAAACCGCGATTTGCGCGCGTCCTGATAGGCTTCGCTGCCGTACCAGGCACGCGCTTCGTCCATGCCCGCAAACTCAACGATAACCGCGCCTTTGGCCTCTGGCCCCTCCAGTGTCTCGATCGCGCCGTAATAGGCCAGCGGCTTGCCCGCGTGGCCTTGCAGCGAAGCACCGGCTTTGGGGGCATAGTCTGCCATGGCGGCGGCATCGTGTTCGCGTTCCTTGATGAAAACCAGATAGGCAGCCATGTCTCTCTCCCCGATGGCGATGTATGCATGCCATCGTGCCGCGCCTGTGCGCCTGCGTCCACCAGCAATTTAAGGGCGCGCTTAAACCACTTGCCGGGCGCGCAATCGGCGTCATGATCGCGGTATGGATTTGGCGGGAGAGTCGCAAATGCAAGACGTTCAGGGCAAGGTCGCTTTCGTCACCGGGGCGGCATCGGGGATCGGCCTTGGCATCGCGCAGGCGCTGGCGGCGGCCGGGTGCAAAGTGATGCTCTGCGATATCGAGGAAGCCGCGCTGGAAAACGCGCGTGCCGCGCTTGCCGCGACCAATGCCGATGTGGCGGCAGTGCGCGCGGACGTCTCGCTCAAGGCAGAGCTGCAGGCCGCGGCTGACGCGACCATCGCCCGCTTTGGCAAGGTTCACATCCTGGTCAACAACGCGGGCGTGGGCGGCGGGGGCGATTACGGTGCGTGGACCCAGGCCAGCTGGGACTGGACGCTGGGCGTCAACCTGATGAGTGTGATCTGGGGGATAGAGATTTTCGGACCCCTGATCGAGACGCACGGCGAAGGCGGGCAGATCGTTTCCACCGCGTCGATTGCCGGGTTGTGGGCCGGGGTCAATCCCAGCTATAACGTCACCAAATACGGTGTCGTCGGCCTGAGCGAAGGGCTGCGGCCCGATCTGGCCAAGCGCGGTATCGGGGTTTCGGTGCTGTGCCCCGGCTTCATCAAGACCCAAATCATGGAATCGACGCGCAATGTTCCCAGCCGGTTCGGCGCGGTCGAAGGGATGACTGACGGAACCGACGAAAGCGAGTTTGCCGTGCTGGCGCGTGAGGCGATCGCCCACGGGATTGACCCGCGTTATGTGGGCGAACTGGTGCGTGAGGGGATCGAAGGGGACTGGCCCTATATCGTTACCGATACCGAGTTCGAGCCGGCGATCGACGAACGTTTCGCCGCGATCAAGGCAGCGTTCGACCGCATCCGGGACCGCGTCCCGCCGCGTTGAACAGGCATTCTCCAATTCCGGCTCTGCCCCTGGTTTTGGACAGGGACCGCGATGCGTTATGCTGAACGGGCCAATCTTGAAAAGGGGGGAGTGCTGCCATGACTGCCTTTCGGCTCTACCTGATTATAGCCTGGAGCGTGTTGATCACCTTTACCGCCTTTGTCATCGGGCGCGACGGGCTCAACCTGCTTCCGGTGTTTTTCGGCGATATCGCGCGGGGGCACTGGGCGGGGCAATTCAATGCTGATTTCCTGTCGATGCTGGCGCTTTGTGCGCTGTGGACCGGGTGGCGCAGCGGGTGGAGCGTTGCAGGCTGGGTGCTGGCAGTGGCGGCTCTCCTGTTCGGCGGTACCTTTCTAATGGCTTATCTCCTGATCCTGCTGCACCGCGAAAAGGGTGCGCTGCGGGCGGTGCTGCTGGGCGTTCATGCCGGGGATGGCGGCGCGGTCCGGCGCTGGAGCGATTAGGACGCGGCCGGTGCGCCGGATAGTGGCGGCTGCCCTGGCCTATTGGGCCTGGGTCTTTGCCGCCGGCTTTGTGCTTGGCACCCTGCGCACGCTGTGGGTGGCGCCGCGTACGGGTCTGCTGGCCGCAGTCTTGCTGGAGCTGCCGGCGATGCTGCTGGTCAGCTTTGCCGCCGCACGCGCAGTTTTGCGCCGCTACAGCGTTACCCGGACAGGCGAGGCGCTGGCGCTGGGCGTGCTGGCTTTTGTCCTGCTGTTGCTGGCCGAGGCGGCGCTGGCGGTACTGCTTGGCGGCCAAGGCGCGGCACAGTGGGCACGCCTGCTTGCGGCCCCGCCGGGGGCCGTCGGGCTGGCCGGTCAGATGGTGTTCGCCCTGCTGCCGTGGGCACTGGTGCGATGGCGATAGCCAGCGCCGCGGCCGCAGCGCCCGTCCACATTACCCGCCCAGCCACCATCCAGCCAGGCCAGCCACAGCCAGGACTTGCACCGCGCTGATCGTGACCAGCCGGCGCCCAAACGGCTGCTTGCGGGTCTTGTGGCGAAAGGCGCGGCGCCCGGCCCAGGCGCCGATCGATCCGCCCAGCAGCGCCAGCCCCAGCAACGTCGATTCCTGCACCCGCCACTGCCCGTTTGCAGCGCGCGCCTTGTCGATCCCGAACATGGCAAAGGTGACGGTGTTGATCGCGGCAAAACCGGCGAACAGCTCTGCCGGCCCGATCAGGGCGATCCAGGGGGTCAGCGCGGTCAACGCGGCGGGGGCTTCGGGGGACATGGGCGCAGGTTAGCACGGCAGCGGATTACCGCGCCATCACCCTGCGGCGCGGCCGGGACCGTTGGCGGGTGGAGCGGCGGCGGGCGGAGCACCTACAAAAAAGACGCGGGTCGGCGGCTGAGCGCGGACGAGTTCACTTTGCTGGCCGGCCACGAGATCGCCCACTGGTACCTCGGCCACACCGCCAGCGCCCGCGAGAACGAACTGGCCGCCGACCGCCCCGGCGCGGACCTGGCGCGCAGGGCGGGGTATGATCTGCGCGCGAGCAGCGGGCTATATCGCTTTTTCGGCGATAGCGCGGCTTATCCGGCAAATGCAGCGAGGGTGCGAGCTGTGCCGGGGGTGGCATGTTGGGGCAATGAGGAATCGGCCTCGTCTGTCCCACCACAACTGCTTCACCGTATTTGACTTAGTGATCTTGGTAACATGTCACCTTTTTCGGCACCGTAATTGAAAGGCCATATACTTACGTGTTTTACATCACTCCGCTGCCACGCCGGCCCCGCTGAACATGTCCGGCTCGCTCCCGGCCTCGCCCGCTTCGTTCGCCGCGACGACATCGCTGCCCTTGGCCTTGCGGCGCTGGTCGAAGCTGGACCAGACGTCCTGCCAGTTGCCCTTGGTCGCGCCCTTTGAATATTCGGTGGCGCGGGTTTCGAAGAAGTTGGCGTGTTCGACCCCGTTGAGCAGCGGGGCGAGCCAGGGGAGGGGGTGATCCTCGACCATGTAGATCGCCGGCAGGCCCAGCTGGCTCAGCCGCCAGTCGGCGATATAGCGGATATAGCGCTTGATTTCCTTGGGGCTCATCCCCGGGACCGGACCCTGTTCGAACGCCAGATCGATGAAGGCATCTTCCAGCCGCACGGTTTTCTGGCAGCAGTCGATGATGTCTTCCTTGACCGATTTGGTCAGGCAGTTGCGTTCGGCCACGAAGGCGTGGAACAGCTTGGTGATGCCTTCGCAGTGCAGGCTTTCATCGCGCACCGACCAGGTGACGATCTGGCCCATGCCCTTCATCTTGTTGAAGCGCGGGAAGTTCATCAGCATGGCAAAGCTGGCGAACAGCTGCAGCCCTTCGGTAAAGCCGCCGAACATCGCCAAGGTGCGGGCGATATCCTCGTCATTGTCGACCCCGAACTGGGCAAGGTAATCGTGCTTGTTGCGCATCTCCTCGTATTCGAGGAACATGCCGTATTCGCTTTCGGGCATGCCGATGGTGTCAAGCAGGTGCGAATACGCCGCGATGTGGACCGTTTCCATGTTGCTGAACGCGGCCAGCATCATCTTGATCTCGGTCGGCTTGAACACCCGGCCGTACTGCTCGTGATAGCAGTTCTGCACGTCGATATCGGCCTGGGTGAAAAAACGGAAGATCTGCGTCAGCAGGTTGCGCTCGTGATCCGAAATCTTTTGTGCCCAGTCGCGGCAATCCTCGCCCAGCGGCACTTCCTCGGGCATCCAGTGGATCTGCTGCTGGCGTTTCCACATGTCGTAAGCCCACGGATATTCGAACGGCTTGTAGGTCTTGCGTGCTTCGAGAAGGGGCATGGAACGACTCCGGATCAGGTCAGGCGGTTATAGGACAGGCGGGCGCGGCGCACAGCTGGCGGACACCCGAAGGCGGGGAAAAGAATGGCGGGCTGGAACCCGGAAGGGTGCTGGCGAGTTGGACACATGATGCCGGCTGCTGGTTTCCCCCTTCCAGCGGTCTGCAGCCCAAGCATGGGCAGCGGGCGCCGCGGTGGGGCCACCGAACAGCGAGGCGGCGCCCGCCTCATTTCCAGAACCATCCGGGCTTTTGCGCGCGGTCTTTGCGGGCGCGCCACATCTGGACATACATCCACAGCCCCGAAAAGGCGAAGAACATCAGGGCAAAGCCGCCCATGATCGACAGCGCGGTGCCGACCGGGCCAAACTCCTCGCCCGAATGCAGGTGGTGCAGATAGCCGACCCAGGCGCGCGCCCCATCGGGGGCCGGTTTGGGCCGGCAAGTCATCCCGTCAGGACAGGTGAAGCCGGCCGGCACCGCGGCGGCGGCGGGCCGTTCACTCTGGGCGACCAGATCGGCGAACTGGCTCATCACCCCGGTCACCGCGATCCACAGCAGGATCACGCCGAACAGCACCGACAGCCAGCGATGCCACTTGCGCATCAGAACGTCTCCATCACGCGGGGCATCATGACCAGTGCCCCAGCGCCAGATTGAATGCCGTGAGCGCGAGCCCGCCGGCGAACAGCATCATGCCCGTGATCCGCCGGCCATAGACCGCGCGCTGGTTGGCCGGATCGCCGCGCAGCCCGCGCAGGATCGTGACCACCCCGGCGGCCAGCAGCACCAGCCCGATCCCGAGCATCAGGGGTGAACCCATGCCCACCGCCTAGCGCTGGTCCAGCCGCCGTGCTTCGGTCACCGGCAGGCCGGCTTCGGTAGGCACATAGATCAGTGACGACTTGGTATTTTCCAGCGCCTGGATCTGCAGATAGCGCAGATAGCCTTCCGGCCCGCCAAGCGAGTTCTGCAGGATGGCATTGGCCTTGGCTGCGCCTTGTGCGCGGATCACTTCGGCCTCGGCCAGCGAAATCGCGCTTTCCTTTTTGGCGCGGGCTTCAAGGATCGCGACCTGGCGCGAGCTTTGCGCCTCGGCCAGCGCAGCCTCGCCCGCCAGCCGCTGCTGGTAGACGCGGTACTGCGGCCAGCCGACCAGCAGGGCGACCAGTGCCAATGCACCGATCACCACGCCGGCCACGCTGCATCCTGCCTTGCCATCCATCGTCAGGGCCCCTTTCAGCCGCCGGGATGCCCGCTCTGCCATCACTGGCAGGCCAGGCATTCCTCATAATCGGTTTCCTGCGCGGCCAGTTCCATCTTCGGCGCCAGGGCGGTGTTGTCCGCCTCGACCCCGCCGGCAAACCCGGCGCGCTGGACCGACTTCGAGCGCAGGTAATACAGGCTTTTGATGCCCTTTTCCCAGGCCTGGAAGTGCAGCTGCATCAGGTCCCACTTCTCGACATCGGCGGGAATGTAGAGGTTAAGCGACTGGGCCTGGTCGATATAGGGAGTGCGATCGGCTGCAAACTCCAGCAGCCAGCGCTGGTCGATCTCGAAGCTGGTCTTGTAGACGGCCTTTTCCTCAGCACTGAGGAAATCGAGGTGCTGGACCGAACCGCCGCGTTCAAGGATCGTGTTCCAGACGTTGTTGGAATCCTTGCTCTTGGCGGCAAGCAGCGCCTGAAGATAGGGGTTCTTGACCACGAAGCTGCCCGACAGCGTCTTGTGGGTATAGATGTTGGCCGGGATCGGTTCGATGCAGGCGCTGGTGCCGCCGCAGATGATGCTGATCGACGCGGTCGGCGCGATCGCCATCTTGCAGGAAAAACGCTGCATCACGCCCATGTCTGCCGCATCGGGGCAAGCGCCGCGTTCTTGCGCCAGCATCAGGCTGGCCTCATCCGCGCGGGCCGCGACGTGCTTGAACATTTTCATGTTCAGCGCCTTGGCCATTGCGCTTTCAAAGGCGACGCCCTTTTTCTGAAGGTAGGAGTGGAAGCCCATAACGCCCATGCCGACGCTGCGTTCGCGCATCGCGGAATACTTGGCGCGGGCCATTTCGTCCGGCGCGCGGTCGATATAGTCCTGCAGGACGTTGTCGAGGAAGCGCAGCACGTCCTCGATGAAGCGCTCGTCGCCGTTCCACTCTTCCCAAGTTTCCAGGTTGAGCGAGGAAAGGCAGCACACCGCCGTACGGTCATTGCCCAGATGGTCCTTGCCGGTCGGCAGGGTGATTTCCGAACACAGGTTGGATGTTGAAACCTTCAGTCCCAGATCGCGGTGATGCTGGGGCATCATGCGGTTCACGGTGTCGGAGAAGACAATGTAGGGTTCGCCCGTGGCCAGCCGGGTTTCAACCAGCTTCTGGAACAGCGCGCGGGCATCGACCGTGCCGCGCACCGAGCCGTCCTTGGGTGATTTGAGGTCAAACTCGGCCCCGTCGCGCACCGCTTCCATGAAATCGTCGGTCAGCAGCACGCCGTGATGGAGGTTCAGCGCCTTGCGGTTGAAATCGCCCGAGGGTTTGCGGATTTCGAGGAACTCCTCGATCTCTGGATGGCTGACATCAAGATAGCAGGCCGCCGATCCGCGGCGCAGCGAGCCTTGGCTGATCGCCAGGGTGAGCGAATCCATAACCCGGACGAAGGGTATGATCCCGCTGGTCTTGCCGTTGAGGCCGACCGGTTCGCCGATCCCGCGCACCGCGCCCCAATAGGTGCCGATGCCGCCGCCGCGCGAAGCGAGCCAGACGTTCTCGTTCCAGGTGCCGACGATGCCTTCCAGGCTGTCCGACACCGAATTGAGGTAGCAGCTGATCGGCAGGCCGCGGTTGGTGCCGCCGTTCGACAGCACCGGAGTAGCCGGCATGAACCACAGGCGGCTGACGTAATCGTACAGGCGCTGGGCGTGGTCCTGATCGTCGGCATAGGCCGCCGCTACGCGGGCGAACAGATCCTGGTAGCGTTCGCCCGGCAGCAGGTAGCGATCGTCCAGCGTTTCCTTGCCGAAATCGGTCAGCAGCGCATCGCGGGCATGGTCAATCTCGATCGCGAAGCGGCGGTCGTGGATCGCCTTGCTGTCATCGCCGGACTTTGCTGCGTTCTGCGCCGCGGCCTTGACCATTTCGCCCATCGCCCCGGCCAGCGCCTGCGCACCGAGCGTGTCGATAAGCTCTGCCGAACCGGCATCGGTCTTGTCTGCCATGGCGACTGCCGGGCTGCCGCCCGCCTCCTTTTGTTCGCGAGCCGCAGGGGCGGCAGGACCGGTGGCGATGCCTGTTTCGTCCATCGCTGCTTCCAAATCGGCCATTGCCGGCTCGTCTCCGTTTCTGAAATCCACTGTGTTCGCCCCCGTTTCCATTCGCCCAGGCGCCGCATTGCGCAGGCGCGTTTGTTCTGCATGTGTTCGAATCGGTGCCGAAGCGCCGATCGTATCAGACCGGAAGAACGAAACGAGAAAAACTTATCCCCATTCGTTCCCCAGGCCGGTCCTTTGGCCTGCCGTGATCACGACCCGAATCCCGCTCGCTGCGCCTGGCGCGCCGTGGCGGTAAAATCTAAGTCTTGAGCCCCCCGGCTTGCCGGACCACTACCTATAGTGCCGATGCACGAGTCAGGCGCAAGAGGGTAATTTTCGCGTTAACCCAAAATCGGGTCTTCGAAGGCGATCAGATCCGACCTTGCGGTGCAGCGACGCGTGGGAAAAGCGTCACTCGCCGCGACTGCAAGAGTCAAAGTGAATCTGTGAAAAAATATTTGTCCGGGAACAGCCCGTTCAGGGCGTTGACACGGATAGAATCGGGTGCGGAAATTTTGTTGCCGGTTTCGATTCCAAAAAGGTTCAACCCGCCTGCGCCTTGCCGCTTGATTACACTAAGGCACCCACTATCGTGGGGGGCAGGCGATATGCAGCAGAGGATATTATAATGTTCAACATCATCGGTGCAATCTTCAGCGGCCTGCTGATCGGTGTCCTGGCCCGCTATTTCTATCCCGGAGCGGTGAACATGGGCTGGGGCATGACCATCCTGCTGGGTATCGCGGGATCCCTGCTGGCCGGCCTGGCGGCCAGCCGCGGCCGCCCGGGCGACAGTTTTCACCGCGCTGGCTGCTTTGCCTCGATCATCGGGGCAATGCTGCTGATCCTGCTTGGCCGGATGATGGGCTGGCATCTGTGAGCGGTGCCGCGGGCCAGCCCCGCACGCTTCCCGAAATAGCCCAAGCGGGAGCGGCACGGCGCGATGCGCTGGCTGCATCGCTTGCCGCCGCTTTTGCCGATGATCCGGCGATGGTCTGGATGATGCCCGACAAGGCCGAGCGGCTCGCCCGGCTGCCGGGGCTGTTCCGCGTCCTTGTCGCAGAAGAGCTAAGGCTGGGTTGGGCTCTGGCTTCGCCGGGGAACGAGGCGGTGACCCTGTGGCGCCGCAGCGATGCAGTGCACGGCAACCTGTGGCAAACCCTGCGCGCCTTGCCGGCTTACCTGCGCGTACTTGGCCGCAACCTGCCGCGCGGCATGGCCGTGGGCGATGCGATCGAGGCCCACCATCCGCGTGGCCGCGATTACGATTACCTGCACTTCGCCGGTGTCGATCCCGCTTTTCAGGGGCGCGGCTGGGGCGGAGCGGCGATCAGGGCCGGGCAGGTCCGCGCCCGCAAGCGCGGCGTCCCTGTCTATCTGGAAACGGCGACCGCATCGAATGTCAGTCTTTACCAAAGTCTGGGCTTTGCCGTGACAGGCGAATGGGACGTGCCCAAGGGCGGCCCGCATTTCTGGTCGATGCAGTGGGATGCCGGCGTCTAGCGCGCGATCCCGGCAACCGCGTCGGCGATTTCGTCAATCAGTTCATGCGGCAGATCGTGGCCCATGCCAGGAATGATCTTGAGCGTTGCACCGGGAATCGCAGCGGCGGTATCCTGGCCGCCGGCCACCGGGATCAACGGATCTTCGGCGCCGTGGATCACCAATGTCGGCACTTTCACATCGCGCAGCCGCTTGCGCCGGTCACCATCGTCGAGGATCGCAGCAAGGTGCCGCCCGGGACCGGTCGGGTGGAAGCTGCGCTTGTAATCGCGTTCGATCCGTTCGCGCAGGCCGGTTTCCTCTGCCGGATAGGCCGGGCTGCCAATTGCGCGCGCGATGGCGATGCCAAAGGGGATGACCTCGTCCATTGATGCTCCGGCTGGCGGGCGGTTCATCAATGCGGCCAGTGCTTCGGGTTTTGACCGGGGCAGGCGCGGATTGCCGGTGGTCGACATGATCGAGGTCAGCGACAAGACCCGGCCGGGATAACCGATTGCCACCAGCTGCGCGATCATCCCGCCCATCGATGCACCCACCACGTGGGCCCTGGCAATACCCAGCGCGTCCAGCAGGGCAACTGCATCGGCCGCCATTTCGGTCAGGCGGTAGGGCAGCCTGGCGCGCAGGCCCAACAGCCGCATGAGCGCCACACGGCGAAAATTGGGCACGCCGTGATCGGTGAACTTGGTCGACAGGCCGATGTCGCGGTTGTCATGGCGGATCACATAATATCCGCGATTGACCAGTGCTTCGACCAGCTCGATCGGCCACAGCGTCAGCTGCGCGCCCAGACCCATGATCAGCAGCAGCGGCGGATTGGCCGGATCGCCGTGCGTTTCATAGGCAATATCGATTCCGTTGGCGTGGACCTGCGGCATGGGCGCTCCCGATTGATTGTTTGGTCAAGGCTGGCGGCAAGCCGCGCGCCTGGCAAGGGGCTTAACTGTCAGAGGCGGGCGGGGTGGCCTTTTCGCCGCGCTCGAACACCTTGCTCGCCCGGCCGACCAGCAGCGGATCGACTGTGCCGACCACGTGATCGTTGCGCCCTTCATAGGGCAGGCTGTTCAGCACGAACCGCATCGCGTTAAGCCGCGCGCGCTTCTTGTCGTCGCTCTTGATCACGGTCCACGGGCACAGGTCGGTGTCGGTGGCGCGAAACATCGCTTCTTTGGCGCGGGTATAATCGTCCCACTTGTCAAGGCTGGCGACATCGACCTGGCTCAGCTTCCACTGCTTTAACGGGTGCATCTTGCGCTCGGTAAAGCGGCGCAGCTGTTCCTCGCGGCTGACCGAGATCCAGAACTTGATCAGGTGGATGCCGCTGCGCACCAGGTTGCGTTCAAACTCGGGCGCCTCGCGCAGAAACTCGTCATATTCGGCGTCGCTGCAGAACCCCATTACGTGCTCTACCCCGGCGCGGTTGTACCACGAACGGTCGAACAGCACGATTTCACCCTTGGTCGGCAGGTGCCCGACATAGCGCTGGAAATACCATTGTCCGCGCTCGACCTCGCTGGGTTTTTCGAGCGCGACCACGCGCGCGCCGCGCGGGTTGAGATGTTCCATGAAGCGCTTGATCGTGCCGCCCTTGCCGGCCGCGTCACGCCCTTCGAACACGATCACCACCCGTTCGCCGGTGTCCTTGATCCAGCTCTGCAGCTTGAGCAGTTCGGCCTGGAGCAGGAACTTCTCGCGCTCATAGTCCTGCCGCAGCATCTTGTACTTGTAGGGGTAGCCGCCGCCTTTCCAGCCCGGTGCCAATTCGTCACTGGTCTTGCGCAAAGGTATGGCCGATGGCGGCAGCCCTAGATGTTCGCGCAGCCGCTCGGCATCGTCGGGGGCTGCCCCGGCGATCAGCGCCTCAAGCTCTTTCTTCGCGCCGCGCGCAATCAGCGCCTGGGCAGCAGAAAAAAGTCCGGTCTGGGCGGCGACGACACGTTCCTGCGCCAGACTTGCGCTGATCGCCGCGCGGGTCAGGGCTTCGCGGTCGCTGGTGTCGTTACGCTCTGTCATGGTGCGATAGGTGTTAAGGCCAGTGATTGCCGGATTATATGGCGGAATTGTTGCAGCTTCACGACACGGCGGCAACGGTTATGGAACAAGCACGGTGTCCTTGGGCTCGGCCAGCGTTTCGGGATAGTCCAGCGTGTAGTGCAGCCCGCGGCTTTCCTTGCGCGACAAGGCCGACCGGACGATCAGATCGGCGCATTGCAGCAGATTGCGCAGCTCGATCAGGTCGGTCGAAACGCGGAAGTGGCCGTAATAATCCTCGATCTCGCCAAACATCATCTGGATACGGTGCGCCGCGCGTTCCAGCCGCTTGGTGGTCCGCACGATCCCGACATAGTTCCACATGAAGCGGCGGATTTCGGTCCAGTTCTGTTTGATAATGACCTCTTCATCCGAATCGGTCACCCGGCTTTCATCCCAGCCGCGCACGGTAGGCGGGGCCTCGAAACTGTCCCAGCGCGCCAGTATGTCCTTGGCTGCCGCCTCGCCGAAAACGAAGCATTCGAGCAGGCTGTTGCTGGCAAGCCGATTGGCCCCGTGCAGTCCGCTTTCGGTGCATTCGCCTGCGGCATACAGCCCTGGCAAGTCGGTCCGCCCGGCAAGGTCGATCATCACCCCGCCGCACGTGTAATGCTGTGCGGGGACGACCGGGATCGGGCCCTTGGTCATGTCGATCCCCAGGCCGATCAGCTTTTCGTAGATGTTGGGGAAGTGTTCGCGGACAAACTCAGGCGGCTGGTGGCTGATATCCAGATGGACGAAGTCCAGCCCGTCGCGCTTGATTTCGGCGTCGTTGGCGCGGGCGACAATATCGCGCGGGGCCAGTTCCGCGCGCTCGTCATAGTCGGGCATGTAGCGGTGCCCGCTTTTGGGATTGATCAGCCGCCCGCCTTCGCCGCGCACCGCCTCGGTAATCAGGAAGTTCTTGACGTCGAGGTTGTAGAGGCAGGTGGGGTGGAACTGCATCATTTCCATGTTGCCCACGCGTGCCCCCGCGCGCCAGGCCATGGCAATCCCGTCTCCCGTGGCACCGCGCGGCGCGGTTGAAAACTGGTAGACGCGGCCAGCCCCGCCGGTCGCCAGGATCGTGGCGCGGGCGGTATGCGCCTCAACCTTGCCGGTCTTTTCGTTAAGGGCATAGACCCCCCAGACGCGGCCCGATCCCGAATAGCGTTCCTCGTGCTTGCCGGTAATCAGATCAATGCAGCTCTGGTGCGGCAGCAGCGTGACATTGGGATGCGCGGCGGCTGCTTTCAGCAGCGCTTCCTGCACGGCCCAGCCGGTCGCATCGGCGACGTGGACGATGCGGCGGTGGCTATGCCCGCCCTCACGCGTCAGGTGCAGGTCGCCTGCTTCCTTGTTGAACGGCACGCCCAGATCGATCAGCCGCTGGATCGCGTGGGGGGCCTGCTCGATCACGAACTCGACCGTCTCCAGCCGGTTCAGCCCGGCCCCGGCGACCATGGTATCGCGAATGTGGTTTTCGAAGGTGTCGCCTTCGTCCAGCACGGCGGCAATGCCGCCCTGTGCCCACGCGGTCGACCCGCCGGTCAGATCGCCCTTGGCCAGCACCAGCACCTTGACCCTGTCGGCCAGCGCCAGTGCCGCAGTAAGCCCAGCCGCCCCCGACCCGACGATGATGACGTCTGAAGTGATCATGCTGCGTCGCGGGCCGCGCTGGTCAGAGTGACGAAAACATCCTCCAGATCGGCCTCACGCGTGGTCACGTCGACAATTCCGAAGCCCTGGCCCTGCAGCTGCGCCAGCACTTCGCCGGCATTGGTGCGATCCTTGTCGTAAGTCACTTCGATCATGCGGTCGCCCACGCTTTCGCATTTCAGGAACGATGCGCTGGCGGGCAGCGCGGCCACATCGCGGTCCAGTGTCAGCACCACCACCTTTTCGCGCGCCATACCGATCAGTTCGCGGGTCGGTTTGTTGGCAATCAGTTCGCCGTGGTTGATGATGGCGATACGGTCACACAATTGCTCGGCCTCTTCGAGGTAATGGGTGGTCAGGACCACAGTCACCCCTTCGGAATTGAGTTCGCCCACCAGGTCCCACAGTTGGCGGCGCAGTTCGACGTCGACCCCGGCGGTGGGTTCATCCAGCACGATAACCGGGGGGCGGTGAACCAGCGCCTTGGCGATCAGCAGGCGGCGCTTCATGCCGCCTGACAGCGTGCGGGCATAAGCGTTTGCCTTGTCGGCCAGGTGCACTTCGGCCAGGATTTCCAGGCTGCGCCGCGCCGCCTTGGGGACGCCATAAAACCCGGCGGTATTTTCCAGCACCTCATAAGGCGTGAAGAACGGGTCGAAGACGATCTCCTGCGGCACGATCCCGATTGACCGTTTGGCATTGCGGGGATGCTCGTCGATGTCGAAACCCCAGATATTGGCGCTGCCGCCAGTCTTGTTGACCAGGCCCGCCAGAATATTGATCAGGGTCGACTTGCCCGCGCCGTTGGGGCCGAGCAGGCCGAAAATCTGGCCCTGCGGCACGTCGAAACTGACGCTCTTCAGTGCGTGCTTGGCAGGGGCGCCGCCCTGCGCGGCATATATCTTGGCGAGATCGCGGATCGATATTGCGGCGGGGGTGTCCATGACCGCTTCCTTGCGACCTCGCGCCGCGTTCGTAAAGGCTGGAAATGGCGCGGCGCAGTCGCTATGGCGCGGCCATGATCAAGCCGCCGGAAACCGCATCAGTCACCACCACCCGCGTCAGCTGCGACGGGGCACGCGACATTCCCGGCGGCGCGGCGCTGGGCCATCCGCGCGTCTGGCTGGAAATCGACGAGCATGGCTATGTCGACTGCGGCTATTGCGACAAGCGCTTTGTGCTGAAAGGCGGCCCGGCGGATGGGGCCGATCTGTCTGCCGCCCCCGATATCGCCGCTGGCAGCAGCAACACCCCGCACCCCTGAACGCAGCACTGGCGCCGCCGCGCGCAATCCCTATATCGGGGCGCATGAACGCTTCCGATCCCCGCTCGCTCCTTTACCGCCAGATCACGCCTGATGAGGCGCTGGCCGTCACTCGTGATACGCTGCGGGCCTGCGATGATGGTGAACTGTATATGCAGTTCATCGCCAGCGAGACGTTTGCCTTTGATGACGGCCGTCTGAAAACAGCCGATTATGCCCGCGATGCCGGGTTTGGCCTGCGCGGCCTCTCGGGCGAGATGACCGGCTTTGCCCATGCCAACGAAATCAGCCTGGCTGCAATCCGCCGCGCCGGCGAAACGCTGCAATTGCTCGATCCGGCCAAAGGCGAGGCCGCGCCGCCGCCGCGGCAAAACAACCGCCACCTCTATACCGACGCCTCGCCGCTTGATGCGATCAACTTTGCCGAAAAGGTCAGGCTGCTCGAGACGATCGACGCCGCCGCCCGGGCCCGCGATCCGCGCGTGGTCCAGGTCAGCGCCAGTCTGGCTGCGACCTGGTCAGTGATCGAGATCGTCCGCGCCGATGGCTTTACCGCGCACGATGTGCGGCCACTGGTACGGCTGAATGTCGGGATCGTGGTCGAGCAGAACGGACGCCGCGAAACCGGGTCGTTCGGGATCGGCGGGCGGCGCTTGTACGATGATCTGTTTCTTCCTGAAACCTGGAACCGGGCGATCGACAATGCGCTGGCGCAGGCGCTGGTCAATCTGGACAGCGTGGCCGCGCCGGCCGGCGAATGTCAGGTGTTGCTTGGCCCCGGCTGGCCCGGCGTGCTGCTGCACGAAGCGGTCGGCCACGGGCTGGAAGGCGATTTCAACCGCAAGGGCACCAGCGCCTTTTCGGGCCGGATCGGTGACCGTGTCGGCGCGCCCGGGGTGACGGTGATCGACGATGGCACGCTGCTTGGCGTCAATGGCCAGGGGCGGCGCGGATCGCTGTCGATCGACGATGAAGGCACACCTACCCAGGAAAACGTGCTGATCGAGGACGGCATCCTTAAAGGCTATATGCAGGACCGGCTCAACGCGCGGCTGATGGGCGTGCCCGCCACCGGCAACGGGCGCCGCGAAAACTATGCCCACGCTCCGATGCCGCGCATGACCAACACTTTCATGCGCGCGGGTAACGATAATCCGGAAGAACTGCTCAGCCGGATGAAAAGCGGGATCTTCGCCAAGAGTTTTGGCGGCGGCCAGGTCGACATCGTGTCGGGCAAGTTCGTGTTCAGTTGTACCGAGGCCTACAAGGTCGAAAACGGCAAGCTGGGTGCGCCGATCAAGGGCGCGACGCTGATCGGTGACGGGCCGACGGTACTGACCAAGGTGATCGGCATCGGCAACGACATGCAGATCGACGAAGGCGTAGGGATTTGCGGCAAGGGCGGGCAAAGCGTGCCGGCCGGGGTCGGACAGCCAACCCTGCTGGTCGACGGGCTGACTGTCGGCGGCACTGGTTGAAAGCATGGCACTGGCATCACCGGCTTGGGCAGCTGACCTGCTGCACGTCTGGTTCCACGTCCTGAAGCCGGCGCAGTGGTACAAGCGCGACGACGCTGTCGATGCCATGCTGGCGCGGCGGTTTGCCCGCCGGGTTGGCCCCTTTTCGTACCTGAGCGCCGATCGTTTCCTGACCAATCGCGATACGGCACGCGCTGCAATCCTGCTGTTCGATCAGATACCGCGCAACTGTTTCCGCGGATCGCCCGCCGCCTTTGCCGCCGATCCGCTGGCCCGCGCCTTGTCCCGCGCCGCGATCGCGCGGGGGTGGCACCGCGGCCTGCCCAAAGGCCAGGCACAGTTCGTACTGTTGCCGCTGATGCATTCCGAACACGCCGAAGATCAGCGCGCAAGCCTGCACCGGTTTGCCGAACTGGGTGACGCGCGAAACTTACGCTTCGCGCGGGAACATGCCCGGATGATCTTCCGCTTCGGGCGCTTTCCCCACCGCAATGCCGTTCTGGGTCGTCGTTCCAGCGCGGCAGAACAGAAGGCTATTGCGGCTGGCAACGTCTGGTAACGCGGATCGGCGAAAACAAAGGGATCATTTCAGGCCCGGTTCAGATAGTATGCTCTACCCAGACAGGACAAGCGAAGGAGCATCCCATGCGCATAACTGGTTTTGCCCTTATTGCCGCATCATTGCTGATCGGCGGATCGGCCGCACAGGCTGGCCCCCGGCTTTCCGGGGAAGAACAGCTTGCCAAGATGCTCCAAGGGCGTGAGCCGGGCAAACCTGCCAGCTGCATCAGCCTTAGCGAATCGCGCGATGGCACCGTGATTGACAAGACGGCACTGGTTTATCGTTCGGGAGGCACGATCTGGGTCAACCGTCCACAAAATGCCCGCAAGCTTGATGATGACGATATTCTGGTGACCTATCCTACGGGCGGTTCGTTCTGCCGGCTGGACCGTGTCCAGACCGTTGAACGCAGCGGCAATTTCGTGACCGGATTCATCGCATTGGGCGATTTCGTTCCTTATCGCCGCGTCGCCGCGCGCAACTGACCGCAACCGAGGTTCAGCGAGGTGCCGTCCGGACCTGTGTCCGGGCGGCACGTTTTTGTCCGGGCGTCGTTGGCCGGTCCCTCGGCGCCGCCTGTCGAGCGGCTGTATCAGGCAGGAATGCCATCGGGATAACGCCCATCGGGATAGAGGGGGCGGTTGGTGAGGGCATTCAGCACATTAACGATTGTGGCGCCGGTCATGGCCTGCGTCTTGGCCGCACCGGCCGCTGCGCAAGACCGCAGCAGCGACAACGCCGTCACCGAAGCCGAGGATGGCTTCGGCTACTCGGTCGGGCGCGAGGTGCTGGGCATCTACAACGGCGGGAATGTTCGCGGCTTTTCGCCAACGGCGGCAGGCAATGTCCGGATCGACGGGCTCTATTTCGATCCAGCCTTCGATTTTCCCGGACTGCTGACCGATTCGACCGGGATCAAGGTGGGCCTTTCAGCCCAGGGCTATCCGTTCGCCGCGCCCAGCGGCATTGTTGACATTGCGCTGCGCCGCCCCGGCGACAAGGCAGGCGCATCGGTGGTGGTCAACGGTGACAGTTTTGGTTCGGCGGGGATGGAACTGACCGGATCGGCGCCGCTCGGTCAAACGCTGGGGCTGGCCTATGGTGCCAACGTGTCGCGCACCGGCTATCCCGACGGGACCGACAGCATCAGCCATAGCGAATCGCTGGCACTGCGCTGGCGGCCGGCCCCGGGGATTGAACTGTTGCCGTTCTATGCCCGGTTTGATGATTACAACGACGAAGCTGGGCCGTTTTATATCGCGGCAGGCAATTACCTGCCGCCGGTTCCTGCCAAGCACACTTACCTGGGCCCGCATTGGGCCGATTACCGCCTTATCGCGCAATCCGCCGGCCTGCTGACCAGCATTACCCCGGCGCGCGGCTGGGCGGTACGATTGGGCCTGTTCCGGTCAAGCTTCAAACAGCGCGAAGGTTACTTCAACCTGCTGACCGATGTTGCGCCCGATGGCAGCGCCACACGGCTGCTGTTTGCCGATCCGCCGCTTCACCAACGCTCGCTCAGCGGAGAATTGCGGGTCAGCCATTCGGTTCCGGATGGGCCGCGGCTTCATGTGCTTCACCTCAGCCTGCGCTCACGCGATGCCCGCAGCGAGTTTGGCGGGTCGCAGGAGTTCGACCTTGGCCCGACGACCATTTATGAGGAGGAAGATGCGGCCCGTCCGGCCAGCTTCACGTTTGGCCCGGTCAGCCGCGAACGCGTTCGCCAGGACATGCTGGGGCTGGCCTATAGCGGGCGTTGGCGCAATGTCGGGGAACTGGGCCTTGGGCTGTCCAAAGTGCGCTATCGCAAGACCACGCAGCTGCCCGGTGTGGCGCCGATTGTTGGCCGGGATGATCCCTGGCTGTATAACGTCAACGCCGCCGTGTCGGTGGCACAGGGGGTCAGCCTCTTCGCTGGCTATGCGCGCGGGCTGGAGGAAAGCGGCACTGCGCCGCCCAATGCGGCTAACCGCAACGCGCCTTTGCCCGCGATCCTGACCAGCCAGAAGGACGCCGGGCTGCGCTGGGCAATCACTCCCAGGGTCAAGCTGATCGCGGGGGTATTTGAATTGTCGAAGCCTTATTTCGGCTTCGATTCCGCACAAGCCTTTCGTCAGGTCGGGTCGATCCGCAACCGCGGGGCTGAGTTTTCGCTTTCGGGCCCGCTGACCGCGCGGCTCGATCTGGTGGCCGGCGGGGTGGTGCTGGATGCGCAGGTCCAGCGCGACGCCGGAGCCACCGGAACCATCGGGCGCCGTCCCGTGGGGGTGGCCAAGCATCTGTTCAACGTCAACCTCAACTGGCGCACGCCGTGGGCCGAAGGACTGTCGTTTGACGCCAGCGTTCTGGAACGCGGCGCAATGCCGGCCACTACCGACAATTCCCTTGAAATTGTCGGGCGGCAGATCGTGAATCTGGGCGCGCGTTATTCATTCAAGGTCGCGGGCAAGGCGGTGACCGCACGGGTGCAGATCTACAACGTACTGGACCAGTACGGCCTCGTTTCGGGCGGACCCGGGCTTTACCGCACTAACCAGCCGCGCTCGGTCAACGGGTTCCTGGCCGTCGACTTCTGATCCGATTGACACGGCCGCGCATCCGATTAGGGTGCATACCCTAGACGGGCAAGGACCCGTGGGAGAGGATTGCCATGGCCACCGCCGCACTGGACCGTAACGCCCCGCCGCTGGCGCCGATCGATGTCAGCCGCCCTGAACTCTATGCTCAGGATCGCTGGCAGGAACCGTTCCGCACACTGCGGGCACAGGCGCCGATCCAGTATGTTCCCGACAGTCCGTTCGGTCCTTACTGGTCGGTCAGCACGCACAAACCGATCGTTAAGATCGAGGCGCTGCCCAAGATTTTTTCGTCCGGCTGGGAATATGGCGGCATCGCGATCACCGGCATCGTCGACCGCTTGATGGAAAATGAAGTGCGCATGCCGATGTTCATCGCCATGGACCCGCCGCACCACACCGCGCAGCGGCGCACCATCGCGCCTTCGTTCGGACCCAGCGAAGTGGCCGCGATGAAGGCAGAAATACAGCAGCGCACCGGCGAAGTGCTCGATTCGCTGCCAGTTGGCGAGGCGTTTGACTGGGTTGATCGCGTCTCGATCGAACTTACCACCGGGATGCTGGCCAAGCTGTTCGACTTCCCGTGGGAGCAACGCCACAAGCTGACCTACTGGTCGGACATGGGCGGCGATGTCGAACAGATGACCACACCCGAAGGCCATGCCCGCCGCAATGCGGCCTTGACCGAGATGGGCGAGGCTTTTGGCGCGCTGTGGCAGGAAAAGGTCGCCAATCCGGGCAAGGATCTGATTTCTGTCATGCTTCAGTCCGATGCGATGAACCACATGAGCCAGCAGGAGTTCATGGGCAACCTGATCTTGCTGATCGTCGGCGGCAACGATACCACCCGCAATTCGATGTCGGGATTTGTCTGGGGCCTGTCTCAATTCCCCGAAGAACGCGCCAAGCTGGAAGCTGACCCCGCGCTGATCCCCAATGCGGTGCAGGAACTGATCCGCTGGCAGACGCCGCTGGCACATATGCGCCGGACGGTGCTGGAAGATACCGAAGTCGATGGCGTGCCCATGAAAAAGGGCGACAAAGTGGTGATGTGGTACATTTCCGCCAACCGCGATGAAGCCGTTTTCAAGGATGCCGACGCAATCCGGGTCGACCGCGAAAACGCCCGGCGGCATCTGTCGTTCGGTTACGGGATCCACCGCTGCGTGGGCGCGCGCGTGGCTGAAATGCAGCTGTGCACCCTGCTTGAAGAAATGGGCAAGCGCCGCCTGCGTGCGACGCCCGTGGGCGAACCGGAACGCGTGCCGGCCTGCTTCGTCCATGGCTACAAGAAGATGATGGTCGAACTGTCGCATTACGGATGAAAACGCGTGACCGGATCGTGGTGGCCGCGCGGGCGCTGTTCAACGAACAGGGTTATGGCGCGGTCACTACCGCGGCGCTGGCGGCGCAATGCGGGATTGCCGAAGGTAACCTGTGGTACCACTTCAAGACCAGGCGTGACCTGCTGGAAGCCATTGCCGATCAATTCGCGGCGGTGATCGATGCACGCCTGGCGCTGGCCCCGGCGGCGCAGGGTGATGCCCTGGCCGATTACACCCGGTTGATCGGCGCCCTGATGGACGAGTTTCGGACGTTCCGCTTTCTCTACCGCGACCAGGCTGCATACGGTGAGCACGTTGCGGTCATTGCCGAACGCGCGCCCGAATGGACCGCAAAGACCTTTACCCAGATCGAGGTGCATCTGGCCCGGCTGGTCGATACCGGCCAGCTCGATTGGCCGCGCGCAGCTTTGCGTGATCTGGCAATCAACGCGACCATCATCCTGCGCTACGGGCTGGAACACTACCGCGAACTTGGCGAGCCGACCGGCACGGGCACCGGTGCCGTTCGCTTGACGCTGAAGCGCCACCTGACGCTGTTCGAACACCAGCTGGATCCCGAATCAGCTACCCGGCTGCACGGCGCGATCGATGCCATGGAACAGGGCGCGCTGGCCGCCTGATACGCTGCGCCGGTTGTGTTTCGCTGCGCTGGCCCTATCCCTTGGCCGGCACATCAAAGGATGCCTTGCCATGAACACTGCCCAGGCCCCGATCGCTTCGCCTTTCGGCTATCGCTCTACCGCGCGCGAGGTCGTTCAGGGGATCGATCTTGCCGGCAAGGTTGCGGTTGTTACAGGCGGATATTCGGGCCTTGGCACCGAAACGGTGCGCGCGCTGGCCGGAGCCGGCGCGCGCGTGATCGTAGGCGCGCGGCGGCCTGATCAGGCGGCGCAGGACCTGGCCGGGGTGGCAGGCGGGGCGGAAATCGCCGCGCTGGATCTGTCGGATCCGGCTTCGATCGATGCCTTTGCGGCCGATGTCGGCTCGCGCACGGGCCGGATCGATATGCTGATCGGCAATGCCGCCGTCATGGCCAACCCGCTGACCCGCGATGCACGCGGATACGAAAGCCAGTTCGCCACCAACCATCTGGGGCATTTCCAGCTGGCGGCGCGGTTGTGGCCGCTGCTGCAAGCCGCTGGCGGCGCGCGAGTGGTTTCGGTGTCGTCGATCGGCCACCGGATCTGCCCGCCCGACCTTGCCGATCCCAATTTTGAAAGCCGCCCTTATGACAAATGGCAGGCTTACGGTCAGGCAAAGTCGGCCAATGCGCTGTTTGCCTTGCAACTGGACACGCTGGGCGCGCCCCGCGGCGTGCGTGCCTTTGCGGTTCATCCCGGCGGGATTGCCACGCCGCTGCAGCGCCATCTGACGCGCGAGGAGCAGATCGCGATGGGCTGGATGGATGCCGAGGGCACCATCGATCCGCGTTTCAAATCAACCGAAGAAGGTGCAGCCACCAGCGTGTGGTGCGCGGTATCCCCCCTTCTGGACACCGTGGGCGGGGTTTACTGTGAAGACTGCAACATCGCCGCGATGGCCGGTCCTGATACCCCCCCTTTCGCCGGTGCCCATCCCCATATCCGTGACGCGGCATTGGCCGAAGGGCTGTGGGATCTGTCGGAACAGATGACCGGCGTGCAATTCCGGCCATGACGCGCACTGTGCTGCGCTGGGTGCTGGCGCTGTTCTACGCCGCGGCGGGGGTGATCCACCTGTCCAATCCCGCGCCTTTTCTGACGATCATGCCGCCGTGGGTACCCGCACCGACGGCTGTGGTCGCGCTGACCGGCGTGGCCGAACTGGCCGGCGCGGCGGGCTTGCTGCAGCCGTGGTCCGCGCCGCTGCGCCGGGCCGCGGGGTGGGGGCTGGCACTGTATGCGCTGTGCGTCTGGCCGGCCAACCTGCAGCACATGTTCAACGACACGGCCCGCGCCGATGGCGGGCTGGGGCTGGGTTACCATATCCCGCGTCTGGCTTTTCAGCCGGTCCTGATCTGGCTGGCGCTGTGGGTCGGCCATGCTACCGACTGGCCGGGACGGCGCGGGGCGACTAAGGGCGGTGCATGACCAGCCCAGCCATTCTTGTGCTCACCACCGGCGGCACGATTGACAAGAACTATTTCGACGCGCTCAGCGCATACCAGATCGTCGATAGCGGCATTCCGGCCTTGCTGACCGAGGCGCGGGTCGCGCTGCCGTTTCGCGTTGTCGAATTGATGCGCAAGGACAGCCTTGAGATGGACGATGCCGACCGCGCTGCGATCGCGAGCGCTGCGGCACAAGCGCCCGAAACGCGGATCGTCGTGACCCATGGCACCGATACCATGACCGAAACCGCCGGCGTGCTGGCCGCCCAGGTTCCGGGCAAGACAATCTGCCTGACCGGCGCGCTCAGCCCGGCGCGGTTTGCCGAAACGGATGCCAACTTCAACCTCGGCATGGCTTTTGCCACGGCGCAGGTCGCTGCGCCCGGCGTCTACATCGCGATGAGCGGCGAGGTGTTCGACGGCCTTAAGGTACGCAAGGACCGCGCCGCAGGCCGCTTCGTTGCGCTTTAGAGTGCGTCGAACTGGCGGATCGGCGGAACGGCCTTCCACCACCACAAGGCGCCCAGCGCCGGAACCAGCGCGGTAAGAGCGAAGGCCCAGCCATAACCGCCCAGCTGGTCGATCATCACCCCCGTGGCGATCGGGCCTATGATGCCCGATAAATTGCCGACCATGTTCTGGATTCCAATCCAGCCGCCAGATGCCCGCGCGCCGCCAAACATCTGGCCGATGGCGAACACGTTAACGGATAAGAGGCTGGTGGCCAGGCCTGCCAGGACGAGGCAGGCGCCGACGGCCAAGGCGGAATGGGCGAAGAACACCCCGCCGATCGCCGCCGCGATCATGGCCTGTCCTGCTACCATCAGCCCGCGGCGCACCCGCGCCTCGTCCGCACCGGCCTTGACCCAGCGGTCCGAAGCGCGGCCCATCACCAAAGCCATGACCCCCTGCACGGTAAACCCCAGGGTGGTCAGAACAGTCATGTCGCCGATCGAAAGTCCGCGTTCTTTGACCAGATAGAGCGGCAACCAGGTCAGCAGGAAATAGAACCCGTAATTGGTGCAGAAATGCCCGATGCCCACCACCCAGACGCTCGGCACGCGCAGCAGGCGCCCCAGCGGGACGGGGTCGGTCACCGGCACCGCCACGTTCGTGCTGCGCAGCGGCGCGGCGACGGCCTGCCACGGTATCAGCCAAAGCAGCGTCACCGCACCAAAGATCCAGAAGATTGGCCGCCAGCCGTGGCTTTCCAGAATCAGGCCGCCGCTGAGCGTGCCGACTGCCGGACCGAAGGCGAGAGCCGCAGCGACCATCGCGTTGGCCATGCCGCGGCTGGTTGCGGAAACTTCGGCGGCAAAAATCTTGGAACTGCCGGGAAAGGCGATGCTTTCGCCCAGGCCCAATATCAGCCGCAAAGCGATCAGCATGGCCAGACCGTGGACGAAACCGGTCAAAAGCGTTGCCGCCGCCCACAGCGCGATCCCGGCGGCGAACAGGCGGTAGACGCAGAACCGGTCACACAGCCAGCCCACGACCAGGCAAAGCGGCGCATAGACCCAGAAGAACGCCGACACTGCGGTACCGAACCCGGTAGC
>NZ_JAHEBV010000063.1 GCF_024642085.1 Novosphingobium sp. | reverse complement strand
GAGCTGGAACTGCCCTGGCGTGATGAACTTGTCGGGGTGGCGGAAACCGGTGTGCTTGCCTCGGGTCCGATCATCAGCCTGATGGACAATGCCACTTCGATGTCGGTGTGGACCCTGACCGGCACCTTTGTGCCCCATGCCACGCTGGATCTGCGGGTCGATTACATGCGCGCGGCCGTTCCCGGGCGCAGCGTGATCGGGCACGGCGAATGCTACAAGCTGACACGCACGATTGCCTTTATCCGTGGGATTGCCCACGATGGTGATCCGTCCGATCCGGTTGCCCATGTGATCGGGACATTCATGGCCACGCACGGAGCCTATCTGTGACCGGCGCTGACCTGCCTCCCTATGCCCACGCACTTGGCATCGAGATTGACCGGATCGAAGACGGGACGCCGGTGCTGGGCGTCGACTTTTCCGACCGCATCCTGGGCCGGCCAGGCTTCCTCCACGGCGGGGCGATGAGCGGTCTGATGGAGATGGCCGCGATTGCCGCGCTGCGCGCCGAGATGGAACGCCGGGGCGAGGCGATGAAATTGAAGCCGGTCAACGTGGCGGTTGAGTTCATGCGTGGCGGCACCGCGCAGCGCACCTTTGCCATGGGCACCGTCACCCGTGCCGGGCGGCGCGTCGCTCTGGTCAATGCCGAATGCTGGCAGGATGACCGGGCCAAGCCTATTGCGCTGGCCCAGATGAAGATCCTGCTCAGCGCTTCCGCAGAATAACGGTCAGCCGCGCATCTTGTGGCGCTGCGGCATCAAGCGGCAACCGCACTGCATCGGCGCGGCTGCGGGCAAGGATGGCGGCAGCAACATGCCCATCGCACAGTATCGCGTCAGCGCTACCCAGCCACCGTGCCTGGCGCAGGGTGAGGTCATCCGGATCGTCGCTGTCCAGATCGATTTCGACGGTTTGTGAAGGGCTTGCCCTTCCTTGTTCAAGCCATATCGAAATGCGTTCCGGAGCGGCTTGATCGAGCAGATCGAGTGTTCCCCCCGGCGCGAGCGCAAGGTCGAGCGCGTGGCGCCGTTCACTCCCGTCGGGCCAGCGCCTCCGCATTGCCTGACGCGCTGCTCCCAAACCGGCGGCCAGCACGCCGAGCGAGGCGGGCAGCATCTGCTCCAGCCGCAGCCGCAACACCTTGGCCAGCCCTGCCGATGCCCCGCCTGTGCTGACTGCGATCAGCACCGGATCACGATCCAGCACCGATGGCAGGGTAAAATCGCACAGGTCGGGCCGGTCAGCGACGTTGACCAGCACCCCGCGCGCCTTGAGTGCGGCGGTGATCTTTTCAGGATCGACAAGAGCCACAAAAGCCAGCCGCGCCTCGTCGTCCTCAGGCCCGACGATCCGTCCGCCTGCCCGCGTGACCAGCCGCGCCTTGGCATCAGCCATGTCGCCTTCGCCCACCACGATCACCGGCTGACCCGAAATGCGGTGGAACAATGGCAGGCTGTGCATCGCCGTTAGTCCTTCAGAAAATCGGGCACACGTTCGGCCGCGCTGATCGCTTCGGGGACGATCCGGTCAGCCACAACCGCCCACTTGTCACCGTCGACCATGACCTCGGCAATAAACCCGCGGCTGTTGTACGAACTGGCCATCGTCGCGCCGTATGCGCCGGCGGTACGGAACACGGCCAGATCACCCGCCGTCAGCGCATCGGTTTCGCGGTCCATGGCGAAAGTATCGCCGGTTTCGCAGATCGGACCGACCACATGGGCAGTCATTCGCTCCCCGGTTGGGGCCACTGCATCGAAGTCGTGCCAGGCACCGTACATCGCCGGGCGGGCCAGGTCGTTCATGGCCGCGTCGACAATGACAAAGGGCACCTGATTGGAACTTCGCTTGACCCGGACAACCTTGGTCAGCAGTACTCCGGCATTGCCGCAGATAACCCGGCCTGGTTCGAACATCAGGGTTACGTCCCAGCCTTGCGTCGCACGGGCAACCATTTCGGCATAGGCCTGGGGCGAAGGAAACACCTCGCCCGCCTTGTAGGGCACACCCAGTCCGCCGCCCAGATCTGCGTGAGTTACGCTTTGACCCTGGCTGCGCAGCTCGGCGATCAGGGCACCGACCTTGGCAAAAGCTTCCTCGAAGGGTTCCAGATCGCTTAGCTGGCTGCCGATGTGGACGGCAATGCCGCGCATGTTGAGACCCGGCAGAGCCGCCAGATTGGAATAGATCGCACAGCCCCGGTCGATCGGCACGCCGAACTTGTTTTCCGCCTTGCCGGTTGAAATCTTGGCATGAGTGCGGGCATCGACATCGGGGTTCACCCGCAGCGCGCATTGGGCGATCAGGCCGCGCTTGGCCGCAAGCGCCGACAACTCGACCCCCTCTTCCTCGCTTTCGAGGTTGAATTGGCCGATCCCGGCTTCCAACCCCAGAATCATTTCGTGGTGCTGTTTGCCCACGCCTGAAAAGACAATGTCGGCAGGCGGCATGCCCGCGGCCAGTGCGCGCGCCAGTTCTCCGCCCGAAACGACATCGGCGCCCAACCCCTCGCGGGCCATCACATTAAGCACGGCAAGATTGGGGTTCGCCTTGATCGCAAAGGCAACATGAACGCGCGGCAGGATTGACAGCGCATCGCGGAACACGCGCGCATGGCGTTCCAGGGTCGCGCGCGAATAGACATAAACCGGAGTGCCGACCTGTTCGGCAATCACGCTCAGCGGCAGGTCCTCGGCGTGAAGCACGCCGTTGCGGTATTCAAAATGGTCCATTTGGATCAGGCTTTCACTCTGGCGGGGGCAGGTCGAACGGGTCTTCGGAGCGGTCTTCCGACCGTTTTCGAAGCTCGACACTACGTTCCGGCGCAGCCTGAGGTGTGGGTTTTAGCAGCGTTTCAGCATCAGCCTGGGCCTCGGCGCCATAGGCTGCAACCGGCAGCGTCTGACCTGCAGCAGGCTTTAGCGGCGCACTTTGCCCGCAGGCAGCAAGAGCAAGCGGCACGGCAATAACCAGGACACGGCGCTTCATAAGATCACTCCAGCCCGAGATCGCGGCGGGCCTCGGCGATTCGAGCCATTACCTGTTCGGGCGCCGTTCCGCCATAGCTGGCGCGCGAGGCGACCGAGGCATCAACCGACAGCACGGCGAAGACCCGCTGATCGATCCGCGCGTCAATCACCTGCAAATCCGCCAGCGGCAAGGCATCGAGAGCCAGGCCCCGGCTTTCCGCCAGCTTCACCGCTGCACCGGTGATGTGGTGCGCTTCGCGAAACGGGATGTCGGCCTGACGCACCAGCCAGTCGGCAAGATCGGTCGCCGTGGCAAAGCCAAGCTCTGCGGCGTTGCGCATCCGTTCGGTCTGAAAAGTCGCACCATCAATCATCCCGGTCATCGCAGCGAGGCTTAATGTAAGCAGGCTCGCAGCCTCGAACACCGGGGGCTTGTCGTCCTGCATGTCCTTCGAATAGGCCAGCGGCAGGCCCTTCATCGTCATCATCAGGCTGGTCAGACACCCTGCGATCCGTCCAGAATGTCCGCGTACCAGTTCTGCTGCGTCAGGGTTCTTCTTCTGCGGCATGATCGAGCTGCCGGTCGAAAGGCTGTCGGGCAGGACGACGAAGCCGAACGGCTGGCTGGCCCAGATGATCAGTTCCTCAGCCAGCCGCGACAGATGCAGCGCACACTGGGTGGCTGCCATCAGGTAGTCGAGCGCGAAGTCGCGGTCCGATACGGCATCCAGGCTATTGCGGGTCGGCATGGCAAAACCCAGGGCCTTGGCGGTCACATCGCGGTCAATCGCAAAGCCCGTTCCGGCCAGCGCTGCTGAACCCAGCGGGCATTGGCTGGCGCGGCGGTGCGCATCGACGAAGCGAGAACGATCCCGTCCGATCATTTCGTAGTAGGCCATCAGATGGTGACCCAGGGTGACCGGCTGGGCGGTCTGCAAATGGGTAAAGCCCGGCATTATGCTGGCAGCGTGTTCCTGCGCACGGGTAACCAGCACGACCTGCAAGGCGCCCAGAGCGGCGTCGACCGCCACGCAGGCTTCACGAACCCAGAGCTTGAAATCAGTCGCCACCTGATCGTTCCGGCTGCGCGCAGTGTGGAGCCTGCCGGCCGGAGCGCCAATCAGTTCGGCCAGCCGGCTTTCGGTAGTCATGTGGATGTCTTCCAGGTCCCAGTTTTCAGGGACGCCATTGGCTTCGTACTCGCCCGCCACCTGGTCCAGCCCGGCGGAAATCGCGTCTGCATCGGCCTGCGTCACAATTCCCTGCGCAGCCAGCATCGCGACATGCGCCTTGCTGGCGCGGATATCCTGGTGCCACAGTGCCTTGTCGAAGGGGATCGAGGCGTTTATCTCGCGCATGATCGCCGAGGGTCCCTCGGCAAACCGGCCGCCCCACATTGCATTGGATTCGCTGTTGCTATCTTCTCGCTCGCTCACCGCTGCAATCCTTGGCTGTACCCTTCTGATCGGGGGGTGCGATAGGCAAACCGGCGGTCAGGCGCAACCGCAAGCAAGTGACGCCGCGCCAAGCGCTTCACTCGATGGAGTAATAAACCGCGCCCACCGCGGCAGCGCGATGCCCGATTTTCTGATCAAGGACGCAGCCGGCAAGGAACTCAAGCTGGCGAGTCTTAAGGGTCAGCCGGTGCTGATCAACCTGTGGGCGACCTGGTGCGCACCTTGCGTCGCCGAACTGCCCGCGCTCAACCGCCTCGCCGAAACGCGCGGCCAGGGGCTGAAAATCGTGACCGTCAGCCAGGACATGGCCAAGCTGGATGCGGTCGCCCCCTTCCTCAAAGCCAAGGCACCGCTGCTGGAACCTTGGCTCGATCCCGATGGGGAATGGTCGACCTTCTTCGAGACAACGATCCTGCCGACATCAATCTATTACGATGCGCAAGGGCAGGAAGTGTGGCGCTATATCGGTCCGCGCGAATGGGACAACGACAAGGCCGCTGCGCTGCTGGCCGAAACCGTTCAGTAAGTGGCCGCGTAGCTTGCCGGGAAAGCTGCCTTGAACCGGGCCAACTTGGGCATGTCCCACGTGGTGATATAGGGATGCTGCGGATTGCGGCGCATGAAATCCTGATGATAACGCTCGGCCGGGAAAAACGCTCCGTTTTCGATCCTGGTGACCACCGGCTTCCGAAATGCGCCGGCCTTGTTCAGCGCGGCGATATAGGCCGCCGCCGTGGCCCGCTGCTGGGCGGATTGCGGGAAAATGGCTGAGCGATAGCTTGGCCCGGTATCCGGCGTCTGGCGGTTGAGCTGTGTCGGATCATGCGCCGCATAGAAGTATATCTGCAGCAACTGGCCGTAGCTAATGCGCGATGGATCATACGAAATTCGAACCGATTCGGCATGACCGGTCGTTTCGTCCGACACTTGGTCATACGTAGCCGTGCTGCTCGCGCCGCCAGCATAGCCGCTGACCACGCCGGTCACGCCTCTGACGTGTTCGAACAGCCCTTCCATTCCCCAGAAACAGCCCCCCGCGAAGACCGCCACCTGAGGGCCTTTTTCAGCAATCGCTTGAGGCGGCGCAATCCGCACCGCGGATGTCACCGGAGCAGCTTCGTTGCGAGGGGCAAAGGCCAGCGTGCCTGCAGCCGCGGCCAGACCCACTGCGATCCACACAGCAGCGCGCATCACGCCTTCCCTGCGGCGCGAAACGCCAGCGCCAGGCCGTTCATGCAATAGCGCTTGCCGGTGGGCTTAGGACCATCGTTAAAGACATGGCCAAGATGCCCGCCGCAATTGCGGCAGTGCACTTCGGTCCGGGGATAGCCGGTTTCCAAATCGGTCATCGTGGCAACAGCATTTGGCAGCGGCTGCCAAAAGCTGGGCCAACCGGTGCCGCTGTCATACTTGGTCTTGGCATCATAGAGCGGCCAATTGCAGCCGGCGCAGTGGAACACGCCAGCGCGATGCTCTTTCAGCAGCGGGCTGGTCCCCGGCACTTCGGTATCAGCGTGACGAAGGACCTTGTACGAAGCCGGGGTGAGCCGCTGGCGCCACTGTGCATCGGTCAGCTTGTATGGTGCACCGGGGCGCCCTGCCGCCAGGTGCTGCGACAACGCCAGCGCGCCAACTCCGCCAAGAGCAGCGCCGATAATCCAGCGGCGGGTGGCAATGGGCTGCGACATCATGAACCTCTCGTTCCGGGCTTAACCGTTGCACCATATGGGGGGCAACGGGCCAAAGGGGAAGGCGCGGCACTGCGCCGCATTCCCTTTTTCGCGCGAAACGGTGATCTGGTTACAGAATGTACCGCATCTTGATTTCGGTGGCTTCACTGCCCGTCAGTTCGATCTTGGCTTCGTCGAACCTGGGTGCCCGCGGCTTGAAACCCGGGTTGGCCGAAAACCCGTAGCCTTCGCGCGGAATGCCCGCAAAGGTATCCAGCTTGCCGTTCGCGTTGGCGTCGTGGAAAACGCTGATAGCGTAACTGCCCGGGGCCAAGCCTGTTAGCACGGTATGCGCCGTGCCGTTTGTTATCGTCAGATCAGACGTGCTGACGACCCGTTCCTTGCATTCCGGAAATCCGGCCTGTGGCGGGCAGACCGCCAGACGAATCACGCCTTTGGACGATTTGATGCCCGTAATGGTGACGGTCAGCGAAGTGTGCTGAGGCAAAGCGCTGCCAGCCAGACCCGGAGAGCCTGGCACCATCGCTGCGATGGCCGCAATAGCTGCCAGAGCGGCCAGCCGAAAGTATCGCGGTGCGGTTTTCATCATCAAAATCGCCCAATCAACAGTCGTTGAAATCCCGTTGTGTCCCCGCCCCTTTGGTGAGGCTAGGCACTTTCAAGTCCTTCGTTTAGGGCAAAACCATGAATATAGCGTTGCCCGTAATAATCGTCGGCGGCGGTCTGGCCGGCGCGCTTGCCGCACTGTGCCTGGTCCAGCAAAGGCCCGACGTGCCAATTCTTCTGCTTGAAGCGGATGAAACCTTTGGCGGCAACCATACCTGGTCGTTTTTCGACAGCGATGTGCCGGACGCCGCGAAAGATCTGATCGCCGCCTTGAATCCCGTGCGCTGGCCCCGGCACACCGTGCGGTTTCCGCGCCGCAAACGAACCTTCGATTTCGCCTACAACGCGGTCACGGCAGCCGATCTGGACCGGCTGGTAAGGACCCGGCTACCGGCAGGCTCTTGGCGAACTGGCGCTGCGGTCGCGGCAATTCACGTCGATCAAGTGGTGCTGAAATCGGGTGAGTGCATTCGCGCAAGCGGGGTTATCGATGCCCGGGGACCGACCGGACCGATGCCGGGGCTGGAACTGGGCTGGCAGAAGTTTGTCGGGATCGAGTTTGCCGCCCGCGCTGGCGATGCCGCCTGTGCCACGGTAATGGATGCAGACATTCCGCAAATCGACGGATACCGGTTTGTCTATGTCCTGCCGATGGCGGCCGATCGCGTGCTGGTGGAAGATACGTATTATGCAGACGGCCCGGAGCTTGACATCAATGCCGTATCGGACCGGGTCCGGACCCTTGCCGATGAGCGCGGTTTGCTGGGCAAAGAAGTCCGGCGCGAACACGGTGTCTTGCCGATCCTGATCGGGGGGGATCCGGACACGTTCTGGCCCGATGATGATCCCGTCGCCCGGCTTGGTATGCGCGGCGGGTTTTTTCATGCCACCACCGGCTATTCGTTCGGCCTTGCGCTGCAGAACGCAGTCGATCTTGCGCAGCGCAACGGCCCTTTCGACAGCGCATCGCTCGCGCAGTGGAGCCGGGCGCTGTTTGCGCGCCACTGGCAATCGATGCGGTTCTTCCGCGTGCTTAACCGCATGCTTTTTCATGCCGCCGCCCCGGCCGAGCGTTACCGGGTGTTTGAGCATTTCTACCGGCTGCCGTTCGCGCTGGTCGCGCGCTTTTACGGAGGCGTCCCGACAGCGGCAGACAAGCTGCGCATCCTGTCGGGAAAACCGCCGGTGCCAGTGGGCGCCGCGCTGGGCGCGCTGCTGCGCCGATGAGCGAGCGCACCACCCTTGTCGCCGCGGCCCGCGACACCATCGCACGCGGATCGCAAAGCTTTGCTGCCGCGAGCCGCCTGTTCGCGCCCAAAACCCGCGAAAGGGCCTGGCTGCTTTACGCCTGGTGCCGCGCGGCCGACGACATGACCGATGGACAGGAACTGGGCCACGGCGCCACGGCGGATGTGCCCGATCCGGGTACGCATGGCCAGTTGGATGCGCTGACCTGGGCTGCGCTCGACAGTGATGCACCCGTGCCCCTTCCCTTTGCCGCGCTGCGTCAGGTCGCGCGCGAAACCGCTATGCCGCGCCGCTACATCGCCGATCATCTGGCAGGTTTCGCGCTGGATGCAGCGGATTGGCGCCCGGCCAGTGAAGACGACCTGATGCGCTATTGCTATTACGTGGCGGGATCGGTCGGCTGCATGATGGCGATTGTGATGGGCGTAGCGCCGGATGATGACGATACGCTGGACCGGGCCTGCGATCTTGGACTGGCCTTTCAGCTCGCGAACATTGCCCGCGACGTGGTGCCCGATGCCAAGGTAGGGCGCTGCTATCTTCCCGCGCAGTGGCTGGCAACCGAAGGACTCAGCGAAGAAAATCTGATCGATCTCCATCACCGTCCCGCCGTGGCCCGGCTTGCGGCGCGGCTGGTTGATAGCGCCCGGCCCTATCGCGCATCAGCCCGGGTGGGCGCGGCACGCCTGCCGTTCCGATCCCGCCTGGCGGTATTGGCGGCAGACGGGATTTATGGGGCAATCGGCGAGAAGGTTTGGGCGCTGGGCGAGGCCGCCTGGGACGAGCGGGTGCGGGTCAGCAGCGCAGGTAAACTCGCCTTGCTGGGGCAATCTGCGCTGCGCGGGTTGACCAAGCCAAAGCCTGCTCCGCGCACCGGCCTTTGGATCCGCCCACGCTAATCTTGCAGCGAAGGCTCACGCAGCTGCGCCCCGGACGATGCCTTCAGTTCTGCCTTGAGCTGATCAACCGGCGGCGCCCACAAAAACCCGAAACTGACTGTCCCGTGTTTGCTTTCAACTACGTGATGCAGGCGGTGGGCCTGGACGATCCGTTTGAAATAAGCGCTGCGCGGCACGATCCGGTGGGGCAGCCGCTGATGCACGATCCAGTCGTGAAACCCGAAATAGATCGCGCCGTAGCCGGCAATTCCCGCCCCAACAGCGGCTGCCCAGTCTCCCCAACCGCCGCGTACACCCATCCACAGCAGCGCAATTGACGGTCCGGCAAAGATCACTGCGTAAAGGTCATTCCATTCGAACGGCCCGGTTCGCGCGCGGTGGTGGCTGGCATGAAGGAACCAGCCCACGCCGTGCATTACCCAGCGGTGCATCACGTAAGCGAACACTTCCATGAAGGCGATGGTCGCCAGGAATATCAGGGCAAATGTTACAAGGTGCATGGTAGCTTTATAGCGTCTTCTGCCTGCGATTACACGATCAGGCTGGCGGTGGCCTTGGCGCTGCCCACGACGCCCGGTATCCCCGCGCCTGGGTGGGTGCCCGCGCCTACAAAATACAGGTTGGAAAAGTGATCGTCGCGGTTGTGGCCGCGGAACCAGGCACTTTGCCACAGCACCGGCTCAAGGCTGAAGGCACTGCCCAGATGGGCGCCCAGATCGTCATGGAAGTCCTGCGGTGTGTAGTGAAAACAGGTGTCCATGCGCTGATCGAGGTCGGGGATCAGCAAATCGCGAATCCGGCCCAGCACTACATCGCGGTAACGCGGCCCCTCAACCGCCCAGTCAACCGGCGCACGGCCCATGTGCGGTACAGGAGCAAGAGCATAGAACGCCGACTTGCCAGCAGGTGCCATGCCACTATCGGTAGCGCTGGGGTGGTGAAGATAGAGCGAGGGGTCATCCGCCAGAGTGCCGGACTTGTATATGTCTTTCAGCAACGGACCGTAACGATCGGAAAACAAAATCGAATGATGGGCGATGCCGGGGAACGTGCCGTTAAGCCCAAAATGGACCACGAACAGACTGGGTGAAAAGCGCTTGCGGTGAAGCGAGCGAACCTTGCGCGCTGCATAGGCCGACCCTTCAATCAGACCGTAGCTGTGAACCAGATCGCCGTTGGTCGCAACCATGTCGGCGCTCAGCACCTTACCGCCAGCCGTTTCTACGCCGGTCACGCGCTTGCCCGTGTGGGAAATGCGTGAGACCTTGTCACCAAGGATCAACGTACCCCCAAGCCGCTCAAACAACGCAACCATGCCATTGACCAGTTCATTGGTCCCGCCCTTGGCAAACCATACCCCGCCCAGTTTTTCGAGCCGGTGAATAAGGGTATATATGCTGCTGGTGTTCATCGGGTTGCCGCCGACCAGCAGGGTATGAAACGACAGCGCCTGGCGCAGCTTGTCGTTTTTGACGAAGCTTGAAACGATTGAATAGACCGAGCGCCAGGCTTGATATTTTGCCAGTGCCGGCGCAGCTTTCAACATCTGGGAGAAGTCGAGGAACGGCACGGCTCCCAGCTTTAGATAGCCTTCCTCATACACGCCTTTCGAATATTCCAGGAACCGCGCGTAGCCAGCCATGTCAGCCGGATCGAGCTTGGCGATTTCGGCATTAAGTTCGGCATCGACGTTGGAATAATCAAACTTCGTTCCGTCATTCCAGATCAATCGGTAGAACGGATGGACCGGCAACAGGGTAACATCATCGGCCATGCGGCTGCCCGACAGCGCCCACAATTCTTCCAGGCAGGCCGGATCGGTTATCACCGTGGGTCCAGCGTCAAATGTATAGCCGTCCTGTTTCCAGACATAGGCGCGTCCACCCGGACGGTCGCGGGCTTCGACAATTGTCGTTGCGATGCCCGCGCTTTGCAGCCGGATGGCAAGAGCCAGCCCGCCGAATCCGGAACCAATTACAATGGCGGTCTGTTTTGCAGTCATTGCTTGCACTTATGCGGCAACAGGGTGCAAACAACATGTCCCAATGGGCGGCTGGCTCCGCTGCAGGTCGCGGCGCAATACGGGGACGTGAAGGATAAGCATGGCGTCACGCTGTAACACCCAAGGTCACGGCGACAAGCAAATTAGCGGGTCCCGGCGCGTACTACTGGCTAACCCGCGCGGATTTTGTGCGGGCGTACAGCGCGCAATCGATACGGTCGAACAGGCGCTGCAACGGGCCGGTGCTCCGGTTTATGTCAGGCGCGCAATTGTACACAACCGTGCCGTAGTGGAAGAGCTTGAACGCAAGGGCGCAGTGTTTGTTCAGGACGTGAACGAGATTCCCGAAGGCGCTGTTGCCATACTGTCGGCGCATGGCAGCGCGCGTTCGGTAAAGGTGGCTGCGCAGGCTCGGCAACTGCGTCTGGTCGATGCGATCTGCCCGCTGGTTTCCAAAGTGCATGCTGAAGTCGAAGCGTGGTACCGCGCTGGGCGGCATGTCCTGCTAATTGGCCATCTGGGCCATCCCGAAGTGGTCGGCACGCTGGGCCAAGTACCCGCTGGTGTGGTTTCGGTCGTCAACCGCCCCGACGATCTCGACACGCTTGAGCTCGCCCCCAATACCGCTGTTGCCTATGCCGTGCAGACCACTTTCGCGATGCGAGAGGCCGAAGGCATGATTGCCGCAATCACGGCACGCTATCGCGATGTTGTCGGCCCGCGTTCAAGCGACATCTGCTATGCCACAACCAACCGCCAGCAAGCGATAGAGGCTATCGCACCGCGGTGCGACCTGGTGCTGGTAGTGGGCGATACAATATCGTCCAACGCCCGCCGCCTGGTCGAGGTGGCACAGGCTGCAGGATGTCCGGACGCGCGGTTGATTGCCAGTGCTGCCAATTTGCCCGCCGATGCTGCGGACTACGCTGGGACTATCGGGGTGACAGCAGCTGCTTCAACCCCTGAAGCGGCGGTCACGGGCGTTTGTGAAGCCTTGGCAGCGCTTGGTTTTGCGATCGAGGAATGCGACGGAGAGGCCGAGCGCGTGCGCTTCCGCGCTGTTTCCCTTGATCCCATTGATGAAAAAGCCGTGACAGGATCGCTCGAAGATCGTCTGTCAGGCTTGCGCCGCGCCATCGATAACGAGCTGGACTCGGCGATAGGTGCCGCGCGCGGGCGCGATCGCCGACTGGCTGAAGCGATGCGCTATGCCACGATAGGCGGCGGCAAGCGGTTCCGCGCCTTGCTGGTTGCCGCAGTGGCCGACCTGTGCGGGGGGGCATATCCCCAGGCGCTGCGGGTCGGTGCGGCGATAGAGTGCATCCACGCGCAGTCGCTGGTGCATGATGATCTGCCTTGTATGGACGACGATGATCTTCGCCGCGGCCGCCCCACGTTACACCGCAAGTTTGACGAGGCGACTGCCGTGCTGGCTGGCGATGCGCTGATCGCGCTGGGCTTTGAAATGCTGGCAGACGAAGCAACGCACGCCGATCCAGCGGTGCGCGCCAACCTGGTGCTGGCGCTGGCCCGCGCGGTCGGTCAGGACGGCCTCGCCGGCGGCCAGATGATGGATCTGTATCCGCCTGCTGCGCCAACCAAGCAGGACCTGTTCGAATGCGAATCGCGCAAGACCGGGGCGCTTATCCGCTTTGCAGTCGAAGCCGGGGCCATGCTTGGCAGTTGTTCCGCAGAGGAACGCAGCCGGCTGCTGCGCTTTGCCGAGAACTTGGGCCTCGTCTTCCAGATCCGCGATGACATGCTGGATTCAATTGGCGATACGGCGGTTGTCGGCAAGGCGCTGCGCAAGGATGGCGATGCCGGCCGCAAGAGCGCGACCGCTTTGCTGGGGTTGGAAGGCGCGGCCAAGCAGGCCAGCCAATTGGAAAATGCCTGTCACGAAGCGCTCGACATGTTCGGACCAAAGGCAAGTCCGCTGCGCGATCTGGCCCGCTTCGCCGTCAGCCGGATGCACTAAGTGCGAAGTCAGCTACACTGACCGTGATGACCGATCCGCAGCCTAATACCCCGCCTCGATTGCGATGCGGATTGCTTCGGCCACCGTGCGCACACCAAGTGCCCTAAGCAGCGCAGCACGGTGCATTTTGATCGTTCGTTCCGTCAGACCAAGTTCCCAGGCGATCTGCTTGTTGAGACGCCCCTTCGACAGCGCTTCTAGGATTTGCTGCTGGCGGCGAGTTAATCCCGCGATCTGGTCACGTGCACGGTCATGCCTGCTCGCTCCTTCGGCATCGATTTCCATTTGCGAGCCAAGAAAATAAAGCAGCTCGCCTCCGTCATCGAATAACGGGGCTATCATAACGGCGTTGCGAAAGGCCGAGCCGTCTTTGCGATAGTTGATCAGCTCGACCATTGCCGGACGCCGCGCCGCCACGGCTTCGCGCAACATCAGTGTTTGTTCGGGTTCGGTTCCTTCGCCACGCAGAAACCGGCAATTGCGACCCACTATTTCGTCGCGGTCATAGCCGGTCAGCTGCATGAACGCGGTGTTGCAGGCAATTATCGGATTGTCGGGCAGCGTGGGATCACTCACCACGGCGGCAACATGGCTGTTTGCAATGAGATCTTCGGGTGACATCGCGCTTTACGTCCTGAAAATGTTTCCTGCCCAAATGGTCATATCGCAGGTTGCGGGCGGTAAGCCTAGACCATCTCTACCGGCCGCCGTGCGTGATGCCTCCCCCTCCTGTCCTCAGGGCGGCCGGACCTTCCTTGATTACAGGATGTGCGCATGCAGGTTGCCATTGTCGGAGCGGGAATCGCCGGGCTATCCTGCGCATCGCGGCTCGCTGATCGGGGACTGAAGACGGCACTGTTCGACAAGGGGAACAGGCCGGGCGGGCGCCTCTCCACTCTGGTAATCGATGATATGGAGTGGGATTTCGGCGCGCAGTTCATCGAAAACCCGCAAGAACCTTTTTCTGCCGCACTGAATGACTGGATTGGCGCCGGGTTGGTTGCGCCGTGGCATGGCGGTCCTGAACACAGCTTTGTCCCTGTTCCGCACATGCAGAGCCTGGTTGCCGCGCTGTGCAACGGACATGACGTGACCTTTGGCGCAGCGGTCCAGCAAATCGAGCGCCGGCCCGGTGGCTGGTTTGTGCGCGGGGCGGATTTTGCATCTGGTCCGTATGATGCTGTCGTGATTGCCACTCCGGCGGAGCAGGCGGCGCCGCTTCTGTCGCTGCACGACCTGGTCCTTGCCCGCGAAGCCGCGGCGGTCCGCTCGGCGCCTTGCTGGACCGCCATGGTCGGATTTGGCGAGCCGTTGCCAAATGTTCCGGTGACGATCGGTGACAGGGACGGTGTGATCTGGGCAGCGCGCAACACTTCGAAGCCTCGGCGCGGTTCAGCTGAATGCTGGGTTTTGGAGGCCGGTCCTGAATGGTCGCGCCAAAACCTTGAAGAAGCCCGGGAGGACGTCGCAACGCAGCTGCTTGCCCTGTTTGCAGCAGAGGCCGGAATTTCCTTGCCAGAACCAACCTTCCTGAAAGCCCACCGCTGGCGTTTTGCCAGGCCGCATGGGACAGCGGGACGCACGTTATGGAACGAACGGCTGCACCTTGGAGCTTGCGGCGACTGGTGCATCGATGCGACGATCGCCGGGGCGTGGCAATCAGGGACCGCGCTAGGTGAACGCATTGCGGCGGAACTGGCGCCCAAACAGGCTGCGAAAGACGTTGCCTGAGGTCGCAGTCGTTTTTGGCGCAAGCGGCGGCATCGGTGCGGCGCTGGTGGCAAACCTGGCGGCAAGTGGGCGCTATTCGCAAATCCATGCCGGTGCGCGCCGCAATCTTGAGGAACTGCCGCCGGGGGTAAGTGCGTTCCGGTTCGAATTGGGCGATGAGCGGTCGATCGCTGCTGCAGTGGCCGCGCTGTCATCCCCGCCGACCCTGGTCGCAATTGCAACAGGCGTGCTTCACGATGACGGGTTAGCGCTGCAGCCCGAAAAGAGTGCGCGCGCAATCGACCCGGCCGCCATGGAGCAGGTGCTGGCGATAAACACCGTCGGGCCGGCCCTCATTGCCAAGCATGTATTGCCGCACTTGCCGCGCGAACGAAGAGCTGTCTTTGCCGCCCTGTCAGCCAAGGTAGGATCGATCAGCGACAACCGCCTTGGCGGATGGCACAGTTACCGGGCCAGCAAAGCTGCGCTCAATATGCTGATAAAGACCTTCGCGATCGAGCTTTCACGCACGCATCCCCTGGCGGTGGTGGCCGCACTGCACCCCGGCACAGTGGCAAGCGCGCTGTCCGCCCCGTTCAGCCGGGGCATGGCACCCGATGCCTTGTTCGCTGCCGAGCGCGCTGCAGCCCAGCTTATGGATGTGATCGAAGGGCTGGAACCACGCGACAGCGGCGGCCTGTTCAGCTGGGACGGATCACGTCTGCCTTACTGATCCAATGTCGCCAGGAATGCGCCTGCTTCGCGGCGCACCTGTTGTTGTCGGTCGGGAGAAAACCGGTCCCATGTCGCCACCATCTGCCCCATGCGCGGATTACCCGCCAGCCGTGTTCGGTGACGGGCGATGAAATCCCAATAAAGCAGGTTGAACGGGCATGCGTCAGGTCCCGACTTGGCCTTGACCTTGAACCGGCAAGAACCACAATAGTCGCTCATCCGGTCAATATAGGCTCCGCTTGCCACATAGGGCTTGCTAGCCAGAAGGCCCCCGTCAGCGTACTGGCTCATGCCGACAGTATTGGGCAGTTCCACCCATTCATAGGCATCGGCATAGACTGCCAGATACCATTCGTGCAGTGCATGGGGGTCAACTCCGGCCAGCAGGGCAAAGTTTCCCGTCACCATCAGGCGCTGGATGTGATGAGCATAGGCTTCATCGCGGGTCTGGTTCACACAGGCGCTGACACAGGCCATGTCGGTCTGCCCCGACCAATAGAACCACGGCAGCGGCCGCGACGCGTCAAGAACGTTCGACCTTTCATATCCGGGCATCTTCCACCAGTAGATCGCGCGAACAAACTCGCGCCAGCCGATGATCTGGCGGATGAAGCCCTCGGCACTGTTCAGCGGCACCCAGCCACCCTGCCACGCCGTTTCCACGCGGCGGCATATTTCCAGCGGATCGAGCAGACCTGCGTTCAGATAGGGTGAAACAACCGCGTGAAACAGAAACGGTTGCCCTCCAACCATCGCATCCTGGTAAGCACCGAAATGCGGCAAGGCATGTTCGATGAAATGATCCAGCGCCGCTTCTGCGTCAGCGCGGGTGACAGCGAACCCGAACGGTTCAAGCGTTCCGAAATTTTCGGGGAAGCGCTTAGCCACCAGGTCAAGCACGGCTTGCGTAACTTCATCGGGAGCAAATCGCGGCGGCGCAGGCACCTCCATATCGGGCGCTGGCGGCTTGCGGTTATCAGCGTCAAAGTTCCAGCGCCCCCCGGCAGGCTGGTCGCCTTCCATGAGCAACCCGGTCTTGCGCCGCATCAGCCGGTAGAAATGCTCCATGCGCAGCGTTTTGCGCTCTTCGGCCCAGCGAACGAAGCCATGACGGTCGGCGATAAAACGGTCATCGGCAATCAGATCGGTACCGGGCCAACGGCTCATTTCGTCCAGCAAACGCCATTCGCCAGGCTCAGTCACCAGAACCCTGTCGATCCCGCCGCTTGCCAGGGCGCGCTCGACCTCTCCGCGCAATGTGCCGGTATTGCCGGGATCGTCCAAGGCAACATAGTCAACCCGCCAACCGTCATCACGCAGATCCTGGGCGAAGTGGCGCATCGCTGAAAATACGAAGGCGATCTTTTTCTTGTGATGGGCGACATAAGTTGCCTCGGCCATGACTTCGGCCATCAGTACCCGGTCTGCCATGCGGTCACCCTGGCGCAGCGAAGAAAGCTCGGGGCTGAGCTGGTCGCCCAGAATCAGGATCAGGTTACCGCTCACATTGCTGGCCTAAGACGCAGTCACACCGTTTTCAGCCTGTCCGCAGGGGCAGGTGTCAATTGTCTTCCCACCTAGCGCCGACATGCGCCTCTCCTCGCGCCGCGGCGAGCTGTTCCTGGCGGTGGCGTTCGCGGTACGAAGCGCGCTGTTCGTCGCTCCGCTCGGCGTGGCAAGCGGGGCAACTGATCCCTTCTTCAAAATGCGGAGATTGCTGGTCGGCCGCACTGACCGGGCGGCGGCAAGCGCGGCACAGCGCGTGGGTACCCTGGACAAGGCCATGACCGACTGTCACCCGCTCGTCGAAAACGAAACATTCGCCGCGCCAGAGGCTTTCCTGCGCCGGCACTTCTTCCAGATATCTCAGGATTCCGCCCTTGAGGTGATAGACCTCGGCAATTCCTTCCTGTTTCAAGAAGGCGGTCGACTTTTCGCAGCGAATGCCGCCGGTGCAAAACATCGCAACCCGCTTGCCAGCGCTTACCAAGCGGTGGCCTTCGCGATTGAACCAGTCGGGAAAATCGCGAAACGTTGTGGTACCAGGATCGACTGCCCCGGCAAAGGTTCCGGCCATCACCTCGTATCGGTTGCGGGTATCTATAACCACTGTATCGGGATCGGCGATCAACGCGTTCCAATCGTGTGGATCAACATAAGTGCCGACGCTGGCGACAGGGTCGATATCCGGCTGGCCCATCGTGACGATTTCGCGTTTCACACGCACCTTCAGGCGGTGGAAAGGCATGGTTTCAGCCGCGGCAAACTTGACGTCAACATCTGCGCAGCCCTGAAGTCCACGAATGTGGCCAAGTACGGCAGCAACGCCCTGGGCGTTTCCCGCGATCGTCCCATTGATGCCCTCATGGGCCAACAGCAGCGTGCCCTTTACCCCGTTCTGCCGGCACGCATCGAGCAGCGGCGCGCGCATGGCCGTACAATCTGCCAGGCGCGTAAAGCGATAAAGCGCCGCCACGACAAGCGGTTCGGAAAGAGGCTGGGTAATTGGCACCGGGCGCCAATAGCGCCGGGTATGCCAATTGTCATGTGCGCGGACCCTACCGCTCAGCCTTCAGGCCTGCTAGGCGGCGCGCCATGCTCAATCTTACCGGTGTCACAGTGCGCCTTGGCGGACGCACCATCATAGACGACGCGACCGCAAAACTGCCGCCGCGCGGACGTATCGGGCTAATTGGTCGCAATGGTGCGGGCAAGTCCACGCTGGTGCGCGTCATCGCCGGAATGCTTGAGGCAGACAACGGCACCGTAGCCATGCCGCGCGGCAGCCGCCTTGGCTATATCGCGCAGGAAGCCCCGGCTGGCTTGGCGACGCCGTTTGAAACGGTGCTGGCGGCCGATACCGAGCGCGCTGCGCTCATGGCGGAAAGCGAAGACTGCGCCGATGCGCACCACCTGGGAGAAATCCACGAACGTTTGATCGCGATAGACGCCCATTCCGCCCCAAGCCGCGCCGCCCGGATTTTGGTCGGTCTGGGTTTTGACGAAGCAGCCCAGCACCGCCCGCTTGACAGCTTCTCGGGCGGCTGGAGAATGCGTGTTGCGCTGGCATCGTTGTTGTTCTCGCAGCCCGATCTGCTGCTGCTCGACGAACCTTCCAACCACCTCGATCTTGAAGCGGTACTGTGGCTGGAGGATTTCCTGCGCACCTATCCGGCCACGATCCTGCTGGTCAGCCACGAACGCGACTTCCTCAACAACGTGGTCGATCACATCTTGCACCTGTCACAAGGCAAGCTGACCCTGTACCCCGGCGGCTATGATGCGTTTGAGCGGCAACGAGCGGAACGGCAGGCACAGCTAGCCTCGGCGCGGGTCAAGCAGCAGGCCGAACGGGAACGCCTGCAGGACTATGTCGCGCGCAATTCGGCTCGCGCATCGACCGCCAAGCAGGCACAGTCACGAGCCAAGGCCTTGGCGAAACTGCAGCCGATTGCCGAAATGATCGACGATCCTTCGCTCAGCTTCGACTTTCCCAACCCCGATGAACTGCGTCCGCCGCTGATCACGCTGGATCTGGCGGCAGTTGGATACAGTGAGGAACCGGTGCTCAGCCGCCTCAACCTGCGGCTTGATCCCGATGACCGGATCGCGCTGCTGGGCCGCAACGGCAACGGCAAGACCACGCTGGCCCGCTTGCTGGCAGCGCAACTGACACCGATGGCCGGGGCAATGAACGCCAGCGGCAAGATGCGGGTAGGTTACTTCACGCAATATCAGGTGGAGGAGCTCGACCGCGCAGAAACACCGCTGCAGCACATGACGGTGTTGATGAAAGGCGCGACCCCGGGCGCAGTGCGGGCGCAATTAGGACGGTTCGGCTTTTCGGGCGCCAAAGCGACAACCGAGGTCGGCAAACTTTCCGGCGGAGAGCGCGCGCGCCTGGCGCTGGCGCTGATCACGCGCGAGGCACCGCACATGCTGATCCTGGACGAGCCGACCAACCACCTGGACGTCGACGCTCGTGAAGCGCTGATACAAGCGCTCAACGCCTATTCCGGCGCGGTGGTAATCGTCAGTCACGATCGGCATATGCTGGAAATGACTGCTGACCGGCTGGTGCTGGTCGATAGCGGAACTGCCAAAGAGTTCGACGGGGCTATTGACGATTACATCAGCTTCGTACTCGCCAAGGATCCGCAAGGCGGCCGCAAGGATGAAGCCAGCCGGGGTGTCAACAAGAAGGATCAGCGCAAAGCCGCTGCCGAAGCGCGCGAGCGCGGACAGGAGCTGCGCAAAGCCGCCCGCGCGGCCGAGGCCGAGCTGGAACGTTTGCAAAACCAGCGCAGCGCGGTCGATCACGCAATGTTTGATCCCAACGGAGCGGAACCGGCCCTGGCCAAACTGACTATGACTGACCTGATGAAGCGCCGCGCGGACATTGAAACGAAAATCGAGGCCGCGGAACTCGTTTGGCTTGGGGCCAGCGAAGCGCTGGAAGACATTTCCGTTTAGTGACCCAGGTCCGCCGGGTCTGGCTTGACCTGCTGTGATGGCTTCTGCAGCAGCAGGGCAAACGGCATGACCAGCATGCTCATCCACATCATCAGATAGAAGTTGTCGATGTAGCCGATCATCGCAGCCTGCCGGTTGATTTCAGCGTCAATTGCAGACAGCGCGGCAGATCCCAGTTGCTGGAACCGATCTATGGTCGAAAAATCGATAAGGGCCGTCATCGAAGCAGTGACATGCGAGGAAAGGTCCGAATGGCCCGTCTGGATGTTGCGGGCCAACAGAACCGTAGTCACCGCGATACCAACCGAAGCCCCGAGCGAACGCGACAGATTGAGCAGGCTTGCGCCATCGGTTCGCAGCCGGGGCGAAATGCTGGCAAAGGCGCTGGTATTGATCGGCATGAACAGCATGCCGATACCCAGGCCTTGAAGAAAACCGCTGATCACGATCTTCGTTTGATCGACGCCCAGCGACCACCCTGACATTTGCCAGAACGACACTGCCGCCAAGGTAAAGCCGCAAATGACCATCAATCGGATATCAAATCCGCGCCGAATCAGGATTCCCGAAATCTGCATCGAAATCAATGTCCCGACTCCGCGCGGCATCAGCACCCAGCCGGTTCCGATAACCGAATAGCCGAACAGACGTTGCAACATCGGTGGCAGTAGTGCCATGGTTGCAAACATCACCACGCCCATGGCAAACATAAAACCAAACGCCACCACGAACGACCGGCTGGCAAACAATTCGGAACTGAACAGGGTCGGTTTCTTGCTGCTGATAAAGTGAACGCCGCCCATCCACACCGCGCTTACAATCGCAATCGCGTAAATCCATATCTCGGCAGAATTGAACCAGTCGACGTGGTTGCCGCGATCGAGCATTAACTGCAGCGCACTGATGGCAACGGCGATCATCGAAAAGCCGAACAGATCAAACCGGCGCTTGACGATTGGCCGGGACGGCAATTCCGCGATCATGATCAGCAGAGCCACGGCGCCAAGCGGCACATTGACATAGAATACCCAGCGCCAGTTCCAGTTTTCGGTAAGCCAGCCGCCGATAATTGGGCCAAGGATTGGCCCAGCCATCAGGCCCATTCCCCAAATAGCCATCATCTGCGCCTGCCGCGACGGCTTGTTCACATCAAGCATGGCGGTCTGGCTGAGCGGCGAAATGAACGCGCCGCTGATCCCCTGCAACGTTCGAAAAAGGACCATCTGCGTTATATTCTGCGCCATGCCGCACAACATCGAAGACAGGACAAAGGCAGCCGTCGACACGATGAACAAGCGGCGCGACCCGATCTGGTCGGAAATCCAGCCCGTCGTCGGAATCGCGACCGCGCTGGCCACGATATAGCTGGTCAAGACCCAGCTGATTTCGTCAGGTGTCGCTCCCAATGCGGCTTGCATGTGCGGGATAGCGACGTTGGCAATCGTGGTGTCGAGGATCTGGAGGAGCGATGCGGTCATCACCCCGATTACAACCAGATAGGGATTGCGGACCTGCAACGCAGCGACGTCTGGCGCTGCGGCTGCGGCAGCCTGCGGGCCGGCAGATCCAGCGCCGGTAATCGGTCCGGCGGCCTGCGATGCCACGGCGCCCGGCCTAGTGCTGATTGCCGTCAGTATAGACGGTGATGTGGCTTGAAAGGCCGGCCAGCAGCTGGCGTGGGCTGCGTTCGTCAATCGCGATGCGCACCGGAACGCGCTGGGTCACCTTGACCCAGTTGCCGGTCGCATTCTGGGCAGGCAACACCGAAAACTCGCTGCCGGTCCCTGCACCGATCGATGCGACGTGCCCTTTCAGCTTGACCCCGGGATAGGCGTCAAGCGCAATCGTGGCGGGTTGACCGGGCATCATATCGGCCAGATCCGTTTCCTTGAAATTGGCTTCGACATAGCTTTGTGCGCTGGCCACGATTGTCACGACGGGCAAACCGGTAATGATTTCCTGACCGATTTGCAGCCGGTCGGCCTGCGAAATCCGCCCCGCAAGCGGCGCGCGAACCACTGTCCGCTTGAGGTTCAGTTCGGCCGCGCGGCGCTGGGCTTGCGCTGCGGCGACGGCTGGCAGCACGCCTGGAACCTGCGAGCCGGTGGCCAGCTTTGCCCGCGCTTCATTCTGCTTGGCTTGCGCTAGCCGCAGTTCTTCGCGCGCTTGCGACACCTGATGCTGGGCGGCCTCGAAATCAGCCTTGGTGGTGAATCCGCGCTGCCAAAGCGCGCGCTGACGGTCGTAGTTGGCCTGTGCAAACCCGATATCTTCGCTCGCCGCACCAATATCGGCGCCGGACAGTGCCGAACTGTTGGCCAGCGCTGTCGCGTTAGCCTGGGCACTGGCGATTGCCGCGTCCGCCTGAGCAACTTGTATAGTGTAAGGTTCCTGATCGACCACGAACAGCACGTCGCCGGCTTTGACCAGTTGCCCTTCCCTTACCGCCACTGTCACGATTTTACCGCCGACTTCGGCGCTGACCGAAACCTTGTCCTGCTGGACATAGGCATTGTCGGTGGAAACCTTGCCTTGCAGAGTATACCAATAGGTCAGCCCGCCGCCGATGGCGAGCAACGGGACGATCCCCATCAAGGCGGCGCGACGCCAGCGGCCAGTTGCCTTGGCCGGCTTGAAAGCGGATGCCTGATCTTCCGGTGCGTTCACAGGCACCGCATTTTCAAGGATAATTTCGGGATCACGATCAGCCATTAGCTGCAGCCTGTTCAGTGAGTTTTCGCGAAAGATTGTGCCGCACCTGTTCCAGCATCGCGATCAACCGGATGCGCTCATCAGGCTCAATTCCCTCCATCGCGTCGTCCATCATCGCTTGGGCCATCGGGCGCAACTGTTCGAGCAGACTGTGGGCCCGGTCGGTCAAGTGCAGGCGCCAGGACCGGCGGTCCGCCGCATCTGCGCGCCTCTCGACCAGCCCGGCATCCTGCAACCGGTCGACCATCCGGCATACTGTGATCGGCTCCACATCCAGCTGCTCGGCCAGACCGCCCTGGTTGATGCCTTCATGCCGCGCAAGTGTGACAAGAACCTGCCATTGCGGGCGCGTCACGCCGATCGAGCGGGCGCGGCCGTCAAACGAACGCCGCATCATGCGCGAGGTATCTGCGATAAGCGAACCGAGGCTTTCCATACCGGCCATATAATAACTATGCTTATAATCGTCAAGATCACAATATTGATTTGCGGAGCTGCGCGGTGCTGGCGAGCACTAAAGTGCCTGCAATTCGGCCATTTTCCCGATTGCCATTGTGCCGCGCGCCGTAAACGCCTAGCGGGGCCGCTGAACGACGGACCCGGTGTCCGCCAGCGGTCTTCAATGCCGCCCCAGCCAAGCACGAGAACATGACCTTTCACACTCCCTTCACGCTTCTTCAGGAAGCGCTTGCCACGCGTGGATATAGCGATCCCACTCCCGTCCAGGCCGCCGTGCTCGAGGACGAGGCGAGTGGCCGCGACCTGATCGTTTCGGCACAGACCGGATCAGGCAAGACGGTGGCTTTCGGCCTTGCCATGGCGCCCGAGATACTGGACGGCGAAGGCCGAGCAGCGCCAGCCGCAGCGCCCCGCGCGCTGATCATAGCCCCTACGCGTGAACTGGCCCTGCAGGTCAGCCGCGAACTGATTTGGTTGTTCGGCCCGACCGGAACGCGGGTTGCCACTTGTGTCGGCGGGATGGACCCATCAAAGGAACGCCGCGCGCTCGGCTACGGTGCGCAGATCGTGGTCGGCACACCGGGGCGTCTGCGTGATCATCTGGAACGTGGGGCGCTTGACCTGCGTGAACTGGCCGTCGCCGTGCTCGATGAAGCGGACGAGATGCTCGACATGGGCTTCCGCGAGGATCTGGAGGAGCTGCTCGATGCGACGCCTGACGGCCGCCGCACGCTGCTTTTTTCCGCCACGATGCCCAAGCCTATTGTGGCGCTGGCAAAGCGCTATCAGCGAGACGCGCTGCGCATATCAACCGTCGCTTCGGAACGTGGGCACGGTGATATTACGTACCAGGCCATGGCGATCGCGCCGGCCGACATCGAAAACGCCGTGGTCAACCTGCTGCGCTATCACGAGGCCGAAACGGCGATGCTGTTCTGCGCCACGCGCGACAACGTCCGCCATCTGCACGCCAGTCTGACCGAGCGCGGCTTTACCGCCGTTGCGTTGTCGGGTGAGCACAGCCAGAACGAGCGCAATCAGGCGTTGCAGGCGCTGCGTGACCAGCGAGCGCGGGTCTGCGTGGCAACCGACGTTGCCGCCCGCGGCATCGATCTGCCCAGCCTGTCGCTGGTGGTCCATGTCGAAATCCCGCGTGATGCCGAAACGCTGCAGCACCGATCGGGCCGAACGGGCCGTGCGGGAAAAAAAGGCACCGCAATCCTGCTGGTCCCCTACCCCCGCCGCCGCCGGGTTGAAGGCATGCTGCGCGGCGCAAGCGTTTCTGCCCAATGGGTCGCTGTGCCATCCGCCGCCGATATTCGCGCGGCCGACGCCGAGCGTTTGATGACCACACTGCTCGCTCCGATCGAGGTGACGGACGAGGATCGCGACCTTGCAGCCAAGTTGATGGCAGAAAAGAGCGCCGAGGAGATCGCCGCTGCGCTGGTTCACGCCCACCGCGCGCGGATGCCGGTGCCCGAGGATTTGCTGGCCAGCGATGCGCCGCCCCCGCGCGGACCGCGCCCCGGTTTTGAAGGCAGCGCCTGGTTCCGGCTGAACGTTGGCCGGAGGCAGAACGCCGATGCGCGCTGGATCCTGCCGCTGCTGTGCCGCCGCGGCCATGTCAGCCGAACCGACATTGGCGCGATTCGCCTTGCCGCCAACGAAACGTTTTTTGAAATCGCCGGACCCGTTGCGGCACGGTTCCTGGACGCTGTGCACCGGACTGCCGAAGAAGACGACGGCGTGGAGATCACTCCCAGCGAAGGCGCCCCGCGCGAAGAAGCCCGCGCCGCGCGAAAGCAGGGTCACGCACGGCCTGTCGCACCCACCGGCAAGTCGCCCCATCACGCCAAGCCGGCGCACCGCGGCAAGGATTTCGCCGGATCCCGCAGCAATGCTGCAGGATCCGGTGCCAAGCCGTTCCGCAAAAAGGGACCGTGGAAAGGCAAGCCGCCACAAGGATAAGAGATTGGGCTGCTGTTACGGCAACCGGTTCCGGTGGTGGGCGCTGACGGGCTCGAACCGCCGACCCTCTCGGTGTAAACGAGATGCTCTACCAACTGAGCTAAGCGCCCCATCACGGGAAGCGCGCTTTTAGCCTGTGATCCGCGCGCGTCAATCTGCTGTGACGTTATACGCTCAGACTATTCGTGCCGCATTGGCGCCCAGATCGGCAAAATATCGCGCCATGGCATCTGCCGCCTTGTCGGTCAGCGTGATGAAGGCACGGCGGCGGTCGCTGTCATCCTCTACCCGCGCAAACAGGCCGGCGTCGATCATCTGGCCGATCCAGCGCAGCGCGGTGGTCGGCGGAACGCCGCTGGCGATGCAAAGGCTGGTGACCGATACGCGGGTATGTTCCACCCGGGCGGCCGTCAGATCAAGCAGCATGTCCCATGCCGGATCACCGAACAGGTCACCATCAAAGAAGCGAGCGCGCAGCTGGCGCTGTCTAATAATCCGCCGGACCAGCCGCGGATCAGGCAGCGCCGGGCGCGCAGCGCGCAGCAGCCGGTCCTCAATCTCGGGTTCTGCCGCAGCAAAGGCCGGGCGCGGACTTTCAAAGCGGAATGCTCCATCCCGTTCAGGCGCCGCTAACGGTCCTTCCAGCCGGTCAAGTCGCTGGGCTATCTGCCCAACCTGTTCGGTAAGGCGGAGCAGGACTAGACGGTCTTCCTCGCTCAATTCACGCAGGCGCAGGGCCGAAACCTGCCCCAGGACCCGGCCGAGTGCAATAACCCGATCTGCCCGGCTGGGATCGACCAGTATCTGCGGGCTCGACTGGTCAAGACAGCCAAATACATCGTCCAGGGCTGCTACTGAAGTCGACACGATAAGCTGCGCACCGGTATTGGCGGCGCGCATGTCAATTCGCGCCAAGGCAGCCAATCCCGCTGCATCGGGCTGCGGACAATCAACCAGGATCACGTCACCCAGCGCCCGTGCCTCATCATCAAGTAATTCCGACAAGGTACCGCCTGCAGCTATTCGCAACCCTGCTGCTTCGGCATCCTCGCGGACAATTGCTGCAATATGGGACCGGTCGGCAAACAGGCTTAGCGTCAACGGCGATCCAGCCGCATCATGCGCGGCAGAGGAATACGCGAAATTGGCTTGCCCCATGATTATCGACTCCATTTCTTTGAACAGAAGTAGAACAAAAAGGGATTATGTCAAGAATTCGGATGCGTTACGCGTTGATATCAATTGGAGTACCATCAGCCACTGCCTGCCACAGCGCCTCGATCTCGTCGTTGGAAACGGCGATGCACCCGTCGGTCCAGTCACCGGGAATACGGCCGGCGGGCAGGCTGTTGGGCTGGCCATGGATGAAAATCTGTCCTCCCGGGTTGCGGCCTTTCGATCGGGCAAAAGCGGTATCGGCGATGCGGGGGTAATCGATGTGAAGCGAAAGATGATAGGCGCTGTTGGGGTTGCCGTAGTCGATGGTGAAGCGCCCTTCGGGCGTGCGCTCATCGCCTTGGAATTGCTTGGCGCCAATTGGCTCGTCGCCCAGCTGGATTCCGTGGATGATGTGAACCAGCGCGCCATCGGCATACAGTTCCATCCGCCGCTCTGACTTGTCGACCACGATCCGGTCTATCTGCGGCAGCGGCGGTGCGGGTTCCTGCGCGCGGGCCAGAATTGCCATCCCGGCAAGGGGCATGGTCAAGGCGGCAACAGCGGCGAGGCGGCGAACCATATGACGCAGCTTACCGATGGTACAATTTCCGACAAGTGTATCCGTCAGTCGACGAAGGGATCACGGACCAGGATCGTGTCCTCACGCTCTGGTGATGTGCTGACCAGCGCTACCGGGGTTTCGATCAGTTCCTGGACCCGCTGGATATACTTGATCGCCTGAGCGGGCAGATCGGCCCAGCTGCGCGCGCCAGCGGTGGTGCCGCTCCAGCCTTCCATTTCCTCATAAATTGGTTCAACCGAAGCCTGATCGGCGGCGTGGCTGGGGAAGTAATCGAGCACCTTGCCGTGGAGGCGATAACCGGTGCAGATTTTCACCGTTTCAAACCCGTCGAGGACATCGACTTTGGTCAGCGCGATGCCGGTCACGCCGCTGATTGCGCAAGACTGGCGCACCAGCACCGCGTCGAACCAGCCGCAGCGGCGTTTGCGCCCGGTTACGGTGCCAAACTCATGCCCGCGCTCGCCCAACTGCTGCCCGGTGGCGTCTTCCAGCTCGGTCGGGAAAGGGCCCGATCCGACACGGGTGGTATAGGCCTTGACGATCCCCAGCACGAAGCCGGCCGAGGCCGGGCCGAGTCCGGAACCGCTGGCCGCCGTGCCACTGACCGTGTTCGAACTGGTGACGAAGGGGTAAGTGCCGTGGTCCACATCAAGCAGCACGCCCTGCGCACCTTCGAACAGGATGCGCGCCCCGGCCTTGCGCACGGTATTCAGCCGTTTCCACACCGGCTGGGCGTATTGGAGCACAGATGGCGCGATTTCCTTGAGCTCGGCAACCAACGCGTCGCGGTCAACCGGGGGCTGACAGAACCCGGCGCGCAACGCGTCGTGATGGGCGCAAAGCCGGTCAAGCTGGCTGTCGAGCGCGTCGAGGTGCGCCAGATCGCAGACCCTGATGGCGCGGCGGCCGACCTTGTCCTCATAGGCGGGGCCGATTCCGCGCCCGGTGGTGCCGATCTTGCCCGATCCGGCGGCGCTTTCGCGCAAGGCGTCCAGATCGCGGTGAAGCGGCAGGATCAGCGGGCAGTTGTCCGCAATAGCGAAGTTTTGGGCGTTGATGACGACGCCTTGCCCTTCCAGTTTGGCGATCTCGCTCTTGAGATGCCACGGATCCAGGACCACGCCGTTGCCGATGATCGATAGCGTGCCGGTGACAATGCCCGAGGGTAGCAGGCTGAGCTTGTAGACCTGATCGCCGACGACCAGCGTGTGGCCGGCATTGTGCCCGCCCTGAAAGCGGACCACGGCATCGGCGCGGCTTGCCAGCCAATCGACGATCTTGCCTTTGCCTTCATCGCCCCACTGGGCGCCGATCACGGTTACGTTGGCCACGGTTCGGCAAATCCTTATGTAAAGCAGGGGCGAAAACCGTGCCGCCCCCTAAGGTATGCGCAGGCCAAGGGCAAGGCGACAATCCGCGACAATTGATGACTGGACGGCAATGCCCGCCGAATTAGGCTGGCCACAAACCGGAGCGTACCGATGGGGAAAATTGAAATATTGTCCATGACCGCGCTGGCGCTGGTGGGCAGCAGCCTGGCCCAAGCGCGCGATGATTCGCTGGGTAGCGGGCTGGCAGAGCGAATGGCGCTGCGGACGCGCGTCGCTGATGTAGCGCAAGCGGAAGGCAAGCAGACGCTGTCCTATGGCAGTGATCCCATGCAGAAGCTTGATTTTTATCCGGCAAAGAATGCCACAGGGGCCGCTCCCCTTGTGCTTTTCGTTCATGGCGGCGGGTGGAAACGCGGGAGCAAGGATAACGCCGACGGAAGCTGGAAGGCGCCGCATTTTACGCAGGCGGGCTACGCCTACGCCTCTATCAATTACCGGCTGGTGCCCGGCGCCGCAGTTGAACAGCAAGGCGCCGATGTCGCTGCTGCACTGCGCTACCTTCTTGATCATAGCGCTTCGCTTAACATCGACCGTGGGCGTGTAATCCTGATGGGCCACAGCGCGGGCGCGCACCTGGTCGCGCTGGTCGGTACAGACGAACGCTATCTGGCCGGGGCTGGCCTGTCGTTTCGAAATGTAGTTGGCATACTGCCGATCGATGGGGCTGCCTATGACGTGACGGCGCAAATGAAAGATGGACCCAGGTTGATGCAGCAAACCTACGTCCAGGCCTTTGGCACCGATCCGGCGCGCCAAGCGGCGCTGTCTCCGACAATGCAGGCGGGCATGCCCAATGTACGGAGCTTTCTGATCATCCACGTCCAGCGTAATGACGGCGTCGCTCAATCAAAAGCGCTGCAGGCCGCATTGGTCAAAGCAGGCACCAAAGCCGAGCGCGCAGGTTTCCCGGGGACGGGTCTATCGGGCCATGCCGAAATCAACCGGCAACTTGGAAATCCCGCTTATCCGGCAACCGCGGTGGTTGATGAGTGGCTGTCCAGGGTTTTTGCGCGTTAAGGATCACCGTTAAGCCGTGCTGCATCCAGTGTCCAAAGCAGACACACCCCCGGAAGGGGTATAGAAATTAAGTATGGGATCAGGTTACACACTGTCTTCAATGGTGCACGAACTGATCAGCGAACCGGCATACGTGATCAAGGCGGAAGAACTTTCAGCCTTGAATTACCTTGATCCGGACCATCCACGGCCTTTGCTGACCGAGTGGATCAACCGTGGCACCGATCAGAAGATGCGGCGCACGTCTATTGATCTGCTGCTGCGCACCCTGACCGAAGACAGCACGTCACCCAGCGTCGTTCGTCTGCACCAAACGTCAGGCCTTCGCGTCATTTTTGCAACCGACAAGGATCGCGACGCTTTTGCGACCGCCTTTGCCGGCGCGCGAACGCAAATGGCACTGCGCCGCGACTACGTGATCGCAACGATCTTCGACAGCGTCGATCACGCGCAGGAAGCCGTCGCCGCCCTCACAGCAGCCGGGGTACCAGACCAGTCGATTTCGCTGATGTGCCGCGCGGGTGAGTTTTCGCCCGACGGCGATAAAAGCTGGCGCGGGCATAGCAAGACCAGCGTTGCCGCGGCGGTAGCCGGGGGCGGCCTGATGGGCGCCTTGATGGGCATTGGCATGATGGTCATTGTTCCGGGCCTGGGAGCAGTTGCCGCAGCCGGAGCGATTGCTACCAGCCTGTCATCGGTTGCCTCTCTTTCAGGCATCTTCGGGGCTACCGGCGGTGCAATCGCCAAGATGCTGACCGACAACGACGTCGATGGACGCGAGGCCAATTATTACGAGCGGCAGATTCGCCGTGGCCGCGTGTTCGTATCGGTCGACACCCGGATAGCGCCGGGACTGACCGGCGCTGTGCGCCGAATCCTCAAGAACAATGGCGGCCAGACCGCCAAGGCCGCCTAGACGGCAACGGTATCGCCGCGCTCAAGCCGGTGAGTGCAGCCCAGTATCTTTGGATCGCAGTTTTTACCCAGAGCCGCCACTGTGCGCCATCCGATGGCCCGCAGGCGCGCAGCATGGATAGGGTCATGACCAAGCGGCAGGAACAGCACGTCGCGGCGCGGTTCGGCATCGGCTAGCCAGTCGATCAGCGCGTCGGGATAAAGCGAAAAGCCGATAGCCGGCTCGTCACTTCCGCCAGGACTGTTAGACTTGATCGTATAGCTGCCGCCGCGCCCCAGAATTCCGGCGAGTCCATCAGCATAAATCGAAAAGCCGAACCAAGATTGGTATTCAAACCCGTGCCGTTCAGACGGGTCGAGCGTAATGCGGGCACTATCGCCCAACCGCGCAGCAATGGCGCGCAAAGCTGCAATCCGGCTGGCAAGGGCGCCGCCTGCATCGATTGCTGCCAGCTGCTCGATCGCGCTTTTGAATGGCCCGATTGCAGTCAATAGCGGAAGGTAATCAGCGCCTCCCGCCGCCACCAGTCCGCCGGCGTTCTTCGCATCGAGTTCGCGCCGCACTGCGTCAGCTTTCTCAGGAGCCAGCGGCAGGGCCTGCGCGGCCAGTGTGTCGACCAGATCGGGCAGGGTAAAATCTACCGAAAGGCCGGTCGCCCCGGCGCTGCGCAGCGCCTCGATCGCAACTGCAACGACTTCGCCCGCGGCAGCAACGCTTTCCATCCCGATCAGTTCGGCGCCAAGCTGAAGTCTTTCGCGCGTGGGATCAAGCCCGTCGCCCTTGATGGTCACGACCTGACCGGCATAGCATAGCCGAAGCGGGCGCGGGGCGCCGGCCAGGCTGGTCGAAGCAATCCGGCCCAGCTGCGGTGTAATATCGCTGCGCAACGCCAGGGTTCGCAAGCTGGCGGGATCAACAAAGCGGAACATGCGGCGCGGGCTGATCCCGGCCATGCGGCTGGCCAACGACCTTTCAAACTCAATGCTGGGGGGTTGAACTCGGTCATAGCCATGCGCATCGAGTGCATCGATCACCGCACGGGTTACACGAGCGGCCACCGCCGCGCTAACAGGCAGGCGGTCTTCCAATCCTTCAGGAAGCAGGTCGCGATCGGTGTCTTGCATTCGGTTCTACCTTAACCTCTTCATTCCCGCGCAAACGGGAACTCCACCCTCGAACCATCCGGTCATGGCACACCCTGATTATCGACCCCCGCTTTCGCGGGGATGACGACAAATGGCAAGCGGGCCGGCCTGGTCAACTTTTCCCGAGATTACCGGTCAAGCCCGGCGCGATAAAGTGATCAGAACCCCAACGCCATGACCCGCTTTACACCGGGCAGGGATCGCGCCTTATCGACCACATCCGCAGGAACCGGCTCGTCAACCGACAGCAGCAGCACGGCCTCACCGCCGGCTTCGCGGCGGCCAAGGTTGAAGGTGCCGATATTGATGTTGTTTTCGCCCAACAAAGTACCGATCCGGCCAATGAAGCCGGGGGCGTCTTCGTTGACAATGTACATCATCGGACCATCGAGCTCGGCCTCTACTTTGATGCCGAACAGTTCGACCAGACGCGGCTCGCTGTTGGAGAACAAAGTCCCTGCAACTGATCGTTCACCCGCTTCGGTCTTGACCGAAACGCGGATGAGTGTGTGATAATCCCCTGCCTTTTCGGTTTTGACCTCGCGTACTTCAAGTCCGCGTTCCTTGGCCAGGAACGGCGCGTTGACCATGTTGACCGTGTCAGACTGGGTGCGCAGAAAACCTGCGAGCACTGCCGCCACCATCGGCTTGGCATTAAGCTCGGCTGCGGCGCCTTCGGCGTGGATCGAGATCCGGGCAAGGCTGCCGGTCGTCAGCTGGCCGACCAGACTGCCCAACCGCTCTGCCAGGGCCATGTAGGGCTTTAGCTTGGGGGCCTCCTCTGCCGAAAGCGATGGCATGTTAAGAGCGTTAGTAACCCCGCCGTTGACCAGGAAATCGGCGATCTGTTCCGCAACCTGCAGCGCGACGTTGACCTGCGCCTCATTGGTCGAGGCGCCAAGGTGCGGCGTGCAAATGAAACCTGGGGTGCCGAACAGGGGGGATTCCTTGGCCGGTTCGGTCTGGAACACGTCAAGCGCTGCCCCCGCAACCTGGCCCGAATCAAGCGCATCCTTAAGCGCAGCTTCATCGATCAGCCCGCCACGAGCACAGTTGACGATCCGCACGCCGCGCCTGGTCTTGGCCAGATTTTCTGCCGACAAGATATTGCGCGTCTGGTCAGTCAGCGGGGTGTGAAGAGTGATGAAGTCTGCGCGTGCCAGCAAATCGTCCAGCTCGACCTTTTCAACGCCCAGTTCGACTGCCCGTTCAGGCGAGAGGAACGGATCAAAGGCAATGACCTTCATCCGCAGGCCTATGGCGCGGCTCGCGACGATCGAACCGATGTTACCCGCACCAATCAGGCCCAGCGTCTTGCCGGTAACTTCCACGCCCATGAAGCCGTTTTTGGGCCATAAACCCTGCTGGGTCTGGGTGTTTGCGTCGGGGATCTGGCGGGCCAGCGCGAACATCATGGCAATTGCGTGTTCTGCTGTCGTAATTGAATTGCCGAACGGGGTGTTCATCACGACGACGCCCTTTGCCGAGGCATAGGGGATGTCGACGTTGTCGACGCCGATCCCGGCGCGGCCGATGACCTTGAGATTTGTGGCGGCGTCGAGCACCTCCTTGGTCACCCTGGTCGAGGATCGGATGGCCAAGCCATCATAGTCGCCAATTCGGGCGATAAGCTGCTCAGGCGTTTCGCCAGTGATGACATCAACGTCGCAGCCGCCTTCGCGCAGCAGACGTTCGGCATTGGGGTCCATCTTATCGGAAACAAGTACGCGGGGTTTGGTCATAATATCCTCGTCATTCCCGCCAAAACGGGAAGCCTGTCCCCGTCTTAGCGTCTTGATATGTCTGGAATTGGGTCACCGCCTGCGCGGGGATAACGGTCTTATTGCCTGGTCGCTGCGTAGGCCCAGTCGAGCCACGGACCCAGCGCAACGATATCGGCCGTCTCAACCGTAGCGCCGCACCAGATACGCAAGCCTGGCGGGGCATCGCGGTATCCGGCGATATCATAGGCCGCGCCTTCCTTTTCCAAGGCTCCGGACATGGCTTTGATCATGGCTTCGTCGGCGCCTTCAACCGTTAGGCATACCGAGGTTTTCGAACGGCTGGCCGGATCGGCAGCAAGGTGGCCCAGCCACGAACGGCCTGCAACGATGGCATTGAGCGCGGCGGCATTCGCATCGCTGCGCGCCTGCAGGCCTTTCAGCCCGCCCAGACCCTTCGCCCATTCCAGTGCGAAGATCGCGTCTTCGACCGCCAGCATGGACGGTGTGTTGATCGTTTCTCCCTTGAACACGCCTTCGGCAAGCGCGCCCTTGGACACCAAGCGAAAAACCTTGGGCAGTGGCCACGCGGGAGTATGGCTTTCCAGGCGTTCGACTGCTCGGGGGCCGAGGATCAGGACACCGTGACCACCTTCTCCGCCGAGCACCTTCTGCCAGCTGAACGTCGCGACATCGATCTTGCTCCAGTCGATATCATAGGCAAAGACCGCGCTGGTTGCATCAGCGAAGGTTAGGCCTTGTCGATCGGACGGGATCCAGTCGGCGTTTGGCACGCGGACGCCGCTGGTGGTGCCGTTCCAGGTGAACAGCACGTCGTCGTCAAAGTTCACTTTGGACAAATCGGGCAACTGACCATAATCAGCGCGGATCACCGTGGGGTCGAGCTTAAGTTGCTTGACTGCATCGGTAACCCAGCCTTCGCCGAAGCTTTCCCAGGCCAGACTTGTAACGCCGCGCGCGCCCAGCATGGTCCACATTGCCATTTCATAGGCGCCGGTGTCCGATCCCGGTACTATGCCAATGCGGTGCGTGTCGGGAAGCTGCAGCACCTCGCGCATCAGATCGATGCAGTATTGCAGGCGCGTCTTGCCGATCTTGGCCCGGTGCGACCGGCCAAGCGATTCGGTGGCAAGTTTAGCGGGAGCATAGCCCGGAGGCTTGGCGCACGGGCCCGAGGAAAAATACGGGCGTACCGGCAGTGCCGGCTTGGTATCAGTCATGTATTCTCTCCTTGCAGAGAGCACGCGCGGCGTTGGGACCGCGTGGCCCGGAGCCGCACCTAGTGGCGACTGATCGCGTGTCAAGCGAATGCTACCGCAAAGTGTTCCCCGATCTGTTTCCCGTTACCCTTTGTTAACCATGCGCGCCTTAGCGTGTCGGACGTGATGAGCCGTTTTGTCATGCTGCCCTTGTTGGCCCTGCTGTCTGCCTGCAATTCTGTGATTCCGCAGGGCGATGCGCCGCAGCGCGCATCGATCAAGCGTTCTGCACAGATTTTGACGACGCGGCCCGAAGTGCGCCAGTGTCTGTCCACTCTGGGCCAGGCCAAAGCCGATTTCACGCCGCTGCCCGATCAGTATTACGGCGCTGGCTGTTCAACGCTGGGTACCGTGCGGCTCGCAAGCTTGCGCGGTGATGATTCCACTCTTGGGCTAAGCAATCTTGGCCCAGTTACCTGTCCGCTGGCTGAAACCTTTGCCGGCTGGGCCCGCTTTGGCGTTGACCGCGCCGCACAGCAGCTACTTGGCAGTCCGCTAGCCCGGATCGAGACGATGGGGAGCTACAATTGCCGCAATGTCGCAGGCTCAGCGCGGCGCAGCGCCCATGCCACGGCCAGCGCGATCGACGTGTCGGGTTTTGTCCTTGCTGATGGTCGGCGCATCACAGTCAGCGGCGACTGGCAAAGTGAGAGCCCGCGAGTGCGTCAGTTTCTGACACTGATTCATTCGAGCGCCTGCAAACGCTTCGGCACCGTCCTTGGCCCGGCCTACAACGCCGCGCACAAAGATCACCTTCATCTTGAGCTCAGCAGCAGGTCAACCTGCAGCTAGCGGTTATTTCGAATAGAGGCTGTAGTCGGGAAGCGCGTGGAAAGCGTTTTTCAGCGCCTCGCTCCACCCGGCAGAAACCGCCAGAAAATAGGGATCTGTCGGAGCGATCCGGCGTTCGTGCAGTGGCTCGAAACTGTCTTTTCTGATGACCATCAGATCCAGCGGCGGACCCACCGAAAGGTTGGCTTTGATGGTCGAATCGAAACTGACCATCAGCAGCTTGACCGCGTCTTCAAAGCTCATGTCGCTGTCATAGCCGCGCAAAATAATTGGCCGGCCATACTTGGTTTCGCCAATCTGGAAGAAAGGCGTGTCGGGCCCGGATTCAATGAAATTGCCTTCGGGATAAATCAGGTAGAGCCGCGGCTGCATGCCCTTGATCTGGCCCGCCACGATGATCGATGCCGTAAATTTGGTACTGGCGGTCTGTCCCTCAGGCGCGGGGTTGATCGCGTTGGTCTTGGCAATGGTGTCGCGCAGCAAGGCGCCAATCTGGGTTGCCACTTCGAACATGGTCGGCGCCTTGAACAACGTGTTTAACCGTTCTTCCGGCGCCTTATTGCGTTCTTCGAGCAGCCCGATGACCGCTTGGGTAGTAGCCAGGTTACCGGCTGTCATGACTGTGATGATGCGTTCACCGGGGACCGACCAGCTTTGCATCTTGCGGAACACGGATATGTTGTCGACGCCCGAATTGGTGCGGGTGTCGCTCATCAACACCAGCCCCTGGTCGAGCTGCATTCCAACGCAATAAGTCACACGTGATTCCCCGGCTTTGGGCCAGACCTACTGCTGCGCGTGCTGTTGTTCAACCGCCAGGCGCACTTCAAGCACGGTTTCCCCAGCTCCGTATGACAAGCCGGTGACGGGTGCGGCCTCGCGGTAATCACAGCCCGTGGCGACACGGACATAGCGCTCATCCGGGCTTATTCCGTTCGAAACGTCGAAACCCACCCAGCCAAGGTGGTCGATATAGGCCTCAACCCAGGCATGGCCGGCTTCCTGTTCAATGCGGTCGGTCAGCATGAGATAGCCCGAAACATAGCGCGTCGGCACACCCAGCGCCCGCGCTGCTCCGATAAAAATATGGGCATGATCCTGGCAAACGCCCTTGCCCAGGACCGCCGCTTCTTCGCCGGCCGTTTGGACACCTGTTTCGCCGGTCGTATAAACCACGTTGGCCCTGACCAGCGCCGACAGGCTGTGCAACATGGCTAGCGGTTCGGACTTCGGCACATCGATTTCTGCCATCAATGCGCGGATGCGTGGACCCGGCTTGGTCAAAGCGGTCTGCGTCAGGAACGCCCACAGCGGCATGTGCCCTGAAATCTGGCCGATGATGCCATGATTATCGGCGGTGACAACGGTGCCTGCACACCGAATTTCAACGCTTGTGACGCCGCTTTCCACAGACACCAGCGTTGTGCGGTTGTGGTGGTGATCGTCATACGCAAGCTCTACCTTTGCGCCAGCAAGGTTCATCTGCCACTCAACGACTTTTTGCCCTTGGGTATGCTTTGGCGTCAGTCGCAGGCGCTGGAGGCCGTGAACTACCGGCTTTGAGAAGCTATAGCGCGTCACGTGTTCGATCCGCAGGCGCATCAGGTGGTTATCCTAGGCATAGAAGCGGTAGTCCCGCTCGATCGCCTGGGCAACCTGGCGGTTGCAGGCGATAAACTGGGTAAGGAACTCGTGCAGCCCATCGTCAAAGATGCCGTCGATTGACAGGCCGTGCAATTGTGATCCTGATGCTCGCACTTGTTCGTGGGCGCTGGTTTCCTGGCCATACTGGTGGGCCAGACCGGCCAGATTTGACCGAACCTTGTCCATGCTGAACGCAAGGCTGCGGGGAAATCGCCGGTCCAGGATCATGAATTGCGCAATCCCGCGCGGGTCCATCGCTCCGGCATTTAGCCAGCGGTATGCCCGCTCACCCGAAACCGAGCGCAGCACGCTGTCCCACTGGACATTGTCGAGACTGGATCCAACCCAGGCGAGCGAAGGCAGGAGGACGTAATACTTAACATCCAGAATGCGCGCCGTGTTGTCGCCGCGTTCGATGAAGGTGCCGATCCGGAAAAAGTTGAAATTCTCGTTTCGCAGCATTGATCCTTCGACCGCGCCGCGTACCAAAGTCGCTTGGCGCCGGATGGTGGCAAGGACTTCACCCAGGGATACCTCGCGCACCGGCTTTGCCAGCATCGCGCTCAGAGTCATCCAGCTTTCGTTGATCGCCTCCCATACTTCGCGGGTCAATGCGGTACGCACCGACCGGGCGCTGGTGCGCGCGCTTTCGATCATCGCCAGGACGGACTGCGCATTGCCTTTTTCGCGCAGCAGGAAGTTCCACACCTGGATACCGGTGTAAGTACCGTGGCTTTGTTTGTACGCAGCCGTCTGTCCAACCGTTTCCACCACCGAGCGCCATTCATTCTGGCTGATCACAGCATCACGGGTCAGCGCCATGCGGTGTCCGGCGTCAAGCAGACGCGCCATATTTTCTGCCCGCTCAAGATAGCGGGCCATCCAGAAAACACCTTTTGCAGTCCGCCCCAGCATCCCCATCAATCTTCCAGAACCCACGAATCCTTGGTCCCGCCGCCCTGCGACGAGTTCACCACCAACGATCCCTGCTTGAGCGCAACCCGCGTCAATCCGCCCGGTGTGATCTCTATTCCCTTTGGCGATACCAGCACGAACGGGCGCAGATCGACATGGCGCGGAGCCAGGCCAGCCTTGGTCATGATCGGCACTGTGGAAAGCGCAAGGGTCGGTTGGGCAATATAGTTATACGGCTTTGCTCGCAGCTTAGCGGCGAACGTCTCGATCTCTTTTTTTGAGCTGGTTGGACCAATCAGCATGCCATAGCCGCCCGATCCATGGACTTCCTTGACCACCAGTTCCGCAAGGTGATCAAGCACGTAGTCGAGACTGTCTTTTTCGCTGCAACGCCAGGTCGGCACGTTCTGCAGCAAAGGCTTTTCACCGGTATAGAACTCGACAATTTCGGGCATGAACGAATAGATTGCCTTGTCGTCAGCAATCCCGGTGCCCGGCGCATTGGCAATAGTGATCCCACCGGCGCGATAGACGTCCATGATCCCCGGCACGCCCAGCATAGAGGTCGGATTGAAGGTCAACGGATCAAGATATTCATCGTCAACCCGGCGATACAGCACGTCGATCGGTTGATAGCCTTGCGTTGTGCGCATCGCGACGCGTCCGTCGACCACACGCAGATCACTGCCTTCAACCAGTTCGGCGCCCATCTGGTCGGCCAAAAAGGCATGCTCGAAATAAGCGGAATTATAGATTCCCGGCGTCAACACCGCCACCACCGGTCGTTCTCCAGCACATGACGGCGCGCAGGCCGCAAGGCTGCTGGCCAACCGGCGGGGGTAATCCTGGACCGGGCAAACCGACAGGCGGCTGAACAGTTCCGGAAACATCGCCATCATCGTCTCGCGGTTCTCCAGCATGTAGGAGACGCCTGAGGGCGTGCGGGCGTTGTCTTCGAGCACCATGAAATCGTCGGGTCCGGTGCGAACAAGATCGATTCCGACGATGTGGGTGTATACCCCGCCGGGTGGTTTCAATCCGACCATCTGCGGCAGGAACGCGGCGTTGCGCGCAATCAGGCGTTCGGGCACCCGTCCGGCGCGGACTATTTCCTGACGATGATAGATATCATGAAGAAAGGCGTTCAGCGCCCTCACCCGCTGCTCAATCCCGCGCGACAACTTGCGCCATTCAGCCGCAGTGATGATCCTTGGCACCATATCGAAGGGGATCAGGCGTTCCTCCCCCGCATCGTCACCATAAACGTTGAAGGTGATCCCGGTTGTTCTGAAGAAACCTTCAGCTTCCTTGCCCTTGCGGCGCAGCACGTTCACGTCCTGCTGACCGTACCATTCGCAATATCCGGCATAGCCCGGACGCACGGCCCCGTCGGGACCATACATCTCATCATAGCAGGTTGGCTTTTTACTCATGGGTCGATGCAATGACTGCCCTATGTCAGGGAAGAGTCAAGCACTTGCTGCAACTGCGAAGGCGCAGAATTGGCCTAGGCCCAGTCCTGTCCGCCATCCAGCAGGTCAAGCACTACTCCAATTGCACGCGGGTCGGCGGAGAAGCCGAAGTGCGTACAGCGCAGGCCGATCGCCCGATCTCGCTCCTGCGGCTTGCCGCAAGCGCAGCGCGGCGCGACGATGCCGTCGCGCGTGCTCCACAAAGCCACGGTCGGCACCGGCGGCTTGAGCCCGAAATCCACGTTGACCGGAGGATCGGTGACTGCGTGGCCAGTGATCAGATGATAGGTCCGCCAAGCGTTATTGGCGTGCCGGTTCCCGGAAAACGGAGTACCCATGGTAACGACGCCCGCGACAGTGTCAGGCAGCCGGTGCGCCAGTTCGCGTGCGAAGATGCCTCCCAGACTCCACCCGACAAGTATGACTTTGCGCCCGGTTTCGGCTGCAAGGGCTTCAATCCGTGTTTCCAGCCGTTGCAGATTGTCGGGGTCCGGGCCCAGATTAAATCCTTCGCCCCAGTCGCTGACCTGGTGGCCGGCCTGATCAAGCGCGCTCCTCAGGCGGCGCATGGTAAACGGGTGGGCCGCAAAGCCGGGAAGCAGCATAACCGTCCGCACGGAGCTGGTGGGCGGAACGGGCGCGCTTTTGCGGCCCAGCGCCGGCATGATCCGCAGCCCTTCGCCCAGCCACAGCCGTAACGATGGTCCACGCACACCGTGCGGTGCGGGCATCGTAGCCAGCCGCAAACGCCGGGCAAGAGGTCCGTCAAAAGACAGGTTCATCATTTTTTCCTCAGGGACAATCCCCGATACGCTCATTCTTGACTTCTGCCTCGATATGCATGCCTCGTCCGGGCATTGGCATCATCGACGCGTCGAAAGCCATTTTCAGTTGTGACCCGGTCGATGTGAACGTGCCATGCATGTCATAGGTCATGGTCATGCCCCGGCCGGTCTTGCAGGTCATCCGGGCGTCGATCCTGCCGCCGTCGGCTTTGAAGTTGTCATAACGGCAATCGCCTTGCGCGGCGCGCTTGTTCAGTTCTTCGAAGCCCTTGTCCGCCTGAGCTTTGGTAAGGCAAGCCTCGGTACTTTTGGAAGTGGTTCCAAACAGTTTTTTCATTTGCTCCGCCCGCGCCGCGTCCATGCCGGGGATCGTTACATCAAGAACGTTGATAGTGGTGCGGTACATACCCGGCTCGGGGCGTTCCATCCGTGCCACTTCGGTCTTCACCTCATCAGCTGTCTTCGGGGTGTCGGAGGAGGAATTGCAGCCACCCAGCGCCAAGATCACGACCAGACCGTAAACGGAGTTCAACAGGCGCATCGGTTTGCTCACTTTGTTGAGATGGTAACGGCAATCTAACAGGCGCAGCGGCCCCTGCCAACGCACTTGCCCAGGAGCGAGTCGCAGCGCGATTGCCGCGCGACTGCCAGCAATCGGACCCGGCAATACCGGTACTCAGTCCAGCTTCTGGACGCGCCTTCCGCTACGGCAGGCAGGCGCAAGCGGAGCGCTACGCCCGAAAGTACATCCTGCGTTGCAACGGATCACTTGCAGCGGCCGCGAACCTGCGCCAATCTGCCAGCAAGACATGAACCGGAGAGAGCCATGGATCTGGAATTCAGCCCCGAAGAAATCGCGTTCCGCGACGAAGTGCGCAAGTTCATCGCTGACAACTATCCCGCGCAGCTCCGCGGTAAGCAGGATGAAGGCGATGAACTGACCAAGGAAGATTTCCTTTCCTGGCACCGCGTTCTTGCAAAAAAAGGCTGGGTAGCCCCGGCCTGGCCGGTTGAATACGGCGGCACTGGTTGGACCGTAACCCAGCGTTTCATCTTTTCCGAAGAAACCGCGCGCGCCGATTGCATCCGTCTGATGCCGTTCGGCCTGACCATGGTCGGGCCGGTCATCTATACCTTCGGCACGCCTGAGCAGAAGGCTCATTTCCTTCCGCGCATCCTGTCGGGAGAGGATTGGTGGTGCCAGGGCTATTCTGAACCGGGTTCTGGATCGGACCTCGCCTCGCTGCGCACCAAGGCTGTGCGCGAAGGCGATCACTATGTCGTTAACGGACAGAAAACCTGGACCACCATGGCGCAGCATGCTGACTGGGGCTTTTTCCTGGTCCGCACCGATCCCGATGCCAAGATGCAGGAAGGCATCAGTTTTCTCCTGATCGATATGAAGTCACCCGGAATCGAAGTGCGTCCGATCATCACTCTGGGCGGCGAGCATGAGGTGAACGAGGTGTTCCTCGACAACGTCAACGTTCCTGTCGAAAACCGCGTTTTCGAAGAGAACAAGGGCTGGACTTGCGCCAAGTTCCTGCTTGCTCACGAACGCGTCGGTATCGCCGGGGTGGCCTCTTCCAAGCGCGGGATCGAAAAGATCCGCCAGATTGCAGCAACCGAGATCGACGGCGACAAGCCGCTGCTGGCCAATCCATTCTACCGCCGCAAGGTCGCTGAGCTGGAAATGGATCTTACCGCGCTGGAGTTTACCGAACTGCGCACTCTGGCCGGCGAAGCTGCCGGCCGCGGACCCGGGCCAGAAAGCTCGGTCCTGAAAATCAAGGGCAGCGAAATCCAGCAGCGCCTTACGGAACTCGCGCTTGAGGCGGCCGGCCATTACGGAGCCCCTTACTTCCGCGGCTTTGGCGAAGGCGATAACGAGCATCCGATCGGACCCGATTGGGCCCACCGCACCGCGCCGGGTTATTACAACATGCGAAAGACTACGATTTACGGCGGCTCGAACGAAATCCAGCGCAACATCATCGCCAAGATGGTCTTGGGCCTTTAAGGAACTGACATGGACCTGAGCTATACCGAAACGCAGGACATGCTGCGCGACACGCTGTCGCGCTTCCTTGCCGACACCTATGACTTTGAAACCCGCAAAAAGATGCTGGCCAGCCCCGAAGGCCGCGATCCCGGCATCTGGAGGGCGCTCTCTAGCGAACTTGGCCTGACCAGCGCACCCTTTGCCGAGGAATACGGCGGCCTGGGCGGCGGATACCTTGAAAACCTGATCATGATGGAAGAACTGGGCAAGGTCATCGCGGTTGAACCGTGGCTGCAGACGGTAGTGATCGGCGGCGGCGCGTTGACGGCTGTCGGCGGTGCCTTGGCCGCTGAAGTCATCCCTCAGATAATCTCAGGCGATTGCGTGATCGCCTGGGCCTATGCCGAACCCACCGGGCGCTATGATCTGGCCAGTGTTTCCACTACCGCGAAGGCGGACGGCAGTGGTTTTGTTCTAAACGGACACAAGGCGGTGGTCTATGCTGCACCGTGGGCCTCGCATTTGCTGGTCACCGCACGCACTGGCGGCTCTGCCCGCGAACGGAACGGCGTCGAACTGTTTCTGGTCGATGCCAAGTCCGCCGGGATAACTCGCCGCGATTATCCGACCGTCGATGGGTTCCGCGCCTCTGAAGTCTATTTCGAAAACGTCGCTATTCCGGCCGAGGCGCTGCTGCCCGGTGGGATCGATCTGATCGAACGGATTGCAGATGAAGCAGCCATGGGTGTCTGCGCCGAAGGCACCGGGATCGCTCGAAAGCTGCTGGATGGTACGGTTGAATACACTAAGCAGCGCAAGCAGTTCGGCCAGCCGATTGGCAAGTTTCAGGCCTTGCAGCACCGCATGGCCGACATGCTGGTCGAAGCTGAACAGATCGCATCAATGGCATTGATGGGCACGCTCAAGCTGGGCCTGCCTGCCGCCGAACGCAAGGCTGCGGTCAGTTTGGCCAAGGCCAAGGTTGCGCGCAGTATTAAGTTTGTCGGTCAGTCAGCCGTGCAGACGCACGGCGGCATCGGCATCACGATGGAACTCGCGATCGGGCACTATTTCAAGCGTGCGACAATGATCGAAAACCAGTTCGGCAGCGCCGATGCACACCTTGAACGGTACGAGGCATTAACGCTGGCGGCTTAACGCCAGCGCGACAGCAGCGCCGCCAGTTCGCGCTTGCCATACGGCCGGGCAATAAAATCCCGCTCGGCCCACGCAGGCGCGATGTCCGATCCGTCACCCAGGCTGCTAACAAAGGCCAACGGCACACCGGCCTGGTCGAGCGCCGCCACAACGTTTTCAAGATCGCCGCCTCTTAGCGTCCCGTCTACGAGCGCCCAGTCGAACGGGCTTGTCGCGACGTGTTCCAGCGCCTGATCGCCGCGTGATGCGACATGGACTTGCGTAAAGCCCAGTTCGATCAGCATTTCACGGGTATCGAGCGCGACAAGCCCGTTATCATCAACGACCAGCGCGCGTCGGCCCGGGGTTACGTAACCCTCTGACATTGTTGCGCTCCACGGTTCAGGAGAGCGCGTATGTAGACTAGTCTACAGATTTGTCCGCTCACTAGTGCGCGTAAGCCGGGAACAATCCGCAAGCAGCGTTCTTATCACCGTATACTGGAGCCCTTTCCGCTGGATACCGTGATGAGCATTGAAACAAACGATCTGCTAAGCGCGCTGTTCGAAGATCACCGCGCCCGGGTTTCAACCCGCGTCTCCAAGCAGAAACTTGCCAAGGGTGACACGCTCTACGATCCCGGCGACACGATCGAATACTGCTATTTTCCCTGCGGCGCGGCGATGGCCACATACTATGTGGTAATGGATGACGGCGCGGCGGTTGAAACGGCGACTGTCGGCCGCGAAGGGGCGCTGGGCGGTATCGTCAGCCACGGCCGTCTGCCAGCATTCGCCCGCTCAACCGTTCTTCACGGCGGCACATTCCTGAAAATCCCGCTGCGCGAACTGGAACAACTAAAGGAGGATCTGCCTTCGGTCGGTCGGCTGTTCAATCGCTATGCCGATTGCTTTGTTGCGCAGGTGTTTCAGTCGGTTGCCTGTAATGCTACTCACACCATCGAACAGCGCGTTGCCCGCTGGCTAACCGCCGCGATCGAACGAACCGGGACCAACGATATGGCCATCACCCAGGAACAGCTTGGCGAACTGCTGGGTGTAGGGCGAACCTATGCCAGCCGCGTTCTGCAGAGGTTCAAGGCGCGCAGCATCATCGACATCCGCCGCGGGCGACTGGTCATCCTTGATGAAGACGCACTGCGGCAGACGGCTTGCAGCTGCAATTCGGTCATCGCCGATCATTTTTCAAAGGTGCTTGGCGGCATTTATCCAGAATAGGCTTGGCACGAATCAGGCGTTGCGGGCCATAAGACCACCGTCGACCGGAATGACCGCACCGGTTACGTAGCTGGCCGCGGGCAGGCACAGACTTAGCGTCATGTGCGCAACTTCCTCGGCCAGGCCATATCGGCGCAGCGCAGTGCGGCGATGGGCAAAGGTGGCCTTGTCGGCGCCTGGCACATTGGCCGTCATCCCGGTATCGATGGGGCCAGGGCAAATGCAGTTGACCGTGATCCCCTCCTTGCCCAGTTCCACGGCCAACGCGCGGGTGAGCCCCGTCACACCGGCCTTCGCAGCGCAATAGGGGCTGTCACGGCTGGTCGCACCAAGCGCTTCGGTTGATGCGATATTGACGATGCGCGGGCAGGACGAAGCGCGCAGGTGCGGCAACACTGCACGCACCAAACGCTGGTGCGCCGTCAGCAGCACCACCAGCGCTCGTTCCCAAACCTCGTCATAATGATCGTCATCATCGATCGGGCAGAACGCGCTGATCCCGGCGTTGTTGACCAGGCAATCGATCCCGCTGAAATGGTCAGCGATCGAGGCCGTGCAATCGCGGATGGCATCGGCGTCACTTACGTCCAGCGCCCAGCCTTGCACCCTGTGACCACTTCCCCGCAATTGCGCAGCAATTGTTTCCACGGCCTCGCCCGACAGGTCGGTCAGCGCCACCTGTGCTCCGGCCGCCGCAAAGACCTCAGCCGTCGCTCGCCCCATCCCGCTTGCCGCCCCTGTGACCAGTACCGTCAGCCCTTCGACTGATCGGCTCAATTCGTGTCCCATTTTGTTCCCCCTCGACCCTTCGATGGCCAAATGTGATGTGTGGCATGGATCGCGGGTGGGAGCGACCTTGGCGCTACTTTTTCGCAGCCGCGCTTTATTTGTCGTCAGGCGCAGCAGCCGCGCTTTTCAACGCCGCATTGGAGGACGCGACCAGGCCACTGGCCTGGCTTTTCAGGCCATTGAGGCGCGAAACGCTGGATGCAAGCATCCCCGGATCGGTCACGCCGTTTGAAGCTCCGACAATCTGATCAGCCTCAGCCAGCAAAGCTCGGACCCGGTCGGCATTATCCTTGCGCAGCTTGTGTGACTGCCGTTTGGCGCCAGAGGCGAACAGGCCGGGTTTCTCGACTTGGGTCATGCCTGCCGCCTGGCTTGACAGCCGGGCCAGTTCGCTGCGCACATTACCGAGTTCGGCACGCATCGACGACAGGCGGTTTTGCGCCTTTGCCGTATCAGCAGCAGCCACCGCCACAGCAGTCTTGGCGCTGGCCACGCCGATTGTGCCTGCCACTGAAACGGCGCGAACCCGGCCATAGGCTGCAAGAGCTTTTTGCCCGGCGGTAATCGCCGACAGTGCATCCGGGGCCTGGCCTGCATTGCCGACCGCTGCGGCAAGTTCAGCGCGCGGGCCGCGGGCCCGGTTCAGCATCCGGTCGACGCTGGCTGCGCCATCTGGCGAAAGCTTGTGGCTGGCTGCAGCGGCCTGACGCTCCTGCTCGGCAATCCAGCGATTGGCATCGGCTGAAAGCGCAGTTCCCTGCGGACTGACCAGATTGATCGCAATGTCGCGCAATTGGCCCGATACCATCTCGTCGCCTGGCGTTGCCTTCATCCGGGCAAGCAGCGGTGCCATTGCTTGCAATCCCCCTTCCAGCGCCGCCACTTCGGCAGTTGGTCGTCTGGCTCTGCGGCTGGCGGTGATCAACGATGTCAGCGCCTGGCCGATCGGTTCGATCTGCTCGCTTTCACCTTCCATGCCAGCCGCCGGCACGATTGCCGCGGCGGGCGCTATCGCAGAGCCAGCCGGAAGTTTGGCGACCGCGAAGGTAGGACTGGAATCCGCCGACGCCGACTTTCCGTTGCCGCCCAGCATGGCCGCAGCGCCTGTCCCTACAACCGCGAGCACGCCGACGACTCCGGCAATTCGCGGCCAGGCTGATCGGCGTGGCGGAACTGCTACAGCAGCGCCATCATCATTTGCAGCCTTCGGCCCGGTCCTTGGCGACATGACCACGAAAGGTTCTGGCACGACAACCTGGGTCGCAGCCGGGGCCGACGCGAACATAAGAACGTCCGCCGGTTCGGGTGCGTCATCTGGTACGGCATCCTCTGCAGGAAAAGTCGTAGCATAATCATCAAGGACATCGACCAAACCGGCTTCTTCAGGCGACATTGCAGCTTTTGCCGGTTCAGCAAGCGGCACGGGCGCAGCGGCTTCCTTCAGTTCCTCCGGCCGGACTTGCACGCCCGGTTCGCCGCCCGCTTCGGCCCACAAACGCCGCAACGTCGCGGCATGGGCGGCCGTACGCTCGCGCAAGTGTTCATAGCGTTCGATCTGCCAGACATGACGGTCCAGCGGCATCGCAGCTTCGCTTGAACGGATCTGCCGAACGGCGGCGATTGCATCAGCATGTCTGCCCAGATGCTCGGCGACGATTGCCTTCCATTCAAGTGCGATCTGGTATTCCGGGTTAAGCATCAACGCCTGATCGAGCACGGCTTCGGCCTCGTCCCCCTGTCCTTCAAGCAGCAGGCAGGTACCGAGGTTCGTCAGCGCAATATGTCGGCTGCTATCATAGGGGGCCAGCCGCTCCCATTTTCGGTAAGCCTCGATCGCCTCGGCTGGACGGCCCAGCATTCGCCGGGAATCGCCCAGCATGCGATAGGATGTGGGCGAGCTTGGCCAGAGATCGACCGTGCGGCGCGCCAAACGTCGGCATATCTCATATTCGCCCAGGCCCTGATAGGCTGCGGCCAGCGCCATCAGGACTGTCGGGTTGTTCCCATCGAGCCGCATGGCTTGGCGCGTGGTGGTCTGGATTTCGCGAATCTGCTCTTCATTTGGTGCCGCGCCGCGGCTTTCCGCAAGGGCGGCAAGTCCCGAGGCGAGCATGGCATGGGCCAGCCCGCTTTCCGGTTCCTGTTCAATAGCCTGTCGCGCCTCGTCAATCGCACCTTGCGCGCTCGTCTCATCGTCGCGGCGCAGCAACGCCGACGCGCGCAGGATCCGATCAGTTGCGGAGAAGGGCGCCCGGCGGGCCATAGCCTGCGATTCCTCACGCGTCACGATTTGTTCGGCCAGCTGCAGTGCGACAGCTACCGGCAAGGCATCGTGATTGAAATCGGGGTCTTCCGGGGTGGAGACCATGCGATTGGACCACAGCACATTGCCTGTACCGGCATCAACCAGTTGAGCGGTCAGCCGCATGCCACCTCCACTGGCTTGCAACTTTCCATCGACCAGATAGCGTGCACCCAGCTGCCGCCCCAGGCTCTTGTGATCAACCGCCTTGCCCCGCCAGGCTGCCATGGTCCCTGCGGCAATGACCCGAACATAGCGGTTGTAGGCCAGTTCGCGGGTCAAATCCTCGGTCAGATCCTCCGCCATCAGTTCCAGCTCGGCATTGCCTGCTCGGCACGCAATGGGCAGTACAGCTACCGCCGCCCGATCATCCCCGCTCAACGCGGATTCCGGCGCAGTCGTTGCGGCCATTGTGCGGGAAGCCGGTTCGAGGGGCGCAAGCGGACGGCTCTGGCGAGGCGCATCGCCGGGTGACTGGCCAATGCGGCCTTTCACATCCGAGATGAATGCCGTCCACCGCGGATCGGTGGTATCGCCTCTCCACGCCGCCAGATCAGTAGTCTGTTTGAGCTCGAACATCACCGGACGTTCGCAATCCTCGATCATTACCGGCATCAGCCGCTGGCCGCGGTCGGCGATTGTTGCTTCGGCTCGGACCCAGCGCGAATTGACCGAACGCGGCGACCACAGCACGACTACGGCCTTGGACTTGCGCAGAGCGTCTTCGGTGACTGCGTCGTAATCCTCTCCCGAACGCAGCGTTGCATCCCACCAGACTTCAAGCCCCGCGTCCGTAAACGCGTCGGCATAGGCCTGGGCGAAGGCAGTATCCTCTCGATTATAGGATATGAAGATGTCCGGAACGTTCATCGTACCCCCGCAACGGGCGCACAGCAGCGGTCCATCATTGGCCGCCCGCACCCAAAATCCCTGGTGTACGCGTCTTTTTTACGCGTCTGATTCGGCGGCCCTGCGGTCAAAATATCTCTTAGAACAGGTCGCAAAGCAAGACCGATGGTGCAGGTGCGAAATGCCTACGCGTCCCTGCCCGGGACGCGTCGCAGCCACCTTGCAGAACAAACCATAAACCTCCATATCCCGACGCATGGCCGAACTCATAATCCGCCGGGGCCTCGACGAGCCTGATACTTCCGGCGACTTCGTCCCGCACAAGCCCGCGCGCCCCGAAAAGTCGGACGGAGGGCGGCGTTTCGTCATATCGTCTGAATATCAGCCAGCAGGTGACCAGCCCACTGCAATTGCTGACCTGGTAACAGGCGTGCGGGCCGATGACCGCACCCAGGTGCTGCTGGGCGTAACCGGCAGCGGCAAGACTTTTACGATGGCCCAGGTTATCGAGGCCACCCAGCGCCCTGCACTTATCCTGGCCCCTAACAAAATCCTCGCCGCCCAGCTTTACGGGGAGATGAAAAGTTTCTTCCCCGACAATGCGGTGGAATATTTTGTTTCCTACTACGATTATTATCAGCCCGAAGCCTACGTCCCGCGCAGCGATACCTACATCGAGAAGGAAAGCTCGGTGAACGAGGCGATCGACCGGATGCGCCATTCGGCCACCCGCGCCCTGCTGGAACGCGACGACGTGATCATTGTCGCCTCGGTCTCGTGCCTTTACGGTATTGGCTCGGTCGAAACCTATTCGGCGATGGTGTTCGACATAAAGGCTGGCGAAACGGTCGATCAGCGCGAACTGATCCGCAAGCTGGTTGCTCTTCAATACAAGCGCAATGATGCAGCCTTTGCGCGCGGTAATTTCCGCGTGCGCGGCGACAATCTTGAGCTTTTTCCTTCACACTACGAAGACATGGCCTGGCGTGTATCGTTCTTTGGCGATGAGATCGAAAGCATCGTCGAGTTTGATCCGCTGACCGGCAAAGCGGGCAATGCCCTTAAATCGGTGCGGGTCTACGCCAATTCGCACTACGTCACGCCGGGCCCGACGATGAAGCAGGCCGCCGATGCGATCCGGTTTGAACTAACCGAGCGGCTCAAGGAAATGGAAGTCGAGGGCAAGTTGCTTGAAATGCAACGACTGGAACAGCGCACCAATTTCGACCTGGAAATGATTGCTGCTACCGGCTCTTGTGCAGGTATTGAAAACTACTCGCGGTTTCTGACGGGTCGATTGCCGGGCGAACCGCCACCGACGCTGTTCGAATACCTGCCCGACAATGCCCTGCTGTTCGTCGATGAAAGCCACCAGACCGTGCCTCAGATCGGCGCGATGAGCAAAGGCGATCACCGCCGCAAGATTACGCTCGCCGAATACGGCTTTCGCCTGCCCAGCTGTATCGACAACCGCCCACTTCGCTTCAACGAATGGGATGCGATGCGCCCACAAACCGTCGCGGTATCGGCCACCCCAGGCGGATGGGAGATGGAACAATCAGGCGGGGTGTTTGCCGAACAGGTGATCCGCCCGACCGGGCTGATCGACCCGCCAGTAACCATTCGCCCGGTTGAGGATCAGGTCCAGGATTGCATCGAGGAATGCCGCCAGACTGCCGCCAAAGGGTATCGCACGTTGGTCACGACACTGACCAAGCGGATGGCCGAGGACCTGACCGAGTTCATGCATGAGGCTGGGCTGCGGGTGCGTTACATGCATTCCGACGTCGAAACATTGGAACGCATTGAACTGATCCGCGACCTGCGGCTGGGCGTATACGACGTGCTGGTCGGGATCAATTTGCTGCGCGAAGGGCTGGATATCCCCGAATGCGGGCTGGTTTGTATTCTGGACGCAGACAAGGAAGGTTTTCTGCGCAGCGAAACGTCACTGATCCAGACAATCGGCCGCGCGGCGCGTAACGTCGACGGCCGCGTAATCCTATATGCCGACCGGATAACCGGCAGCATGGAACGCGCCATGGCGGAAACCGACCGCCGCCGTGAAAAGCAGCACTTGTACAATATTGAACACGGCATCACGCCCGAAACGATCAAGCGCAGCATTCACGACATCGTTGCGGACACTGCATCGCGCGACGGCGTGCTCGTCGAGATCGATGCCGAAGGCGCCAACAACCTCGTCGGTCACAACCTGCGCGCCTATATCGAAGACCTGGAAAAGAAGATGCGAAACGCAGCCGCCGACCTTGAGTTTGAGGAAGCGGGGCGGTTGCGTGATGAAATCAGGCGCCTAGAGGCTGACGAACTTGGCATCCCCGACCCCGACAAACGCGCGCCGATCGTTGGGCGCAGCAACGAGGGAAAACCAGGCACGCGCAAGACGCGCTTCGGGAAGAGTCAGAAGAAGTGGGGACGGTAAAAGGGTGCGGGACAAGGTGATGTCACGCGGGCTTTTCGATGTGACTCTGGTTTTGTCTAAGGTTGGCGGCGTGGCTTTGTATTTTGCCGCCTTCTGGAAAACCGTCAGCTAGATCTTTCCGAACTTACTTTCAAAGCCCAGTAAATCGCCTGCAGCCAGCATTCGCGCCTGTTCAGCCCAATTATCCTTCGCCGGTCTTCCAGCAAACGGCCCCAGCTTGGCGTCCAGCGCCGCCAGCCCGGCTTCGTCGAGCGCTGCGATCTGGGCATACGTGGTAATACCAAGTGTGGGCAGCAGCGCCTGGAGCTTGGGCCCCAGCCCCTTGATGCGGGAAAGATCATCGCCAGCCGCCGCAGCTTCTTCGATGACGTCCTGCGCGCCGACCGCGACGGCTTCGGCAACGCCGCCCAATATCCCGGCGCCAGGTAGCGGCGTGACCACCACTGCTGCCGGCGGCGCGTCGATCAGCGCCTGATTGCGCGCTGCAGGAGCCTGCCCTTCATCCAGCACATCGGGTTTGTATTCACGCCGTGCAGGCGCGCGGCTGGCCCGTCGCAGCATCCACCAGGCTACAAACAGCGCGGCGACCACCACCGCAGCAAGAACTATCCAGTTCGCTTGAATTTGTTGCAGCATCGTCCGCTCCCTATCCTTCAGGCGCCTACGTTGCGGCGGAACAGCACACGGTCCTCTGGACCAAAGCCCTTGTGCCAGATGACAAACCCATAGGCCAAGAGGATCGTGGGAATGCCGAATGCCAGTTCTGCCCATTCAGGCAGAAAGCTGGTCACCGCCCAGCCCAGCACCACCGCGGGCGCCGCCGCCCAAACCAGCGGCCAGCGCCAGTTGTTGACCGATTGGTGCAAGAACCGGGCAAGCAACCGAGATTTGACCCAGCTGGCCATTGCAAGCGCAACCATCAGCCCCGCCCCGGCCATCGCCGCCTTGTAATTGTCATTAAGACCCAAACGCTCAACCAGTTTTATCAGGCCAATGGTCGCGGCAGCCTGAATGGCCAGCGTGGCCAGACTGACCCACAGATTTTGTATCCGTTTGACATAGATCAGCACGGCTTCGCTAACTACGGCAGTGGCTGCAGAAACTTCCGCCGCCAAAAGGAAACACAGCGCTCCAGTGCCGCCGACGAACAGCGGGCCGACGAGGCCCATCACGCCTTCGCCCGGTATCCCAAGCGCCAGCGCCACTCCGGCTTGGGCAGCCGTGATCCAGAAGCCGACCTGGCAAACCTGCTGTGCTATTGCCGTGAAGTTCTGTTCCTTCAGATTGCGGGTGATCACCGGGCCAAGGATCGGTTCGAAACTGGTTTTCAGCTTTTGCGGGACCGAAGCAATTTGCTGGGCTACGTAATAGACCCCAACTGCCTTGTCCCCGGCAAAGAAGCCGAGCAGGTATATGTCGAACCGCCGCGTTCCCCATTCAATCGCATCGGCAGCAGCCAGCGGCAGATTGGCGATTGCCAGCTGGCCGATAGCCAGGGGATGCGGCTTCCATTGGCGCGGCAAGCCATAAGTTCGAAGCATCGGCCACAGCGCGGTCACTGCCGCGGCCATGACCGAAAGGTTGTAGGCGATTAGCAGCCCCGCCTGGCGATAGACGAAGAACAGCACCCCCGACATGATCGACAAGGTCCACGGTTCAACCAATGCTCGGGCCCGGACCGAAGTAGCAATGTCGAAACGATAAGCCTGTGCCGCCAGGGCGATCTCGGTCAGGGTCAGCGGCAGAATTGCCAGCACCACCAGACGTTCTTCCTGGGTGTAGGCACCATTGAACATGACGTCGGGGAACAGATAGATCACCACGGTGGCCAACAAGGCCAGCGATCCGCCCAGCAGCATGGCATCGGCTACGGCGTTGGCGGGATGCTCACGTTCGTGGCTGAGCCGCATGGCCAGCCCGCGCTTTTGCCCCAGCGTGCACAGCTGCGCTGACAGTTCGACTACCACCAGAGCCAGGGCAAAGCGGCCGAGCGATTCAGCACCATATAGCCGTCCGGCGATGAAAAGGAACGGCAAACGCGCCGCCAGGCGAAGCAGAAAACCCAAGAAATTGGTGCGCCCACCCTTGGCCAGCGCCTGGATATCCTTTTGTTGCTGGTCAGGGGCGGCAGGATCCTCGCTCATCCCGGCTCACCTTCGGCTTTCAAGGGGCGGGATAATAGATCGGCTACCACATCGCGCGCAGGCATCTCGCCGCGAAGCAGTCTGCTGACCGCTGTAACAATCGGCATCGAAATGCCCTCACGTTCAGCCAGCAGCGCAAGCACGGGGGCGGTATGTGCGCCTTCAGCAACACTGTTCTTGCCAGCCAGTGCCTCGGCCGCGCTCATACCCTCGCCCAGTGCTTTGCCGAGCGAAAAATTGCGGCTCGAAGTGGACGAGCACGTGAGTACCAGATCGCCCAATCCGCACAATCCCGCCAGCGTTTCGGCGCGCCCTCCGCGCGCCAGGCCAAAGCGGACCATTTCGGCATAGCCGCGTGCGATCAGCGCGGCGCGCGCGTTTTGGCCCAGCCCCAACCCGTCAACCACTCCGCAGGCGATCGCCAGCACGTTCTTGACTGCGCCCCCGATTTCCGCGCCGATCACGTCATCGGAATAATAGGGCCGCAACATCGGGCGCGAAATCGTCTGCGCGAGCCGCTCCCACTGCGGCTCACCGCCGCCGCAGGCAAGCGTTACCGCTGTGGGCAGACCGGCGGCAACTTCATGCGCGAAAGTCGGACCGGACAGCACGGCGATCTGAGCCGCCGGCGCTGCGTTCATTGCCACTTCCGCCATCAGCCGACCGCTGCCGGCCTCGATTCCTTTGGAGCACAGCACCAGGTCGCGCGGTACATCGGCAAGGCCCGCCACCACACGCGCCAGATGTTGCGCCGGAGTCACAACCAGCAGGACTGACAGATCGGTCAGAGTGGCAAGGTCGGACGTCGCTCTAATTGACGATGCCAGCTTAGCTGAGGGCAGGAACAGACTGTTTGTGTGGGCGCTGTTGATCTCATCGACCAGTTCCGGTTCGTGCGCCCACAGCAACACTGCCCCGCCGTCGCTGGCCAGACTTTGGGCCAGTGCGGTGCCCCAGGCGCCCGCACCAATTACCCCGATCGCCGCGCGGCTCATGCCTTGACCCCCGCGCCGCGCACCGGCGCAGCGCTTGGATCCAGCGGCCAGCGTGGCCGAGCCGCGATGTCAAGTGGATCAGACGCAAAGCGCGGCATGGCAAGCCGCTCCTGACCGGCCCAGGCAATCATCGCTGCATTATCGGTACAGAGCGCCAAAGGTGGGGCGACGAAAGGCAGGCCAAACTCAGCCGCCAGATTCTCGAGAGCGGCACGCACGGCTTTATTTGCCGCAACGCCGCCTGCGACAACCAGTGCAGTTGGCGTGTCGCTTGACTGCAGCGCGCGCCGGCTGCGGTCTACAACGCAATCGATCGCCGCTTGCTGGAACGACGCAGCGATATCGGCCGGGTCATATTTTTCAGAATCCCGCGCCCGCAGAACAGCACTTTTTAGGCCGGCGAAGGAGAAGTGCGGTTCTGCGCTGCCCAACAACGGGCGCGGCAAGGGAACGTTGCTGGCATCGCCGGCGGCGGCTATCCGTTCAACCGCCGGTCCGCCAGGAAAGCCCAGCCCAAGGATCTTGGCTGTCTTGTCGAATGCCTCACCCAAAGCGTCGTCGATTGTGGTAGCCAGCCGCGTGTAGCGCCCCACCCCATCAATCCGCAGTATCTGGCAATGCCCGCCAGAAACCAGCAGCAGCAGATAAGGAAACTGCAACTTCGGATCGGACAGCCGGGGAGAGAGCGCATGGCCTTCAAGGTGGTTGATCGCGATCAGCGGCTTGTCAGCAGCCAGGGCCAGGGCCTTGGCCGTGACCAGGCCAACCATCACCCCGCCGATAAGTCCGGGGCCGGCCGTTGCTGCAATTGCGTCGATATCGCGCAGCGAGACCCCGCCATCGTCCAGCGTGGCCGCGATAAGCGGAGTCAAACGCTCGGAATGGGCGCGCGCAGCGATTTCAGGGACCACGCCGCCAAAGGGGCGGTGCGCTTCATCCTGCGAAGCTATACGCTGCGCAACGATACGGCGGCCTTCATCGACCAGCGCTGCTGCGGTTTCGTCACATGACGATTCAATGCCCAGGACCAGCCCCATGTCCCCTTTCCCTTACCGCCATTGCGGGCTAGCACAAGAACACATGCCTGACCGTCCCCTGAAACTCGGCAGCCGCCGTTCTCCTCTGGCAATGGCCCAGGCTGAAGAAGCGCGCGACCGTCTACAGGCGGCTCACCCGGGTATTGCGGTTGAGATCGTGCCTGTCACCGCCAGTGGCGACCGGGTGCTTGGCTCGCTGGCCGACGCCGGGGGAAAGGCATTGTGGACCAAAGAACTGGACGCCTGGCTGATGGCCGGAACAATCGACTTCGCGGTCCACTCGGCCAAGGATGTTGAAACTATTCGACCTGCCGGCATTGCCATAGCGGCCGTACTGCCGCGCGAAGACGTACGCGATGTACTGGTCGGCGTAGCCAGTCTGGCCGAACTGCGGCCGGGCGCGCTGATTGGCACCAGTGCTCCGCGACGCGCTGCGCTGGTTCTTCACGCACGGCCGGATTGCCGCGTGATCACATTTCGCGGCAATATCCAGACCCGGCTGGCAAAGCTGGCGGCTGGCGAGGCGGATGCGACCTTGCTGGCACTCGCCGGTCTCAACCGCACCGGGCAAGGTTCAGTCGGCACCCCGCTTGACCCTGAAATCTGGCTACCCGCCCCGGGTCAAGGTGCCATCGCGATAGAGTGCCGCAGCGATGATGGCGAGACTTTCGCAATCCTGTCCGCTATCGACGATCGGACAAGCAATGAAGCCCTTCACGCCGAACGCCGTCTGCTGGCTGCTCTCGGGGGCAATTGTCACAGTCCGGTCGCTGTGCTTAGCGGACGCGAAGGCAACACTATCACCATGCGTGCCGCGCTGTTCAGCCCCGATGGGCGGGACCGGGTAGACGGCGCGCGCAGCTTTGCCGCAGAAGATGCGGCGGGCCCGGCGGCTCTTGCTGCAGATTTGCTTGCGCGTGCGGTGCCGTCGATCCGGGAACATTTCGTCGGGAGCCAAGGAGACTGAACAATGGTGCCACTGGTCGTAATTCGCCCCGAACCCGGCTGCAGCGCCAGCCTGGCGGCAGCGCGAGCGGTACGGCTGGAGGCTCACGGCTTTCCCTTATTCGAAGTCGTCGCGAAAAGCTGGGAAGCCCCGATTTCAGGATATTTCGATGCCATCCTGGGCGGCAGCGCAAATGCCTTCCGCCTTGGCGGTAAAGGCTTGAGTGTATTGCGCGATTTGCCCGTATATGCCGTGGGTGTCACAACCGCCGCTGCCGCACACGAAGCCGGATTTTCTGTGACAGCCACGGGCAACGGCGGGCTTCAGGGAATGCTTGCAGACCTTGACCCAGTCCATCGCCGCCTGCTCCGGCTTGCCGGGGATGAGCGCGTACCGCTGAATCTGCCCAAGGGTGTCACGATGGAAGAACGCGTGGTCTATGCCAGCGTGCCGCGGGCAATGCCGCCCGATTTGGCATCCTTGCTGCGTGCCCCGGCTATGATCGCGCTCCATTCGGCCGAGGCAGCGCGGCACTTGGCGGCGCAGTGCGTCACCAATGGCATCCGCCGTTCGTTATTGCGTCTGATCGCGCTGAGCCCCCGGATTGCCAGCGCCGCGGGCGAGGGTTGGGGAGAGGTGGCCACAGCCAGCCTGCCCAACGACAAGGCCTTGCTAGCCTTGGCCCTGCAGATGTGCCAAGACCCTGGACCAAGAGGCCGCGACTGATAACCATGCCGGACAACCCTATGCCCGACGATTTTTATTCGACTGCAACAAGACCGCCCGCTTCGGTTCGCGGCAAATCGTTGCGCACCATTCTACTCTCTGCTGCGTTGGCCTTTGCCGGCGGTGCCGCCTTGGTCGGTTATCTCGCGTGGAACGGCACCCTGAAAATGTCCGATCGGGATATCGCTGCGATGATCGGCGAACCGACACCGGCTGCGCAGACTGCCGCCGCGCTGCCCAACGCGGTGCCACAACCGTCCCCGGCTCCCAGTGCCAGTTCCGCCGCAGTGCTTGCCGCAGGCGGAGTGGACAATCGCGTGGCAGCGCTGGAACAGCGGCTCGCCCGGCTCGATCTGCAGGCTGCCGCAGCTGAAGGCAACGCTGCCCGCGCCGAAGGCTTGCTCGTGGCGTTTGCCGCCCGCCGCGCGATCGAACGCGGTGCGCCGCTGGGTTATCTAGCTGATCAGCTCAAGTTGCGTTTCGCAGCTGCCCAGCCTGCTGCCGTGCAAACCGTGATCGAAAGCGCGGCCATGCCGGTCACGCTGGATCAGTTGGCTGGTGGGCTTGATACTATGGCTCAGGCGCTGGCGGCCGCACCCAAGAACGAAGGCGGCTGGCAGCGCTTGCGCCGCGAAGTTTCAGGGCTGTTTGTGGTCCGCCATGATGATACGCCCTTGACCAGTCCGGAAAATCGCCTCGACCGAGCGCGGATGCTGCTGCGAACGGGCCAGATTGACGCGGCGGTAGACCTTATCGCCCGTATGCCTGGTGCTGACGCGGCGAATGAGTGGGCGACGCAGGCCCGGCGTTTTGCTGCCGCACAAAAGGCGCTCGACCTGATCGAAACGACTGCGCTGCTCGATACGGACAAGCTGCGCGGCAGCACGGGACAAAATGTGCAGCAGGCCAGCCCGGCCGGCCCTAGTGTTGCGCCAGCATTTACACCCGAAGGAACGTTTTAGGCCCTGAGCAGCTCTGGCAGGTCGCCTGACATGCCGCGCGCTTCGTTCATGAAAAAGGTCTTCAGCCAGCCGGAGCGCTGCACGGCCGCCATGCCGAGGCGCCGCACCGCACTTGGTAGCTTGCCAGGCACGCCAAACAGCCGGACAATGGCATCGGTCGCAGCCATTACGGTCAAGCTGTCCAGGCTGCGCCACCGCTCATACCGCGCCAGAACCTGCGCATCGCCTGGGTCGAGCCCCAGCCGAAGGCCTTCCGACAGGCATTCAACCAGTACACCGACATCGCGCAGTCCCAGATTCAGCCCCTGGCCGGCGATCGGATGCATCCCGTGCGCGGCATCACCGACCAGGACCAGCCGCTGATCGACGATTCGCCCGGCATGATGAAAACTTAGCGGATAGCCCATGCGCGGAGCTGCAAGTTCGATCTTTCCGAAAATGCCTTCCAACCGGGCGGCTATTTCGCCCACGAAGACGGCATCGGGCAAGGCGGCAACTCCGTTGGCATCGCTTTCGTCCACGGTCCACACCACCGCGCTGCGGTGTCGTCCGTCGGGCAGGTCATTCAGCGGGAGCAAGGCAAGAGGGCCGGCCGGGAAGAACACTTCCCAAGCAACGCCGCCATGCGGCTTTTCATGGGTGATTGCGGTCACGAAAGCACGGTGGCTGTAATCCCATTTGGCCGAGACCAGTCCGGCATCGGCCCGGGTGGGTGATTGACGGCCCTCTGCCCCTACCAGCAAGCTGCCTTCCAGCATCCGGCCATCGTCAAGTGTCACCGCCACCGCGTGCTCTCCGCGATCACGCGAAAGCGGCTCGACCCCGCTGTGCAATGCTATCAGTGGCCGCCCGCGCGCAGCTTCAAACAGGGCCAGGCGAATATCCCGGTTGGCGAACATCCGGCCCAACGTGCCTTCATCGGCCTTGGGCTGAAAATCGATCCGTCCCGGTTTCATCCCGTCGGTTACCGCGATCGAGGTGATCGGACAGCCAAGCGGCTCAAGCGGCTGCGCCAGACCGATGTTGCAGAACAGGTTCCAGCTGGCGGTGCTGATGGCCGAGGCACGGCCATCCGTGCCTTCAGCAGTTAATTCCGCGGGCGTGGCCTTGTCGATCACATGGCTGGACAGGCCCCGGCGCGCAGCAGCCAAAGCCAGCGTCATGCCAACCAGTCCGCCGCCCAGAATAACCAGATCGCGCCGATCACTCACTTGATAACCTCGCAGGTGTTGCGTTCTCCGCCATCGACGTCGAGGCAGCGGCCGTCAAATGTCCCTTCGGGCACGGCCAGCCCCAGCATGGCCGCCAGCGTCGGGGCGATATCGATCGTTTCCACCGGGGCGGGCTGTTCGAACCCGCGCAGACCTTTGCGCCAGAACAGCATCGGTACGCGCCGGTCATAGTCCCAGGCGCTGCCATGTGTAGCGACGAACGAGCCTACTGCTGGCTCGGGGATCGGGGTCACGGCCCGGTCTAGCAGGATGACGACATCGCCGGAACGGGTTGGATCGAACGAAGCACGTGCCCGGTCCTTAAGCGTGAAATCTTGCGGACTGCCCGAAGGCAGCGGAGTTTTGGCCAGTTCATCGGCGGTGAACACGGCGGCAACCTGCGGGTGCGCACGGGCCAGTTTGACCAGCGCGCCAATCACCCGTGCGCGGTCCGCCGCACCAATTTTGCGGCTGACATAGAAATCACCGAACAGTCCGTCGGATGACAGCAGCGGATCGGGGCTGGTCACGCCTGTCTGAACGCTGAGCGCCTTCGCCAGCGCCTGGGGGGCAAGGCCGGGATCGGCGCGCACCGCCCGGGGTAGCGCCTGTTCGCGCTGACGTTCCGGAATATCAAGTCCGCCGTGATCGGCGCTGAGCACCACAGCGTAATCGATTCCGCGTGCATCCAAATGGGCGAGCAACCGCCCGATCGTGCGATCAAGCTCGGCCATCTGCACGCACATCTCGCCACCTTCGGTGCCGTTTGCATGGCCGATATAATCGGTGGCTGAAAGGCTGACCGACAGGATATCTGCCACCGACCCTTTACCCAGGTTCATTTCATCAATCAGCGCATTGGCCAGATCGACCGTGGCGCTGTCCATCCGGGGGGAAGCGCGCAGGGCGTCGGGCTTACCCGCCTCCAGCGCAAAACGACCGGTGCCCAGCTGACCCTTGCCCACCGCGATCGGTTGGTCGGCAGATGCGCACCACGCCGGCATTGGCATGGCCGGTGCGCCCTTTTTGACCAGGGCGGCTACCGCGTTGTTGATCGCATTGGCAGCCGGGCTTGGCTCGCGGCCCTTAAGCGTCGCAAACTGACCTTTGTAGTACCAGTACGCCGCGTCAATCCGGTGCCCGCCCATCATCATGACCGCGCGGTCCTTTGCCGATACCGAGACGTTGCGGGTGGCCGGGTTGGCCCCTTTCATCAGGTCGCCCAATGTCGGCACCTTAAGGTGCACTGCCGATACGACAGGATCGCGGCTGCTGCTGGCAGGGTCGTTTTCATCCTCGGCGCAGTAGATCTTTTTTTCGGCCCGCGCCGTGCCAAGATCGTACCAGTTGTTAGCAATTATTCCGCTGCGCGCCGGGCGCGTCCCGGTCAGCAAGGTAGCGTGGCCAGGGCACGTTTCGGTGGCCGCATGGGCCTGAAAGCCCGAAGGGAAAACCGCGCCTTGCTGCAGCCGCGCCAGGCCGCTGGAAAAGCGGGAGCGGTACTGCGCAAACAGATCGGCAGAGAACTGGTCAACCGAAATGGCGACGATCAGTTTTGGCGGTCCGGACGGGGCCGTCTCGGGCGTGACATGCGCCGTTCGGGCAGTAGAACAGGCACCCAAAGCCAGGGCAAGGCCACACAGGGCAGAAACGGCAAAGCGGCGCATCAAGGCTCCATCACAAAATAAGTCGGCGGTATCCATCCCTTCCGCTTGCGGCGTGGGGCATGGCTGGGCCATAGGCTGGCGCCAGGATGTTGCGCACTATGCCCACCCCCGGCCCCAGCCGCAAGCGCAAGCAGGCAATGATTGCGGCATTGATGACCGCGTTATTTGCCATTTTCGCAGTGTGCTGCGCCGGTTTGACGCCGGCCCATGCCGCGCCCACGCATATTGCCACCGAACTTGTTGCTGAAAGCGCCGCCCAGCCTGGCCAGACGGCAACCATGGCGATCGTCATGCGGCCCGAAGCGGGCTGGCACGGTTACTGGAGCAACCCCGGCGATGCCGGGCTGGGCATGGTGGTCGACTGGTCATTGCCAACTGGCGCGAAGGCCGGACCCTTGCGCTATCCGGTCCCGGACACCCTGCTGATCGCCGGACTGATGAACCATGTGTTCGAACACGAATACGCCCTTCTGGTCGATGTTCAGATCCCCGCCGGTGCAAAGCCCGGCGCAAAGATTCCGGTCAGCGGCCAGGCGCAATGGCTGGCATGCACCGACAAGATTTGCGTTCCCGAAAGCGGCGAAATTGCCGCCACCGTCACGGTCGGCCCGCCGGGTAATCCCGAACCGCGCTTTGCCGCGTGGCGCGCAGCGCTGCCTGCTCCGCTGGGCAGCCCCGCATCCTATGCGTTTGCTGGAAACGTGCTGCGCATCGGCATACCGCTGCCCGCCGCAGTCGGGCTTGACGATCCGCACCTGTTCGTTTCGAGCGAGCGCGCCGTGGACTATGCCGCAGCCCAGGCGTTTTCGCGGCGCGGCGATATGCTGGTGATCGAACTGCCCCGCGCGCGATTTGAACCGCTTGATCCCGGCACGCTAAACGCCGTCCTGCGCCTCAACCGTGGGGGCGACGGGTTGGAAATCGCGGCGACAACGGGCAATGTTCCGCCCGCCGGAACGCCGTTGCAAACACCCGCCCGCCCGCAACAGGGCATGGGCTGGCTGCTATTGTCAGCGCTGCTTGGCGGCTTGCTGCTTAACATCATGCCTTGCGTGTTCCCGATCCTCAGCCTCAAGGCGCTCAGCCTGGCCCGCGCCGGCGAAAGCGATCTGCAGGCCCGGGCCGAAGGACTGGCCTATACTGCCGGGGTGGTCCTCGCCTGCGTGGCGCTGGGTGTCCTGCTGCTGGCCCTGCGCGCAGCGGGTGAACAGGTTGGCTGGGCGTTCCAGTTGCAGGAACCGGTTGTGGTTGCCGCACTGTTGCTGCTGGCCGTAGCCATTACTGCCAACCTGTTGGGATTATTTGAGTTTGCCGTGCCGGGGTTCGCCCGCGAAGGTTCGCCGCAAGGAGCTTTTGCAACCGGACTCCTTGCCGCATTTGTCGCTACCCCGTGCACCGGACCGTTCATGGCCGCCGCGATGGGGGCGGCCTTGTTGCTGCCACCGTTATCGGCGCTGGTATTGTTTGCCGCGCTCGGCCTTGGGCTCGCCCTGCCGTTCCTCGCGCTCGCCTTCGTCCCCGCATTGCGCCGCCGGCTGCCCAAACCGGGCGCATGGATGAACCGGTTCAAGCTGGCGATGGCGGTACCAATGGGGCTGACCGCATTGGCGCTGCTGTGGCTGGAAAGCCGGGTCGCAGGTTCACGTTTTGCGCTGTTGTCACTGGTGTTCGCGGCAGCGGTCGTCGCCGCATTGTTCCTGATTGGCCTGCGCCAACGCAGCGGACGCAGCGGGCGGGCACCTGCCCTGTTTGCCGTGGCCGCAGCAGTCATCGCCATCTTGGTGTTGCCCGCCACTGCGTCTGCGCCTGGCAAGGCCGCGCCAGGCCTTTTGCCCAGCGCACCTTTCAGCGAAGCGGCGTTGTCCGCAGCCAAGGCGCAGGGCAAGCCGATCTTCGCCTATTTCACTGCGGACTGGTGCCTGACCTGCAAAGTCAACGAAGCAGCCGCGATTGAGCGTGAGGAAACCCGCGCAGCTTTCGCAAAGGCCGGGGTAGTGGTGCTACGCGGCGACTGGACCCGCCGCGATCCAGCAATCACCCGCTACCTGACCCAGCAGGGAGCAGCCGGCGTGCCGCTTTATATGTGGTACCCGGCAGGCGGCGGGCAGCCCCGGCAACTGCCGCAAGTCCTGACCTCGGCCACGCTCAGCGAACTGGTCAGGTAAACCAGAACCGATTTGTTCCGTCATCGTCGCTTTCGATGCGAACAGGGCGGCCCGATACTTTGTCGCTACGCAGCGCCGCGATGACGCCAGGATCGCGGCTGTTCGCCAGCACGCGGGCATCACTGGCGCGGCCTACCAAAGTCGCTTCGTCACCTTGCTTTCCGGGCCGCACGGTAAAGCTTTCTGCCGCGGCTTCCCCGTCATGACGGTCCAGCACGGCAAAAGCAGGCTTGATCCTTTCAAGGCTGCGCCAGCGGCTATGTGGCCAGTCGGCGGGCGTGGTCGAATAAACGCCGGCGGCATACTTGCTCATGTTCCCGCCATTGGCGCCGACAAGGGCGATGCTGCCCGGCGCGGCGCGGCATCGTGCCACCGCCTCGGCAATGGCGTGACTGGAATAGTTGTTTCCCGCGCCGCCGAAGAACGGCAGGCCGCCGGTCAGTGTCCACCCCCGTGGGTCGTCGCGCGCTAGTCCGAAGGCATCAAGCAAGTTGAAAACCGGGATCGCAAAACACGAATAGAGATCTGTATATGTGATGTTTTTCCAATCCGATCCCGCAACCTCAAGTGCAGTTGAGATTGCAGCAACAGCCGCCGGCGACTGCTCCAGATTGGCGCGCGACAGCAGCGACGGCTCGGCGCAATCAGCCACGGCATGGATATAGACCCAGCGGCCTTCCGGCACCCCCAGCCGCCGCGCTTCGGCAATACTTGCCAGCACAATTGCGGCACCCTGATTGACTTGATCGCGTGCCACTACCAGTCTGCCATAGGGTTCGGCGACCAGGCGATTGCGTTCTGTCAATGTCGCCAGTTCTTCGGCCGTGCGGGCGGTTGGTGCAGCACTGTGCGGATTGCGCGCAGCAACCTGCGTAAACGGCGCGAACAACTTTCCGATTTCCAACCGATAGTCCTGAAGCGAAAGACCCAGCCGTTCACGCCGAACATTCTCGGCCAGCGGATAGGCAAAGATCGGCGCAGCGACCCCGTGCTTCAGCGCTGTCTTGTCCAGCACGCCGTCATAGCCGGTTCCGCGATCTTCCAGGCTGCCGCGCCGCCGTTCGGACCAGTCGCGGGTTTCGCCTCGCGCCAAGAGCGATCGCATTGTGGATATCGCTTCGGACCCGACAATAGCCGTCATTTTGGAACGGCCTGCCGCAATTTCTGCGGCCAACTCACCGACCAGGCGCTGTGGCCCCTGTCCGCCAACGACTTCCAGTATCGCTCGGGCAGGGTTAGCTCCGACGCGGCGCGCGATTGACCGCGGCGTGTTGTTGGAATGACCGAACGGCGCGGAGTAACGTGTCGCCGATATTTCGAACTGGCGGATCGCCGCAACTGTATCGAGCGCCGCAGCCAGACTTCGCTTGGCCCGCGCATCGGCAAATGCGGCCTTGAGCGCGGCTCCTGCCAAATCCATTGGCGAGCGTTCGAGATAGCCTTCCTCGCCCACCCGCTCGGATACCTGGCCAACCCCGATAATGACCGGGGTATTTTCGCTGACTCTGCTCACAGCGCCTGACCGTCGTCGATTGTGATGGTCGCCCCAGTGATGTGCCGGGCGGCATCGGAGCAAAGCAGGATCAGCGGCTCGTCCAGCGCATCGATCGGGCACAGACGGCGGCGATGGAAGCTGTTGATATGGTGCTGGCCGCCTTCCGTCTGGAACCAGTCACCGGCGACCTCGGTCTGGATGTAGCCCGGCTGCAGAGTGTTGACGTTGATCCCCTGACGCACCCATTCGCGCGCAAATTGGCGGCCCAGATGCGCCACTGCTGCTTTACTGGCGGCGTAGGCAGCATCGCCATTGCCGGTCAGCCCGGCCGTGATCGACCCGATCAGCACAATCCGCCCGCGTTCACTGTCTCGGTATCCTGCGGCGATCATCCGCCGCGCGCCTTCGCGGGCAGTCAGGTAAAGGCCGGTCAGATTTGTGGCGAGCAGGGTGTCGATGTCGGCCTTGGTCACATCAGTCGACCGCCCTTCCCTTGCCAGACCGGCATTGGCAATCACCGTATCAACCGTTCCGAATCGCGCTTCGGCGGCATCGTAGCCCGCAATGATCGATGCTTCGTCGGTTACGTCGAGGGGGATTGCCAGGGCATTATCGCCGATTTCCAGGGCCAGCTCGGCGATCCTGTCAACGCGGCGGGCACCGAAAACAACCTGCGCGCCCTCGCCCGCGAGAAGCCGCGCAAAGTGAGCTCCGAACCCGGACGATGCTCCGGTGATCATCACGACCCGCCCGTCCATCCTGCCCGCCATGTGCCGCTCTCCCATTAATTAATCATGCGATTAACAGGACGGGCCGAGCGCGGTCAAGGGCGGGACCATGCATCGCACTGTGGGTCAGGTTAACGGCTGGCTTGCTGCGCGTCACAGGCTAATTCACTACACAAGCGTATATATTGAGTAAGATGCGAGATATATAAAATACTGCCGAATTTGAGTAGTTAATTAATCCTCTAACAAATTCATGGTGAATATGCAGTTACTAAATCGTATAGCATCCTGGCAACGTCCCTGCTATTGAACTAGCGGTTCTGTTTGAGATCGAGTCGCAGCTCGACGCGCAACGGACGCAGTTATATTTCAGGGTCGCTCCTCGGGTCGCACCGTATCGGGGCCTGGTCACTGGCCAGGCCTCTCACCAAGGAGGACGACCATGCCTGATGAATTCTGCCCGCGCCAAATCATCTTCACTATCCCGGGCAACCCCGGGGTAACGGTGACCGCGACCGAATCCGGCGGTGCAATTGTGTTTGAAGTTGTGGCCAATGGCACGACCAACAAGATACCCGATTTGCGAGGCCTGTTCTTTGACCTTGACGAAGGCAAGATGGCAGGCCTGACAATCACCGGCGACCTTGCTGTTTCCGGATCACGAATCCAGGCTAACGGCGTGCTCGATCTTGGCCACGGCGCAAATATGACCGGCAAGACACGCGATGGTTTCGATGTGGGTGTCGAATTCGGCTCAGCCGGGCGCGGTCGTGACGCGGTGGGAGACAGCACTTTCACGCTTAGCAACAGTGCCGGCGATCTGACGCTTGACGACATTGCGCACCAGCGTTTTGGCGTGAGGCTTGACGGTGTTGGCGGCGGCACTGGTCCGCGCGATGGCGGGGCCACAAAGCTGATCGGCATTGCGCCTGCCGCGCCCGACGCGATGGATGACGTAATCGCTATGTTCGAAGACGGGGCAAGCGGACTTGATGATCCGTCTAAAACGCCCACCCCAGTAATGCTTAACGTGCTTGTAAATGACACCGACGGCGATGGCGATCCGCTGACCATCACCGAGATTCACGAGCAGCCCGCCCACGGCACAGTTGCCATAGCCGCTGACGGCAAGACAATCATCTACACGCCTGAGCTCGACTATGCCGGACAGGTCAGCTTTGAATATTGCGTGTCTGACGGTGCCGGGGGGCAAGACCACGCCCTGGTAACGCTGAACATTGCGGCTGTTGCTGATCGTCCGGTAATCACGGCCACCTGGGAGACAACCGGAGTAGTCAACGAAGTCCTTCTCCACGTCAGCGCCGACCAGGCGGATGCCGACAGTTCGGAATACCTGACTGGCCTGGTCAGTGGCGGCTTGCCAGCGGGTGTTACGATCACTCCGGTGGGCGTGGCGACGGTCGGTGAACCTGACCATATCAACCAGGACTTCCTGCTGGTTCTGCCGATTGATCAGGACACGGCCTTCGACCTCACCTTTACTGCCACGGCGCAAGAGGTTTCAAACGGCGATACCGAAACCGCAACCTACACGGTCCCGATCATCTACGAATACAACACGACGACCGATCAAGCCCTGTTCGTAGCAGCCGATCAGAATATCTGGGCATCGGGCAATGCCTTCACCTTTGTCGATGATCGCTTTATCGGAGTCGACACGGGCGAGTTCAGCAAGCAAATTGGCGACACGCTCTATGCAGGCATTTCCGGCCATGTGCAGCTTGGGCTGCAATCCACGCTCGTGTTCAATGGCGGTGAAATCGATGCGACAGCCGGCTATGATCTGACGGTTGATACCAACTACAACAAAACCACTGATGTCTTGCTTATCGGCACGGCCGCCTTGGTCACCAGCGCGCATTTCAATACCGTCGGTCCCGAAGGCTCCTACGTCCTGCAATTCCTTTACGATGTGGCACTTACCGCCTTTGCCGGGGTCAATATTGATCTTGGCGCTTTGGGCAGCATCAACGAAGGCGGCGATATATTTTCCATCGGTATCGGGCCGGGCAGCTATGACCTGCTCAACATCGACAGCACTACGCTGGGCGGAACATTCACCCTGCCGCCACCGCTTGATTCGCTATCGGTCGATTTCGCGTGGCCGCACATCGCGACCAGCGAAGACTATCCTCCCAATCCGGTGATAGCCGATGGCGCCAGCAACAACTTCCTGCAGCTCAACCTCGATCTCGACCAGATGGTGTCGCAAATCCTGTTCGGCGGAGCGAACCCGTTTGATCCGCCGCGGATCGACTTTGGACCGTTCTTTGCCGATGCCGATATCCTGGACGTCGATCTGTCGGCCGGGCTTAACTTCATTCAGAGCTTCAGCATGGCGCTGGGCACCCTTAGCGGCTTTCTGCTGTTCGAGGATGGATCAAGCCAGGCCTTTACCTTCGGCGACGACATTCAGTTGCTCAACGCCTCACTTATCGATCAGGGCGGAGACGGCGACGGACTGGTTGAGTTTACTTTCACTCTCGCTCCCGATGCAACGCTGAACAATGATACTGATCTGGGCTTCAACGTCGGGGTCAGTGTCAGCCTGCTATCGGTGGAACTGGGCTATGACATTGAAGTGGCCAGTGACAATATCACTCTGGGGCCGCTAGCCCAGTTCGGTACGGTGGTTCCGGTCGCTTCGATCGGTGTCTATGACGACACTTTCGATCTGGCCTATGCCCAGCAGCAATTCCAGTTCGCAGCCTGAAGGGCGCGCCTGCCGATGATGAGCGGCCCGGTGGTCGAAAGCACCGCCGGGCCGTTGTTCGCTGCTTACGTTGACCCTGCAAGGCTGGTCTGCAACACCGGCCGACATGCACATCGCCTTCCTGCTGTTCCCCGGCGTTACCCAGCTTGACCTGACAGCACCGGCGCAGTTCCTTTCGCGCCTGCCCGGTGCAAAAGTTGACCTTGTTTGGAACCGGATCGAACCGGTGCCGACCGATGCGGGATTTTCAATCCTGCCGACTGCAACCTTTGCCGATGTGCCGCACACCGATTTGCTTTGCGTACCGGGCGGCATGGGCATTGCCCAAGTTATCGATCATCCAGCCGCGCTGGCCTGGATCAGGCAGGTCGGGCCCGAGGCTGAATGGGTCACCAGCGTCTGCACCGGCGCACTGGTTCTGGGCGCGGCAGGTTTGCTGCGCGGATACCGGGCCACTACGCATTGGGCTTGGCATGATATGCTTTCGATGTTCGGCGCCGAACCTGTTGCCGCACGTACGGTGTTTGATCGCAACCGGGTGACAGGAGGCGGAGTGACTGCAGGGATCGATTTCGCCCTGGCCTTGATCGCCCGTATCGCGGGGGACGATCATGCCCGCGCCGTCCAGCTCGCGCTGGAATACGATCCCGCCCCGCCCTTCGATTGCGGCTCACCCGGCAAGGCCGGCCCGGAACTTGTTGCCGTTTTTGCCGAGCGCGCCAATCGCCTGGCCCCTGGCCGCAAGCAGGCCTTGGAAGCCAGCGCAAGGCGCCTGGGGTTCATTGATTAGCGGTTTTTGTGCCCCCGGATCTGACGAATAGTCCGTAACGGACTGAAATAATTCCAGCTTGTCCGCTAGCTGAAGCCTGATCGACGTGTCCCCATTGCTCCATTCCCCATCCATGCGCGCGGGCCTGCACCAGCCGCGCGGGTTAGTGCTTAGGCAGTAACCGGTAGGGGCAACTGCACATGAATAGCGTGGAAATACTGATACTTGTCGATCCTGACAGCCGCCGCCGGGCTGCCATATCCCATCTGTTGATCGGCAGCGCTATCCATGTCGAACCATTTGAGGATGCAAATGAACTTGCCCAGCGCTGGCCTCGCGATGGCGTAATTTTTGTCCATGACAATGGTGCATCGGTTGCCGCGATGGTGGATTGCATGACCCGTCACGAAAACTGGATGGCACTGGTCGCCTATGCCGAGGCGCCCGAAACGGGGCGGGTGGTGCGTGCCGTCATGGACGGCGCTACCGGATATCTGGAATGGCCTTTCACTGCGGAACTAGTGCGTAGTACACTTGCCGCGGCGCAGCTCGGGCACGACGCAATGGGTTCGCTGCGCCTGCGCGAAGCCAATGCACGCAGCCGAATTCAGCGGCTGACGCCGCGCGAACGCGAAGTACTGACCGGGGTCGCCAACGGAATGTCCAATCGCATGATCGGCGAACGTCTTTCGATCAGCCCGCGCACGGTCGAAATCCACCGCGCCAATATGCTGAACAAGGTCGGGGCAAGCCACACTTCCGAAGCGATCCACATCGCGATCGAAGCCGCGCTTGTTCGCTGATGGCTGTTTTTTTGGCTGCCGCATCTGCGCCCGCCCAGTGCGTGATGGGCCCCTGTCACCTACTATGTACCAAGCTCAATTAAACTGAAACGCGCCGCGGCCACCACCTTTTGCCAAGCTATCGACTGCAATTGCCGAGCCGGCAAGTGCCGAAGCAAGTGCGCCGGCCAGGGCCAGCGCTGCGCTATTGCCTTCGGCATGATGCTCCATAGAAGCGCCGCGCGCCACAACCGTTGCCAAGTGTGCCGCGCCGGGCGCAGCCGAGAGCATATAGCTTGCCAGCGGTTCAACCAGGACTAGTACGGCGGTCACATCTGCTCTTGCAGCAAGCAGCTGAGCAAGCTGTTCAGTGTGGTCCGTAAAGCGACCTTGCGGGTGTCGGGCCAGGGCATGGGCCAGATCGGCGATGAGGGCCGCTCCTTCAGCGGCGCCTGTTACGGCGCATGCAAAGGCAATGTCTGCCATCCGCTGAACCCAGGCATCGATCTGCAAACTTGGGACGATCATCGCTGCATCGGTCATTAGGGCAACCTGCTACCTGCACGCGCGGGCGGTCAAGCGCGAAGGCGCTGGTCGCCCCCCTTCGGCACATACGTAAAGGCCCGGACTTGCGCCCGGGCCTCACAGCATTCCCTCCCAGGAATGAACGGTATTCAGATCAGAACTTAATCCCCGCGGTCACACCGTAGCGGCGTGGTTCAAGGGTGAAGATGTTCGTGAAGTTGCCTGATGATTGGTCTGTTACATAAAGACCAGTGACCGAATCTTCATCGAAGATGTTCTGGATCCAGCCGCGGAGGAACCATTTCTTGTCCTGCCCATCGAGCTGGATCTGGGCATTGGCCTGAACGAAAGCGTCAATTGCGTTGACAGGTCCGTTAAAGATGTTGCCCGTAGTCTCTCCGGTCATGGTGATGTCAAAGCGCGGAGTAAGGGTCAAATCATTGCCGAGCGGCGCCGCATACTGCACCCCGGCCGAAAACTTGACGTCCGGTGCGCCCGGCAGCTTGTTTCCGCGAATGTTTGTTTTGAACCCGTCAAGCGCCACAGTGACGCCTCCAAACGCAGCTCCCACACTAGGTGCGAGCGCGTTGAGCACAGCGCAGATGCTGTAGGCACCGGTCGAAGCAATTCCGCTGTTTGCACCGAACGAGGTGGTCGGTTGCAGATTTGCTCCGGCAGTGACACCCGGGATACCACCATTTATCAGTGTGTTGACCTGGTTCACATAACCATTGACCGCCGCGGCGCTGCCGGTGTTGGAGCCGACGGCGCAGTTTGCTGCGTTGGTGATATCCTTGATGATCACAGCATCACTGCGGCCAGCGCCGAAGTCACGCGGATTGGCCAGCAACTTGTCTTCTGACACCGAAGTGTTGAGATAGGATGCCGACAGATTGATCGTCAATTCCGGAACAGGGCGGACAACTGCTTCGGCTTCAAGCCCCCAGATATTTGCGCTGACGTTGTCGTTCACCGAAGTACGGGCAACAATCCGCGAAAGCTGAAGGTCCTTGTACTTGTAGTAAAAGCCGGTGAGGTTGAGTTGAAGCTTACCATTGGCAAACGTGTTCTTCGAACCGATTTCGAAAGCATCAACAAACTCTGGATTGAATGTTTCCGACACCGCGAAGATTGGCGAAAGAGGCGGATTGATACCGCCTGATTTGTACCCGCGCGAATAGGACGCATACAGCAGATTATTGGACGTTATGTTCCAATCGATCACCGCCCGGCCGGTCCACGCCGAGAACTTGGAGTTGCGGATTGCAAACTCTTGCGGACCCGCCAAACCGGCATCGTAGTCCAGACCGGCGTAACCCAAGGCGTTGTTGAGAGAGGCAGCACCCGTTGGCACAAGCACGGAATTGCCAACCGCATCGACGAACAGCGATGTGCGTGCCTTGATGTCTTTTTCATCGTTGTTGTAGCGCGCACCCACGGTCAGCTTCACGTCATCGCTGAACTTGTAGTAAACTTCGCCGAAAATACCGTACGTCTTGATCTTGAGATCGTCCGAGTTGTTACGGTACATTGGCGAACCCAGGAAATACGAGCTGTTCGCACCAGGCGGTATGCCCGCTCCGGCCGCGCCCAGCGCCCCTAGGATACCAGCAGCATAGTCCAGCCCGAACGCGCTGACGTAATAGCTGTTTTCGGTCAGATGGTACTTGCCGTAGATTCCGCCCAGCAGGAAGTTGAGCGGTCCGTCGAAGTTGGAGGAGAGAATGGCTTCTGCAGTCCAGTTGGTGTGATTGTTCACCGAACGGTCAAAGGCCAGTGGGTTCATCGAGCATTCGCGAGCGTTGGCCGCCCCGAACACGCCGACCAAGTTGGGATCGCTTGCCGATGTGCACAACACGCCGGCCGGACCATTGGGTATCAGACGCGCTGCAATCGGCGCCAAATAGGCCTGCAATCCAGGGCCGAAGGTTCCGGCAGCAGCGGCTGCAAGATTGTTAAGACCATTTTGAAGTGGAGCGCGGCTTTGCGCCGCATTGTTGTAATCTTGCTGCGAATCAAGGTTAACCTTCTGCCAGTTTCCGCTGACCTTGAGGTTAAGCGAATCGCCAAGTTCCTGGTTGATCGACCCCTGCACAATCCATTCAGAGGTGTAATAGTTTGGCGTGAAGGCAGTATTCACAACCCGCGGATCGGCGGGGTTGACGGCTGTCCCGAAAACATCAGGTCCGTAAAGGCTCCCCACCGAGAAGTTGGGCGTAAGCGGTGTCTGACCGGACGGAACACCGCGAATGCGGAAGAACTCCTGGCTGGCAAAGATCGTCCCCAACGTCGAGTTGCCGTTGGTGAACTGATAGTCGCGCGTAGCGTTGAGACAGCCAAGAATGCCGGTCGGATCGCGCTGGCACAGCTGCTTCTGAATGCGCATCCGGTTGTCGTCTTCGCGGAAATACTGCGCCACGATATCGATCGTCGTTCCGCTGCCCGGCTCAAAGCGCAGCGAGCCGCGAAGGCCGTACATATTGCGATCGTCAATACGCGAATTATCGTACAGATTCTGAGTGTAGCCATCGCGCTTCAGATAGAAACCGGCAAGACGCACGGCGAGCGATTCGCCGACGGGAATGTTGACCATTCCCTTGACCTTCATGGAATCGTAGTTGCCATATTCGATTTCGGCACCAGCGCCAAAATCGCCCAGCTGCGGCCGGGCCGATTTGATGTTGACCACACCCGAAGTCGCGTTGCGGCCAAACAGTGTGCCTTGCGGCCCGCGCAGCACTTCGATCTGCCCGATGTCGTAAAACTCGCCTTCGAACAAGCGGGTGCCGAACAGCGGTGCGTCATTCATGTGAATCGCAGTCGCGCTGTCGCAGGTTACGCCCACGCACAGATCGCCGATTCCGCGAATGGTGAAGCTGGCGCTGGTAAAGTTCGTTTTGGTGAAAGTGACGTTGGGAAGAGTAAGCTGCAAATCCGAAGTATTTTTGATCTGCTGGCGCTCAAGCGCCTCGGTATTGAAAGCGCTGACCGCAATTGGAACGTCTTGCAGACGTTCGCTCGAACGCTGTGCGGTGACGACGATTTCACTACTATCAGGCGCATTATTGGCTTCCTGCGCATAGGCAGGAAATGCAATCGCTCCGGCACATACGCCGGCCAGCAGAGTCAATTTACCCCTCATCAGCCCTCTCTCCTAACTTGCCCGTCGCTTTTCGCGGGTCGTTGCCAGGGGAATAGAACATTGTCCGCAGCCGTTGACAACCCGTTTTAATCGAACGCTTAGAACTTGTCCGCAGCGTAGCCAAAGCGCCACACCGGCCACAAGGTCCGGATTTTTCGAACAAGCGGTCTGCCCGTAGCGCTGCTTCGCCGCGCTCAAACCGAAACCATTGCCAAGGTCGCGCCGATCCGGCACCAAGGCATGGGTCCAAAAATGCCAAGGGGGCAACATGATACGGCCTGACGGGGTGCCGGCCGAAACGCGCTACCGGGCGTTCATCAGCTATAGCCACGCCGATGATGGATTTGCGACCTGGCTGCATCGCCGCCTGGAACGGTTTGTTTTGCCTGGCGATGGACCCGCTGCGCCGCGGCGGCTTGCACCAGTGTTCATCGACCGCGCGGAACTGGCCGCAGGGCCGGACCTGTCGGCACAGGTCAAGCAAGCGCTTGAAGCGTCCGATGCCTTGATCGTGGTCTGCAGCCCGGCCGCTGCCAAAAGCCGCTGGGTGGCGCAGGAAATTGCGCTGTTTCGCGATCAGCACCCCGACCGGCCGGTTTTGGCGGCCCTGATTACGGGTGAGCCCAGCGCCAGTTTCCCCGAACCGCTGTTGAGCCATGGCATCCGTGCTTTCGAGCCACTTGCTGCCGACTTTCGCAAAGTGGGCGATGGCCGCCGCCTTGCCTTGCTCAAGGTCGTGGCGGGGCTTTCCGCCTTGCCGCTTGACCGGCTGGTTCAGCGCGATGCCCAAGCCCGGCAGCGACGTGTGATGGCCGTCACGGCGGCGACCATGCTGCTTAGTGTAGTGCTGGCCAGCTTGCTGATTGTTGCTTTGCGTCAGCGCGCCGAAGCACGGCGCCAGCGCGCCGATGCCGAAGGAATGGTGGAGTTCATGCTGACCGACCTGCGTGATCGTCTGAAAGGCGTAGGCCGTCTGGAAATCATGGACGCCGTCAATCGCAAGGCAATGGATCATTATGCCGGTGACAGCCTGGACGATTTGCCAGCAGACATGCTTGAACGCCGTGCACGTCTGCTCACCGCCATGGGCGAAGACGATTATGCTGCAGGGCAAACCGATGATGCCCAAAGCAAGTTCGACATGGCATTTCGCGTAACCAACAGCCAGCTGCAGCGTGAGCCGAAGAATCCGGATCGCATATTTAATCATGCGCAAAGCGAATACTGGGTCGGTTATCTGCCGTTTATCAGCCAGGATAAAGCCAGGGCCCAGCCCCACTGGGATCGATACCTTGTACTGGCAAAGCAATTGGTTGCGCTTCAGCCAGATAAGCTCGATTGGCAAAGGGAGGTCGCCTCTGCCGAAGTAAACCTGTGCGCGCTGGCGCTGGTGCCACCGGTGGAAGCCGACGTGGCGGTCCAGCATTGCGAAGCGGCATCAACGATGGCCGGTAACATCGCGCGCAAAGACAAGGCCAATATCCAGTCGCAACTGGACTATGCCAATAACATTGCGTGGCAGGCGGATGCATTGATGCAGACGGGCAAAGCGCAGGCGGCGTTGGAACTGCGCCACAAGCAGCACAAACTTGTTTCCGCCCTGCCCACCGCCTTTCCAGGTGATGTGCGTGCATTGCAGGCCCAGATGCAGGCGGCAATCGGGCTTGCCCGGGCCTATGCGGAGATTGGCAAGCCGGAAGAAGCCCGCGCGACGGCCCGGGCAATGCTACCCGTAGCTGGCCGCCTGATTCAGCGCGATCCGGAGAACCAACGCTGGATCAATTGGCGCCAGCAGCTCGAACGAATTGTCAAGGATCCGACAGATAGTGAGTAATCAAGGGGGAGAGACGTCATGATGGAAGCCAAAACGGTGGAATGCGCGGCCGAGTATTTGCCATCGCTGGATCAGGAACTGGACACACCTGACCAGGTCAGCGTGAAGCTGGACATCAAAATCCACGGCGGCACGCTCAACTTCATAATGATCGACACCACGCCTTGGCCAGAGGGAAGCGATGGCCGTGCAGTGACGACCGATGCCGATGGCAACACGTGCCTGGTAGTAGAGCGCCGTCAAGATCGCATTTTCACCTTCGATCTCAGTCCCGATTGGCGTTGGACGTTCGATACCAAGGCCAATTCGGCCGGCGCGCCATTGACTTTCAAGCGGGGCGATGCCCGCCTTTACAGGGTGACCGACGTTACCGAAAAGCAGCTTGTTATCCATGCCAAGGCCCGTCCCAATATGCCAACTGGCGGAGCTCGCGATAATTTCAATCTGTATGTCCTGATGGACCAGGACAAGGGCGAGGCGATCCCCCTGCGGATTGACCCAACTACCGACAACCCACCTGATCATCCTTGATGCCGACAACGCTTCCCGCCATTGCCGCGCTGGTTCGCGCAGGTGCTGTCGAACGGGCGTGGGACCTGTTTGTGGACAACGGCTATGGCGCACGCAGTGACGATCCAGCGGCACTGACCGTTCGTGGGCGCCTGCTGAAAGCCCGCGCACGGTTAGCCCGTGACACTGATCAGGCCGGGCTGTTTGCCGGCGCGGCAGAAGCCTACAGTATGGCCCATGCCTTTGGCCCGGCGCCGTATCTGGCAATCAATGCAGCCACCTTGCATTTGCTGGCCGGCGACGAGCCGAAGGCGCAAGCTGAGGCACGCAGTGTGATCGCGCTGCTTGATGGAGCCGAACAGCCGGCAGACACTCCATATTTTCTCGCCGCCACCCGCGCCGAAGCCGCCTATCTGCTTCGCGACAAGAGCGCAGCCGAAGCCGCCATGGTCGAAGCGGCGGCCCATGATCCCGATGGCTGGCGCGACCGTGCGACTACAATTGGTCAGTTGCGCGAAATCGCTGATGTGCGGGGCGAGGATCCATCTTGGCTTGATCGCTTTGCCCCGCCAGCCAGCCTTCACTTTGCTGGCCACATGGGCCTTGCTTCGGGGCGCGAAGGCGAAACGGCTTTAGCCGCCGAGGTCGACGCGCTTATCGTGCAGGAACGTATCGGGTTTGCCTGGGGCGCACTGGCAGCCGGCTGTGACATCGTCATCGCCGAGCGGTTGCTTGCGGCGGGCGGAGAGCTGCATGTAGTCTTGCCTTGTGAAGCCGAACTATTCGAAAACCAGTCCGTCGCACCCGCTGGCGAAGCTTGGCAGGTGCGTTATCGCGCGCTGCTTGCCCAGGCTGCTTCGTTACGAGTGGCCGCTGGCGATCCCGGCGCCGTCCACGATCCTATCGCCACTGCCCACGCCGGTGAACTGGCTATCGGCGCGGCGTTGCTTAATGCCCAGGCACTGAATGCGGCAAAATGCCAGCTGATCGTAACTGACGTCAACGGCGGCGGCCGCAACACTGCGCGCCAGGCGCGGATGTGGTTTCCTGCAGCGGGCCCCCAGCTCCACCTGACAATCGATCGCGACGCTGACAGCCAGACGGTTTATCCGCCGGAACGCAATGATCCAGACCGCAAGCTCGTCCTTCATGCGGTGATTACTCTGCAAGATCTGCTGCGGAGCAAATCCCTTGACAGCGAAGCAATCAATCAACGGATCGCCCCGGTTGTCACTGCCTTGGCAGGGATTGACCGCGCACGCATCCGGGCCGCTCCCGGCCGCTGGGAATTGTCTGTCGAAGATCTTGACGCAGGGTTATCGGCCCTGCACGAAGTACAAGCGCACTGCAAAGCCGCAGGAGCGGAAATGCCGTCGGTTGGCGCACACATCGCGATCGCCAGTCTTGTCGCGGATCCGGCAAGCGGCAGCCTAGTCCCTTATGGACCAGGCATGGAACTGGCGGCACGAATGCAGGCGATGGCTCCGCCGGGATTAACCCTGATCAGCGACGCTCTGGCCGTGACCATGGCGGCCCATGGGCTTTCAGGCGTGCGCAGCGAACTATATCATCTTGGCGATCGCGATACCGGCGGGGCGGTCCACGTCCTGCTGTAGCCGGTTCAGTACACAATTTCCTGGAGCCGGTGCGGTGCCACAACCTGCAAGCCGCCTTCCACCCGACGGACCAAGCCGCGCTTTTCCAGCTGTGAGATCGTCCGCGATACGGTTTCGCGGGTTGATCGTACGCTTAGCGCCAATTCAGACATGACCGGCATGGGCCTGATCGTGCGATCGGGGCTGAACGCCGATCGGCGCAGGAGTTCTGCACTTATCCGGCCGCTGACGGACAGCAGCGTGCTTTCCACCATGCGCCGGCGAAGCGCCTCCAACCTGGAGGCAAGCTGCCGGTTTATGGCGCGCGCGACCGCGCTGTAGCTGTCCATCAGCCGGACCAACGAAGCCGTAGTGAAGTGCGCGCCGCGCCCTTCACTGACGGCTTCGGTCTGGGCCGCGCCGCTTTCGTCTGCGCCCATGAGCGATCCGTAGAGATCGCCTTGCCCCAGGATCATCAACTGCAAAACTGACCCATCCTGACCGTAAGCTACCTCTTGGGCGCTGCCCGCCATGATCAGGGTTGTTTCGTCGCGATCAGCCAGAGGCCACAGCACGGCACCTCGGGGATGCGCGGTTTCATGCGCGAAAGCTTCTATCGTTGCGGCCAGGTCGCCGTCACACGCAAAGGCTTCCGCAATCGCCTGCAGCGCATGTAAAGCTCCCGCGTGCCGTGAAACCCCCGTTGCCATCAGCAGCGCGATAACAGCTTGCGCGGCAACGCAAAAGCCTTGCGATTAATTCAGAACGCGGGCCATTGCATCGGCCCAGCCGTCTAGCCGTATCCGCCGGGACGACGGGTCAAGAGCGGGCATAAAACGCTGCACGCTGCGGCGCATCGCCGCAGCTTCATGGAGTGAAGAATAAATCCCTGCCCCAACACCGGCCAGCATGGCGGCGCCCATTGCCGTCGTTTCGATGAAGTGTGGCCGTTCAACCGCGATATCCAGCATGTCGGCTAAATCCTGAGCCATCCAGTCATTTGCCACCATGCCTCCGTCGATGCGTAATTCGCCCCAATCGGCTCCGTCGGCAGCAAAGGCGGTCTTGAGGTCGTTAGTCTGGTGGGCCATCGCTTCCAAAGCAGCCCGCGCGACATGTGCCTTGGTTGAGGAAAAGCTCAACCCGCAGATCAAGCCGCGCGCATTGGGCATCCAGTGCGGCGCGCCCAGCCCGGACAAGGCTGGCACAAGATAAACCCCGCCATTGTCGCTAACGCTGCGCGCCAGCGGTTCGGTGTCAGCTGCTGCTGCGATCAGTCCCAGGTCATCGCGCAACCACTGCACCAGGCTGCCTGCCACAAAGACCGACCCTTCCAGCGCATAGTGCCGCTCGCCGGCCAGCTGCCAGCAGATCGTTGACAGCAGGCGGTTATGCGATTGCGGCAAGCGCCGGCCAGTTTGCGTCAGGACAAAGGCACCGGTGCCGAACGTTGCCTTGGTCTGCCCTTCATCAAGGCAGGCCTGACCGATCGTCGCGGCCTGCTGATCTCCTGCCATCCCAGTGATTGCGATTGGCCCGCCCAGTAATTCGGGCAGTGTGGTCCCGATTTGTCCGGCACAGTCGACAATTTCAGGCAAAATGGCGCGGGGAACGCCAAACAGTTCTAGCAAGCCGTCATCCCAACCGCTCGATCCGATCGCCATCAGGGCGGTGCGCGATGCGTTGGTCGCATCGCTGACATGCGCGCCGCCAGTCAGCCGGAACACCAGGTAACTTTCGATCGTCCCCACCGCCAGATGCTCGCCAGCATCCGCCAGTCGCGGCCAGTTCTGCAGCGCCCAACCGATCTTCGATCCGGAAAAATAGGGGTCGAGCAACAGGCCGGTCTTCGCCTGGACCAATGGCTCTTGGCCTGCAGCTTTAAGCGCCTCGCATCGATCAGCCGTGCGCCGGTCCTGCCAGACGATGGCCGGAGCCAAGGGGACTCCGGTACGGCGGTCCCAGAACACCACGGTTTCACGCTGGTTGGTAATACCGATCCCGGCGATCCGTTCCGATCCTCCAGCCTTGGCCACCATTGCGCGGGCACAGGCCAGTGTCTGCTCCCAGATCTCGTGTGCGTCATGTTCAACAAGACCGGGCGCAGGATAATACTGTGTCAACGCGCGCTGCTCTGATCCCAGGCACTCGCCGCCGGCCCCGAACAGCATAGCCCGGACAGAAGTAGTCCCTTCATCAATTACCAGAATTGTATCGCCGTTCACGCCGCTGCCGCTCCTTTGGCGAATATGAATTGCGCCCGGTTGCCAAAGGCTAACCGGTTAACCGCCAGCGCAACCCCGACCGAGGCGATCAGCACCATAAGCATCACGTCGATATAGTGCAGCGCCGGCACGCCCCAGGCTTGATAAGCAGTCTGCCCAGGATAAAGTGTGTCAGGCTTGTACAGCACAAAGTTGTGCAGCGCATAGCAGCCCAGGCCAAAAACAAGTCCAGCAATCGCCGCACGCGCATCAACATTGCGGAACAGCAGCCCGGCGATGAAGGTCGACAGAATCGGCATGGACAAAAGCCCGTTAAGTTCCTGCAACAGGTTTATGATGCTTTTAGCGCCTTGGAACACCGGCACGAGAGCGATGGTCGTGACCATCAATATCGCTGACGCAATTGCAGCAAGCCGCCATTGATCCGTCGCTGCATTGACGAACTTGTTGTGAAAATCGACGGTGTAGAGAGCTACCGAGCTGTTCAGGATCGCCGCCGTATGGCCGACCACCGCTGCTGCCATCATTGCCGCGAACGCGCCCGACAGCCAGCCGGGCAGAACATGGGCGACAATTCGGCCGTAGCTTTGATCGCCCAATGGGCCAAACAGCTTATAAGCAACAACGCCCGGAATGACGACTATGGCGGGGATGATCAGGATGCGCACCACTGCAGCGGCGATCACGCCCCGCTGCGCTTCACGCACGGTCGGAGCGGTCATCGCTTTTTGCGTGATGTTTTGGTTGGTCGACCAATAGAAGATCTGGATGAACAGCATCCCGGTGAACAGCGTGTGAAACGGGATCGGCGAATCCACTGCCCCCATCATCGTCGTGCGTTCGGCTGGTACTCCGGACAGGTCGAAGCCAATCGCCTGCAAAGCAAGGAAAACGATCAGCAGGGCCACCGCCAGCACACCGATGCCGGAAAAGGTATCCATCACGGCCACCGCGCGCAGCCCGCCAGTGATCGTATAGATGGCCGCCAGCACTGTCATCGGCACGGCAAACCATAGCAGCGGCCAATCGACGCCGAACATTGATTTGAGGAACAGGCTTCCCGAATAAACCGCCGCCGGCAGGTAAATCACCACGTTGCCGATAAGGAACAGCAGCGAAATGACCGTGCGAACTGCGCCGCCATTGTAACGCTGTTCCAACAGTTCGGTCACCGTCGTGCACTGGTTACGATAGTAGATTGGCACGAACACGAACGCCAGCATCATCAGCCCGACAAACCCGGCCAGTTCCCACCACGCCAGCAGGAACATCTGGTTGCCGTTCATCCCCACCAGCTGTTCTGTCGAGAGGTTCGTAATTGTGATCGATCCCGCGACGTAAATCCAGCTCAGGCCGCCGCCAGCCAGGAAAAGTTCCCGGTCAGCGCCCTCTCCGCTGCGCTCTGCCGAACCGGTGCCATGCACTTTCCACCATGTAAGGATGCCGATCAGCGCAGTCAGTGCCGCGAATACCCCGATCTGTATGCTCAGTCCGCCTGAACCCGACATTCCATGCTCCCCCCTTAGCAGCGCGCTCTTCCCAGCGGCTTGCGCGCAAGCTAGTCGCAGGACGCGGGAATACAAGCTTGCATAATCCCGTGGGGACGTTCAGCAATCGATTGTTATCAGGACTGATAGCGGAGTTGGCGATGGACACTTTTCGTATCGATGGAGGCTGTGTAAGCTTGGTCCTCTCATGTGCAAAAAACGCGCCACCATCGATAATCTACTGGGGCCCGCGTCTTGGCCGGGCGACTTCAGCTGACGATCTGACCCGACTGACGATCCAGCAAGGTGCGCACGGCTCACCCGGTACCAAAATCGTCCCGTCGCTCGCGCATGAACCGGGCATCGGCTTGCTCGGTCCAACCGGTATCGGTGCTCACCGCGGCGGCCGCGATTGGGGAAGTGTGTTTGCAGTCCGCGATGTGCGCTTGATCACAAATGGGCTGGAACTGGCTTGCCACGATCCTGCTACCCGGATCGCGCTCGATTACGTGTTTTCCCTCGACCCGGAAACAGGGGTGTTGAGCCTGGCGGCCACCCTGACTAACACTGCCGATGCGCCGCTCGATCTGACAGAAATGGCCACCGCAATCCTGCCGCTCCCTCAGCATATCGACGAAATCGTCGGCTTTACGGGGCGGTGGACGGGCGAATTCCAGCGCGAACGCTTTGCCCGTCATGCTGGCACCTACCTTCGCGAAAACCGCCGGGGTCGCACCTCGCACGACAGTTTTCCCGGCGTCATCCTGTGCACCGGCGAAACTACGGAATGTGCTGGCGAGGCCTACGCCCTGACCCTGGCGTGGAGCGGCAACCACCGCGTACGCGTCGATACCATGTCCGATGGCAGTTTTTTTGCTTCGCTTGGCGCACTACTGCTGCCGGGCGAAATCTGCCTCGCCCCGGGCGAAAGTTACGTATCGCCCGTGCTGATTGCGGCTTATGCCGACCAGGGCTTCAGCGCACTCAGCCAAGCGCTTCACAGCCATGTGCGCAGTGCCGTCCTTACACCGGCGATGCAGGCCAAGCCCCGGCCGGTGCATTACAACACCTGGGAGGCGGTGTATTTCGACCACGATATGGGCCGGCTCAAGCTGCTGGCTGACCGGGCAGCGGCAATCGGGGTAGAACGTTTCGTACTCGACGACGGCTGGTTCGGCAGCCGCCGGGACGATACGTCAGGCCTGGGTGACTGGATCGTATCGCCGCAAGTCTATCCCGAAGGTCTTGGCCCGCTGGTCGATCATGTCACCGCACTCGGCATGGAAATGGGCATCTGGTTTGAACCCGAAATGGTCAACCCCGACAGCGACCTTTACCGCGCCCATCCTGATTGGGCTTTACGTGTGCCGGGCGTGCGGCAGATCGGTTATCGCGATCAATACGTCCTCGACATCAGCCGGACAGAAGTGTCGGATTACTTGTTCGGACAGATTGACGCAGTCCTTTCGGATTACGCAATCTCATACATCAAGTGGGACATGAACCGCGACCTCAACCATCCCGGAGGGCATGACGGCACCCCCCGCTCCCACGCGCAGGTGGGCGCGCTTTACGCTCTGCTTGACCGGATCCGCGCCAAGCATCCCGATGTGGAAATCGAAAGCTGCGCGTCCGGTGGTGGGCGGACCGATTACGGCGCGCTGGCTCATACTGACCGGGTCTGGACATCGGACAGTAACGACGCGATCGACCGCCAGGCGATCCAGCGCGGCGCTAGCTATTTTCTCCCGCTCGAAGTCTTGGGCGCACATGTTGGCCCGCGCCATTGCCACGTTACCGGACGCAAGCTGCCTATGGCGATGCGCGCCGCAACCGCGCTGATGGGTCACATGGGTCTGGAGCTTAACCTGCTGACCGAGCCGGGGCATGAGCTGGAGGAGCTCCGCGGTGCGATCAGTCTCTACAAACAATACCGTGCGCTGCTCCACACCGGGCGTTTCTTCCGGCTAGACACCCCGTCACACGCCAACGCAGTCGGCGTGGTCGCGAAAGACCAAACCGCTGCACTGTTTTCTTACGCCTATCTTGCCAGCAACCCCAGGGTCATGCCCGGGCGCCTGCGCTTTGTCGGCCTCGACCCGGATAGTTCCTACCGTTTGCGCCTGGTCTGGCCCCAAGGATGGACCTCTGTACACCCGCCGTCGATCAGCGAAGCGCTCGACCTTACCGAAAAAGGCGCGCTGTTCACCGGCGACGCTTTGATGAAAGCCGGCTTGCAACTACCTCAAGCGCGGCCCGAAACAGTCCTGCTGTTCAGCCTGGAAAACGCATGAAACGCTTATTGCGAAGAAATGGTGCCCAGAAGAGGGCTCGAACCGTGAGAGTCGGATGAAGGTTGACGGTCAACCTTGGCGATGTCGGGTGCGTCTTCGTTTGTCATCAATTCAGCGTTGCACAGATCGGCGGGGCGTCAACCTTTGCCTTATTCGAGACGGTGATGCGTGAGACAAATCTCAACCATATGAATGGGCTTCGGAGTGTCCGATGGGATTATGGGATGGTCTGTTTGGTCGCTCGAAGGAGCCTGTGAGAATTGAGGGTGAAGATGATGTTCGTCCTGAGTTGATGGAAGTAACCCAAGGAGCAGTAGCTTCGATTCTGGTCCAGAACTTCATGATAATGGAGTTAGAGCCGAAGTCTGTTCCATTATCCGGTTCGACAGGAAGCTTCCGATCTAGCGGTTATCTTGTGGGCCTGACCGAAGCTGTGCTTGGTCAGTTTGATGCGATGAGCCCCACCAAAGCCTAGTTCATAACCGCACTCTCGACTATCTTTGCGATGACCTACCACAGGCGTGACGGGAGTTTCGCGCGCGACACGATAGACAAGTTTCAGGCTCACGATCCTTAGGCGATGGATCGCTTCAACCTAACCTATCGCGATGTCGAGTCCGACTTTATCCCGCCAACCGTTCGCTATCCCGACGGGCTTCTGGCTACTAAACAGCGGTGATGAGAACGCGATCCGCTATAACCTTGACGGCTGTTGAGTCGATCAAGTTGACTCAGGTCGTCAGCAAGATGATGGCCGTGCCCGAAGGCACGACCTCATCCCCCATCGATGTCTGTGCATATCGAAACCGAGGATGGTTGTGCAGGTGGGCTGGATCGGCGGCTCGGGGAGCTTCAGTGTGCGGCGGTGCTGGATGATCAAGCTGGCGACTTTAGCGACAGTGCCGATAACAGTCAGGAACGCTAAGATGACGGCAATTATGAGGCCGGGATCGGACATTCATTTCTCCTATGCAATGCCCGCATTTTAACCCTTTGCTGTCTTCGATTTACGAGAAGAGGGGCGCACCGCGATGCACCGCGGATATCCACCATCGACCCGGCAAGCCAGAGGAAGCCAACCCCGGCCCCTTTCACCGCATGCAGAATGCTCAACAGGTCGCGAGGATTGCGGGCAAGGTGATCTGTTGCAGTCACCATCACCACGTTACCATCGTCAAGCGCGCCGATCGCGCGCTTGAGCTGGGGCCGCTCGGCCGTCGCTCCGCCGATCTTCTCGCGGTAGATTTTGACAAACCCGCCAGCGGTGGGCTGGGCAATCTGTTGGGCCAAGTCCTGGCCAATGGTTGAGACGCGCGCATAGCCGTAGATCATGATCGAAATCGTGCATGAGATTTTTGCATCAGGGAAGGGGCAGGTTTTCCTCAAGCTTCAATCTGATGCAAAAGTTTTGAGTTTTGCATCCGAGTTGTCGGGAGTATCTGCCACGCCATGCCCTCAATTCGAAAGTGCAATCGGATATCCGTGTGCCCCATCGCAATCCACACCCTAGCACCCAATGAAATAATCACAGCGCCTTCAACACTGACGCCGCCAGATCCAGAGAAGCCGAAGCAAAGATGCTGATCCGATTGCCGCGCGACAAACCAAAACAACCTAGCCCACGGCTAAACAGCGGGCGCACGACTTGTTTTTATTTCTACTCGATAATTCAGGCTGGTCTCCATGAGCAACTTTCCGTCATCGACAGCTTCGGCTGCGCGAGGGGTCAGGCTTATTCCTGTCAGTGACAAGTCGCTGCTGTCTGCGACCCAAAGCCGAATTTCTACACTTTCAGCCCGTTCGGCCATGACGTAGTCGCCCTCAACGACCCATCGGTCGCCCATGCGCGTCAATGGAGCAGTAAAATGCACATTGCCCCCCCCGTCCGAGACGATGTCAAAGAACTCCGAACCGTCGAGGCGAGTCGTTTCCCCTTCTGCCCTGATTGTCCAAGAACCGGCTTCAAGCGGCAGATAGTGGCCATATGCAAGGAAACCGGCCTTTGCGTTGGTGCGCATCTGTATGCCGTTGGCTATGCCGACCTGCGACAGTAACCGATGATCACTGCCCCAGAAGCGCTGGACGCCATCGGGCATCCAGCGCTGATAAGGCTGGTTGATGCGCAAGATGCAGGCAAGGAGATCATCGGCGCTTTGCGCCCAAGTCAGCCACTTTATCCGCCGTGGCTTTCCCACGCCCTCTTTGGGCTTGAGCAGGGTTTCGATAGCCCGAGCCAGAACGGCAGGATCTTTGGAATTGGGGAAGTAGCTTGCGGCATCGCCCGCCACTTCGCGAAATACCGGAATATCGCGCGCTAGCACCGGCAGCTTATAGCGAGCTGCTTCGATCAGCGGCAGTCCAAACCCCTCTCCCTGGCTTGCCGCGATCAGATAACGGCAGGCGCCATAGACCGCAAAAAGATAGTCGTCGTTGATGCCTTGAAGCCAGAAGAGGCGTTCATCAAGTTCTGGGTGGGTTTGCAGCCGGGCGATGAAATCGTCCATCATCCAGCCCGGCTTGCCAACAATAACGAAGTTGGCATCAACTCCCTTGGCCCACAACATCTCCATCGCGTCGAGCGTCTGACGAAACCCCTTGCGCGGTTCGACTGTCGCGACTGACAGGAAGGAAGGAGTTTTACGGAGCCGGGCTAGTAGGACGTCCGCTTCCGCAGGCAGGGCGTCTGAGCCGGCAGGTCCCATTTCGGGGTCACAGCCCAGATGAAACCAGTCTATTTCCAGCGGGGTGATCCGATCAGGGCCGTAATGGTCGAGCCATTCGCGATACTCGTCCGCGACGGCGCGCGAAATGCAGACTACGCCGTCAAACTCGGAGACTGTCGCCAGCCATGCATGATGGCTGGGCCGGGCGCCGGGGAAGAAATATTCGGGCGCAATCACCGGCAGCAGATCGTAAATAATGAAGCAGACCTTTACTCCCATTCGGCGCCATTCCTGCAACAGAGGCTGTTGTTGCGGCACGATGGCAGGCTGCAGGTCGAGGCCGACGAAAATGTCGCCGGTCACCGGTTCGACCATTTCGTCCTCACACCAGAAAGGCCAGATGTCGAGCATCCGGCTGGTGAATTGCCGAGCATAGCGGTAGCCAGGTCTGTTAGGTTCCGCATAGACAGGCTCGACGATATAGTCAGCCGGCGGGTTGAGCAGCCAATGGTTCAGGATTGAGCGGACTACACGTTGGATGCCCGAACCCCAATCCCGCTGGACCAATTCGGAAATGTCGACCAGCAATCTCTTGCGGCGTAGCGCCGGAGGAGCATTGCGTTCCATCGCATGCAAAAGGTTGAGCCAGTCATTCTCGCCCAATGCGCTGTCGCTTTCCGCCAGTACCCTTTCAAGGCCGGTCTGGCCGGTCTCAGCCCGCGCATAGGCCGCTTCGATGGCTCTGGCATAATCCGCTGCGCAGTTGCGTGGATTATGGTGATCGGCGATACGTGCACGGGCGTGATTGCCCATTTCCCGACGTCGGGTAGCGTCGGCATGAAGCGTTGACAACGCCTTGATCAGATCATCATCGCTGAAATCATCCGGTATCATCCACACTGCGTCAGCGTCCAGTTCAGCCATCGAGCCATTGGCATTGACGATGGTGGGCAGACCCACGTTCATGCAGTCGAGTACAGTCCCGGACGTCTCCCCACGTGAAAGGGTCCGCAACTGGACGCCGAGATCGGAAGCGGCAAGCCATTGACGAAAGCTGGTCTGATCAGCCCATCCCGTGATTTCAATCCTGCCCGCTGATCGGCCTGACCTAATGCGGCGTTCCAAGTCCTCACCATAAGTGCCAGGGTTATTCTGGCCGACAAAAATCAGGTGACAGTTAGGATTGTCTGCAAGCGGACTCTCGAGCCATGCCGACAACAGCCGGTCGTTCATCTTCATCGGGCCAAGAATGCCGAAGCTGCACACCACGAAATCGTCCTGGCCCAGCCCTAAAACCTTACGGGCGGCACCACGGTCAAGACCGGCAGCAGTCTGACGCAAATGCGGGATCAGCGCCCAGTCGTCACCCACACCGACGCCATAGTATGTCTGCGCAAGTTGACGAGAGAAATCGGCGTGGACAATCAAGCCTAACGCATGCTGCAGCACTGCTATGTTAGCGGGATAGGCCCAAACCACATCGGCCGTGTCCGCAGCCTTGAACCGATGAACGACTGCAGGCCAGCCATGCGTTTCGAACAATGCGCGCGCCCACCCGCCGGGCTCTTCGTCATATACGTCGCGGTGGGCGACAATGCCAGACAGGAAGAAATCGTGCAGCACGACCATGCCGGGATTTTGGCGCATCAGGTCGAACATATGCGAATGAAAATGAGAATTGCCGAAATGATACAGGATTCGGTCGAAGCCATGCGCATGCTGCCTAAACCAGTCGATCGACCGGAGCGGGTAGTTGGCGACGATCGCCGGATCGCTGACGCTTTCCTGGCATACAATCACGTCAATGCGATAATGTCGGGCAAGCTCGGGAAGCAGTTCGGCGCTGTAATCACTGATCCCGCTGGCTTCGGGCGGAAGCGGTGAGACATAGGCGAGCCTGGGTTTTCGAGATGAGACACAAAGACGCGGCGGACTGATGGCATATCGCCGATGCGCGGCCAGAATCGCGTCCCACGCCGCCTGAGCAGTCAAATCCCAGCTGAACCGCTTCGCCTGCTCCAGCCCATGCTGTTCCAGGTTTTCCCGCAACGCATCGTCCGTGAGCACGTTGCCGATCGCCCGGCTGATTGCGGCGATGTCATGGGGATCGAACAGTGCCTTGCTGTTGCCGATAACTTCGGGGAGGCTGGAGCAGTCGCTAGCGATCACGGCACGGCCGCACCGCATGGCCTCTAGGGCGGGCAGGCCGAACCCTTCATGCCATGACGGGAAAACAAACATCTTGCACGCCCGGTAGCAAGCGAGAAGATCATCTTCAGGAATGTAGCCGGTCAGAATAAACTCATCGTCGCCAAGCCCATATTCAGCTGCCAGCGCTGTCAGCCGATCACGGTCAGCCGGCTGGATGGAACATACGATCGCAAGCTGATGTGCACGGCGGAGGGCAGGAGACAACATGGCATAAGCCTCGATCAGCCCTTCAATATTCTTACGATGGTCGATGCCACCCGTATACATGACAAACGGACGCACCAGCCCGTAAGTCTTGCCTAGCTCCGCCCGGCGCTTGGCGCTGACCGAAGCCGGTGTGAAATAATCTTCAGCTGCGGTCGAGATGTTGACCGCTTCATCCCGCTCGGTCCCAAGCCACTCGATTGCCTCTTGGCGTGACGATTGAGAAATGGCTAGCAACAGGTCTGAATCGCGAAGACTAGCCAGCTTGCGTTCGTACCATTTGGCCAGCACGGAATTCTTGAGATAGATTGCGCTGTTGATAAGCGGAATGAGGTCATACAAAACGGTCGCAGTCGGTACGCGGGTGGTGAACCGTCCGATGCTCGAAACGACATCGTCCCCCAGCCCCTCAAAAAGCGAGGTGATAAGCACGAAATCTGGGTTGAGGCTGGCAAGGAAGTGCTCCCGCATTAGTTCGGCAGCCTCGCGCCGTGCATCGCACTGAGGATCGGCGCCGTGAACCGGACCTGCCAGATGCATGATCCGGATTGCCTCGGGCGGCAATACGTCCCTAAGCGACCGGCGCAGAGGTTCGATGGTATCCGGGAACAGGGCACTCAGCACAACGATAACCTCGTGCTCGCCCCTCAACCGGGCCAGTCCCTGCGTCAGAGACAGACAATAGCGGCCAATGCCCCGATTGCGGTTGGATCCCTGCGCACCCTGTAGATCGACGACCAGACGCATCAGGCGTTCCCCCCTTCCACACCGGGCGTTCGCATACGCTGCAATATCTGCCTCGCCTGAGGCCCCAGGAGTCCAGCATCGATCTTGTGTAGCGTTGGTGCAGCTGCTGTCTGCTCCGCCCGCTGTCTTTCCAAGTGACGATCAAAGCTTGCCTGCGCAGTGGTGGAATCCATGTTGGCCTGTCCGCCTTGAATCTGCTCGCGCATCGCGTCCATTGTCTGCATAATTTGACTCTGGTCGCGAGCGTCGTGACGACCGATGCGAAACGCGTTCGCTTCGCTTTCAATATTTCTGATCCGCTGTTCCCAACGTCTCCGACCGAACCAGCGCCACCATTGCCGGCTATATTGATGAATTTTAACGAGACGCTCCAGTTCATAGGGTAATGACCGATGTTCGACAGCCTCGATGGATGCAGCGACATCAGCCTCAACTGCTGCACGGCTCTTGCGTTGAATCAAATTCCCATAATGCGCGAGACCCTGGGGGTCCGCCCTGCGCCCCAAATAGCTCTGGTAGAGCCATTCAATAAATTCCGTATCGCTGCCTTGCTTACGTTGCATGCCACGATGACTGTCGGCCTCGGCCGACTGATGAATCTCTGCGATCATTGGGATCCGGCCGCATCCCAGACACAGTGACCGTTCACGGGCTTTTTGTTCAGATGATGAAGGCGCGCGGCCCAACAATAGTTGGAAGCTTCGATGGACAAAATCAGGTGCCGGGAGCGAAAGCAGGTCAACAACGGACTGAGAAGGCTGAAATGTAATGGTCATAACTTCCTGGGGTTCGGCATGGCCGATTGGCAAAGAAACGGCGCTAAAGACCGAAGCCAGTGCCGGCTCGGGCGAAGGTTGATCAATTATCTTCTCACGTAGGATCCAACGAATGGGAGTGGCAAGGATCCAGCTTCGGCTGTTGATGACAGAACGCATGCGATCTTCACTATGGCTAAGTCGCGTCGCAAACGCTTCCTTTTCCGCACGCGCCGCTAGGGCCGTTTCTTGCTCTTGCCGCTCTAATTCGACAATCCGGAGCTGCGCTGATCTTTCTCGCTCGATCGCCGCGTCAGTGACGCGGGCAATTTCACCTCGAAATGCCTCGGCCTGCTCCAGTATCTCGGCATGATGAGATAGCGCCCGCTCCGTTACCAAATGTTCGGCGGCCACAATCCGGTCATGAGCATCGACCAGCAAACGCTGACTTTCAGCCCGCTGGCGTTCGGTATCCCCGCGCAGCTGTTCTGCATCGTGTTCCGCTTTAGCCCGAAACCGTTCCAGCGCTTGGTGCATTTGATCCCGAATTGCGCGTTCCTGCATTACCGCAGCCTCACGCACCCCGTCCAGAGCACGCTGTGTCTTATTCACCTGCGCTAAGGCTGCAGCGACGCGGTCTTCTGATGTCAGTAATTCAATGCGTTCTTCAGCCAGACGTGTTTCAAGGCGAGCTGCTTCTATCGCAACAGCGCGATTGACCGCCTCCTCGCGCTGAGCGAATAGTTCCCGCTCTCGCCTGGCCATTGCGTCGCGCAAACTCTCGATCCGATCGCGAGCGGCGGCGAGATCACGTTCCAGCGCCGCAACTTTTACATCCGCCTCGTGCGTAAAACGCCGGACATCACGCTCACCAGCAGCGAGCAAATCGGCTTCGCGCTGAACCGCGGCATTCAGCTTGCCTTGAAGATCGGCTCGCAGCATAGCTTCTTGCTTGCTAGCTTCCAGCCTGTTGCTCGTTTCGGCGGCGGCAACCGCCCGAAGTTTGTCAAGCAGGCTCGTCAATTCAGCCTCACGGGCCGAAGCCTTAGCAAGGTCGCTTTCCGACGTAGCACGCAGTGCTGCAATCTGCTGTTCTAGGCGAGCCTTATCCGCTGCCGCTGCGATCGCACCATCCCGCTCCCGCTCCCGCAGATCGGCCAGTCCGGCATCTGCCGTGTGTCGCACATCGGCGATAATGTGCTCGGCATCGATTCGAGATTGTTCGATGAGCGCTTCTGTTTCCGAGCGCATGTCCACAAGGCGCTTTTCTAGTGATGCTACCGTCCTTTCAAGCACCTCGATATCCGCTTGGTGCAACTGCTGGACAATAATCGCATGATCGGAAAGAGGATCGAACTGAAACCCGTCGAAAATATTAGGGGGGAGCGCAAAATGATCGTCCAACGCGCTATGCGCATCGTTGATGTAGAAGCGATTGAGTCCATCATAATAAACAAAATGATAGCCTTTGGCGAGGATGAGTTCTTCCCAGGCTTCATGGCTGGGCGTCTGGCTGCCGGGGAAATTGGCTTCTATTACGACGATCCATGGTCGCCGTTGAGACGTGCGCCAGCTTCCAAGCACCTCCTGTTCCATCCCCTCGACGTCAATCTTCAACCAGTGGATGTCACCCGATGGGGCAAACGCCAGAAGATCGTCGAGTGAAATCGTCGGGACAGTGATTTCCTGATATACGTGCCCGGCGGCAGCGTGAGCTTCCGCGATGTCGCGACGTCCGGTGGAAAGACCTGTGTCGGCAATTTTGAAAAAAGTGACTGCCCCGTGCTTTTCCGAGACGACTGCGGCAATAACCGTTTCGTTAGGACGGTCCGCACGCAACATGTCCGAAAATTCGGGCGTCGGTTCGATATGGATACCGCGCCAGCCATGTTCCGAAAATATCTTGCTGACCGAATCCTTGATCGGATGCTGCGCCCCGACGTCAATGAAGAAACCGGCCTCCACGTCACCAAGGGCCCGCCATAGCATGACGTCCTCAAAGTTTTGGGCGCGGGACCGGATACCCATTGAGCGACAAACTTCCTAATGATACGTCCCGTTAATCGGGTACAAGATTTGAGTAAGGCAACGGCTCAAGGCTTGCGCTGGCTTGATATATCAAAGCGCTAACGGCACCATATATTCATTTTCCCGCTATTGCGGTGCAAAGCAATGCCAAGACGCACATTGGTATTGCGCAGCACATAATATTATCCTTCCAGCATCTAGGCGATGTGTCACGCAATTCGTGGTAAGCTGTTGTCCAGTCAGATTTTCGATCTTAATGCGATCAGCCCAGGCAGGCAAACACCATTCTGGCCAGAAATTCCTGTTACTATCGCGGTCTTCATATGCGTCGTCATAAGACACAAATATCCGGCGTCAGGCCGGGCAATAGGATCCGAACGGCTTTGTCGCCGATCCTTACGCCAGATGCAACTCGAAGCGCCCGTTTTGCTGGAAGCTAAAGGCATTGGCTTTACAGCCATCATCTTCGTCAGCCCCAAGAGGGCGGGCTTAGGAAAGATCATCACCGCCCTACTGCTTGCCTCCGAACTGGCGCGGCGCCACCTATCACTGCGGTCTATGCAGACCGCAATCATTTGATCGCCGCCAGAGGTAAAAGCTCCACCCTGCCCACTAAGCCATATCAGAATAGACCGCAGCAGCGAGTTCATTCGCGCAGGTGAGGTCACCTCGGCGGCCTACGCCGATGGACGCATGTTGCGCCATGTGATCGCAGAGAATAGCAGCAGCGAGGTCTCGGCTGATACTTACTATCGCTCCGTGACGAACGAAGCTTGGCTGGCCGATCGCATGCTGACTAGCCGCAGCCACCGGCGCAAACACAAAGACAACGGTACCATCAGCGCCCCAGTTTTTGCGGGTGTCCAGCTAGGATTCACCCCTCTTGATCGGGCCGTTGCGCCCTGACGCACCCAGTAAACATCTCATCGTGGCTTGGCACGACGCCGATGTTGCGCACTTGTCACCGTCCCGCACATTACCAAGCGTAAACACCCGGCCCCAATCGAGCTGGTCCGAGATTCACTCCCGCGCGTACGCTGCATCCCGCACTGCGCCTTCCCAGACACGACGGGCACACGCGCAGCCTGCACAGCTTCGACCACGGCGTTTCTAAAGTCGTCTGAAAACTCTGGGATCAAGAGTTGATTGACATCTTCAAGTAGGAAACTTTGCTGAACGGCGCCGCGCGTCAATCGCCTGATCTGGTTGTTTCCATGCACGGACTGTAAAAATGCCGCCAAGAACTCCGGCTCAATTGAGTGCGGTCTGAATATTGCAAGCTTGCAACTGCAGGTCGCATCGTTCTCGCTATCGACGAGGCTTAGTTCGCCGATTGTCCCAATGATCGATAGAAGGACATCACCCTTCTTCAAATGCGATCGTTTCATGTACTGACGGTTGAAAGCGTCCTCAGTGATGAAATTTGGTGAGGCGCTATCGATGAAAAACCTACCGGTGACGTCTTGCCCACGGTAATATGGGATATTCTCAGCGCCGAGCTTGATCCTCGCCTTCTTGCGCTTCCGCTCCAGCATCGGATCGATGCCATCCGAAACCTTTAGCCGCGCTCGATCGCGAAGCTCGCGCGCTTGCGACAAGCTGACCTCTGGGAACGCGCCGATGGGCAGCTTCTTTTCCTTCCCGCCGAAGCGGTACTTGAAATACCAGAGTTTGGAGCCGTTCGGCTTCACCAAGAGCAGCAGCCCCCGCGAGTCGTATTTCTTGTACGACTTGTCGGCAGCCCGGAAGCCTTTGATCTCCTGCACATTGAGGCTCATTTGGGGGCCTCACTTTTTTGAAAGTTGGGGGCTTTTGAGCTGGAGCCCCCAGCCGAGGCCCCCAGAGACGTTGGAACAAAGCGGAACAAAACAAGACCTCGCTTTCTGCGCTAGAGGTCAAGAATGGCAGAATTCCGCCATTTCTGCAATGTTTTGGAACGTTCTGATGAGAACAAATGGTGCCCAGAAGAGGACTCGAACCTCCACGCCCTTGCGAGCGCCAGCACCTGAAGCTGGTGCGTCTACCAATTCCGCCATCTGGGCACCGGAGCGGACCGGACGTTGGTGCCGGGCCGCGGGTAGGAGCGGGCCGATAGCGAAGGGGCGGCGGCATTGTCAATCGCAATACGTCTTACCGGCCCATCTTTAGCGGTAGCCCAAACACCATTCTTGCGCAGGAACGGTTGCGGGGCAAGCGGCGTTGAGGCATGGCGATGGCGCGCACCCGCGCATCGGAAAAGACAACTGCAGGTAGGCATAATGGCAGGCAGCAAGGCGCTGAAAGACAAATTGGTGGTGATGACCGGCGGCAGCGGCTTTTTTGGCACGCATCTGGCGCAGGCGCTGCTGGAGCAGGGCGCAAGACTGCGCATCGCCAGCCGTCACCCGGAAAAGGCCTATCACCTCAAGCCGCTCGCCAATCTGGGCCAGCTGCAATTTGTCCGCTGCGATGTCCGGCGCGCTGGCAGCGTTGCAGCAGCGGCAGAAGGGGCCGACGCGGTGGTAAATCTGGTCGGTTCATTCGACGGAGATTTGATGGAACTGATTGCTGGCGGCGCGCAGAATGTCGCGCAAGCAGCAGCCAGTAACGGCGCAAAGGCGATGGTCCACATCAGTGCAATCGGTGCGGATCTTGAATCGCAGGCCGAATATGCGCGCGCCAAGGCCCAGTCAGAAGCGGACGTGCTGGCAGCATTTCCCAAGGCTGCAATCCTGCGCCCATCGCTGCTTTTTGGCGATGACGATGCCTTCCTGACCATGTTTGCCAATTTGATCAGAAAATTGCCTGTGCTGCCAGTATTTGCGCCCGACGCAAAGCTGCAGATGCTGTTCGTGGACGATGCGGCAGATGCAGTTGTTGCTGCACTGAGTGACCCGGCGCGGCATGGCGGCAAGACGTTCGAGATTGCCGGGCCCGAAGCGATCGGGATGCTCGACCTGCATCACCGGATTGCCGCGGCGCAGGGCCGCAAACGCGCCTTCATCGAAGTGCCGGACCTTGTGTCGGGCGCCTTTGCGGCCGTACCGGGCACGCCGATGGGGCGCGACCAGTGGATCTTGCTGCAGCCAGGCAATGTGCCTTCGGGCCGCTATCCCGGTATTGACAAGCTGGGGGTCGAACCCCGACCGCTGAGCCTGTTTCTGGACCGATGGATGCGGCGTTACCGCAAGCATGGCCGCTTCAGCCAGAGTGAACCGGTCGGCGCTTAACTTGCCGCAGGCGGCGGTTCCCTGCTGATCAGCTGTGCTGCGGGCTCGACCAGCAACTCGGTCCCGTCTGTGCCAACGATACGCACCTGAACCCCCACAGCCAGGTCGGGTCCGCGCGCTTTCCATTCCCCATCACCGTAGCGCACCCTGCCCGCGCCGCCTGCAAGCGCCGTGGTGACAATAGCGGTCTGGCCGATCATTCGGCCGCCGCGATTATTGAGCAGCGGGTCAGCGCTTGCGATCGGCCGGTCGTGCAAAAACCGCTTCGCCGAAAACACCGCAATCAGCGCGAGGAAGAAGAAATTGCTGACCTGCACGGCAATGCCCGGGTCCAGTACATAGGTAATGACCCCGGTGATGAGCGCCGCAATTGCCAGCCAGATCAGATAGACGCCCGGCACCAGCATTTCGAGCGCGGCCAGAGCCAGACCAAGCGTCAACCACACCCAATGTGCATCAAATGAAAACAGATCCTCCATCAGCGGCTGCCACCGGATCGCGGCGTGGTGGAAGGAACGCTGCTGCGCGGCAGAGGACGCGGTTCGCGCGCGGCAGGTGGGGGAGCCTTGGCGGTAACATCACCTGTGCCCGGTTTCAGCGCGTCGCCCAGCAGTTCGCCAATCCCGCCAAGCGATCCGATAAGCTGCGTGGCTTCAATCGGAAACAGGATGGTTTTGGCGTTAGGGGAAGTGGCAAATTTGCCGACCGCTTTGGTGTATTCCTGCGCGATGAAGTAATTGATCGCAGCATTGCCGCTGTCGGCAATCGCATCGGACACCATCTGCGTTGCCTTGGCTTCCGCTTCAGCGGCACGTTCACGCGCTTCAGCATCGCGGAATGCCGCTTCGCGCTTGCCTTCAGCAGACAGAATGGCGCTCTGTTTTTCGCCCTCAGCGCGCAAGATACGGCTTGCGCGATCCCCTTCGGCCTCTAGAATTTCGGCACGTTTCAGACGCTCTGCCTTCATTTGCCGCGCCATCGCTTCGGAAATGTCAACCGGTGGGCGGATGTCCTTGATCTCCACCCGAGTGATCTTGACCCCCCAGGGCGACGTTGCCTCGTCCACCACCACCAGCAGCCGGGCATTGATCTCATCGCGTTTGGACAAAGTATGGTCAAGGTCCATTGAGCCCATAACCGTGCGCAGATTGGTCGTCGTCAGCGCCATGATCGCGCCGTACAGGCTGGACACTTCATAAGCTGCCTTACCCGCATCGAGCACCTGAAAAAACACCACTGCATCAACGCCGACCATCGCGTTATCTGCCGTGATGATCTCCTGCCCCGGGATATCGAGCACTTGCTCCATCATGTTGACCTTGTGGCCGACCCGGTCGATCAGCGGTATGATGATGTGCATACCCGGCTGTGCGGCAAGTGTATATTTGCCCAGCCGTTCGATAGTATAGACATAGCCTTGCTTTACCACACGCACCGCCATCATCAAAAAGATAACCAGCACCATCAGCAAAACGATCAGAAAAATACCCATGATATAAACCCCTTTACCATTTCAGATCGTAGCGCCTGCATGGCTTTGGGCAAAGCAAAACCGGAAACAATCGCGCCAGATTCGTGCAGCACAACAGATCGGTGCTGGTGATTTTCTCGTGTAACTATGTTGGCAATGGCGCAATTACAGTTCTATGACACGCGCGGGAGTTGCCCGGTGGCCTTTTGCAGACTTCCGATGTGGAAGTGTTTTGATGTCTAAACCCAATTCTGACGTTCAGCAGCCGGTTAACCGGATCCAACAAAATGTTCTGGCGGCATCTGAGCGGCGGCTCATTAACTGGATTTGCCCGCGCTTGCCCGCTTGGGTTACACCCGACTTGCTGACGTTGATTGGCGTTATTGGCGCAGTTATTATCTTTGCCGGCTATGCGCTTAGCGGTTTTTCGCGCGACTGGCTATGGCTGTGCATAGTTGGGTACAGCGTGCAATGGTTCGGGGATTCGCTGGACGGCAGCATTGCCCGGTTTCGCAAGATTGAGCGGCCCAAGTTCGGGTACTTCATTGACCATAGCTGCGACGGGCTGACCTTGCTGCTGATCCTGGGCGGTATTGGCCTCAGCCCATGGGTGCGCAGCGATGTCGCGCTGTTCACATTGGCAGGTTATCTGCTGCTTTCGATCCACGCTTTCCTCTCGACCCATGTGACTGGCGAATTCAAACTTTCCTATCTTGCCGCCGGGCCAACCGAATTGCGCTTCGTGCTGATCGCAATGACGTTGCTGATGATGGCCTTGCCGCACAACGCCGGAATGACCAGCGGATTAAGCGGCTTTGACATGTTCGTCGGCATTGTCGGCGTGGTGTTTGTGGTCCTGTTTGTAATCCAGACACTGGTGACCGCCAAGAAGCTGGCAGCGATCAAGGAATAGGCGCGGTTCAGGCTTAAAGTTTCTGGTAGAGCGCCGTTTTGCGGGCATAGGCCTTTTCTGCGGCTTCCTTGGCATAAGCCGGGCTGTCAATCACGGTCCACCCGTGATCGCCATCGTAAACTTCGATCTCTGCCGGGCGGCCTGCAGCCTCCGCCGCAACGCGCAATTCACCTTTTACTTCAGGTGCTTTGGCATCATCGTTGCGCGCCACTGCAAACAGGTGGCTGGCGCGTGATTTGACCAGCAATTTGTCCGGGCTCATCGGATCTTCCGTGACCAGGCCGCCGCCATGGAAGCTGGCCGCACCGCGAATTCGTCCGGGCACGCCGGCGGCGCTCCACACCGTGAAAGGCCCCCCCATGCAATAGCCTTCGGTGCCGATCCCGCGGTCCTTGTCAACCGCGCTCTGCGCATCGAACCAGTCAGCCAGCGTTGCGGCATCCTGCATAATCGCGGTGGCAGTGAGCCTGGCGCGCCACGGCCCGACCTGCTGAAAACCGCCATTGGTCATGAACGCGCCAAAGTCGGCAAATTGCGGTGCGGGAACATCGCGGTAATAGGGATTGGCAACGAGAACTGCATAACCCTGCGCGGCTGTGCGCCGCGCCATCATCTTGAACGCATCACGCAGCCCGGCAATATCGGGCCAGCAAATGACAGCAGGATGAGTACCAGTTGAAGGGTGAACGAAAAAGGCGTCCATCGTGCCGTCAGCGGTTGTGATCTTCACATTGCTTTCGGTCAACGGCGGCTGCGCCACCATTCCTGCGCTATCGACCCTGCTGCAGGCAGCCAAGGTTGCTGCGGCCCCTGCTGCACCAAGCGCACCAAACTGCCGCCGGTTCACTTGTTCACGCCAGTTTGACAAGCTGGTTTCACCCCCATCGCGGGTAAAATTGGAAATCGTGTTTTCATCGCACATGGAAGGCTCCTGAACTTGGGGCAGACTGACCGCCGGTAACATAAGAGCAATGATTTCCAATCACAGCAATGGACAAGATCGAAAACACCTCGCAAATTACCAGCGAAACGGTAGACGCCAATAATGGCGCGTTAGGGAGACTGAGATGGTATTGGGCAAATGGTTCGTAGCAAGCGCAGCAGTGGCAATGATCGCGACCTTCAGCGGTTGTAGCAAGCCAGGGACTCCGGAAGCGCCATCGCTGGCAACCACAGGTGTTACCGATGCGATGATCAACGCTGGCGTTGGCAATGAATGGCTCACCTATGGCGGCGGCTATGATGAGCAGCGCGATTCCCCGCTGACCCAGATCAGCGACAAGAACGTGGCCGGCCTGGGTCTGGCCTGGTTCGCCGATCTTGATACTGCGCGCGGGCAGGAAGCCACGCCGCTGATGCATGACGGGGTACTTTATGTAACCAGTGCATGGTCAAAAGTTTTCGCATACGATGCCAAAACCGGCGCGCTCAAATGGTCCTACGATCCGCAGGTCCCGCGCGAAACGGTGGTGCGGGCGTGCTGCGACGCGGTCAACCGCGGTGTTGCGCTCTATGGTGACAAGGTCTTCATTGCGACGCTCGATGGGCGGTTGGTGGCGCTCAACCAGTCTGATGGCAAGGTGGTCTGGTCCAAACTCGCCGTTCCCGATCAGGAGAGTTACACTATCACCGGCGCACCACGTGTGGCCAAGGGGCTGGTACTGATCGGCTCTGGCGGGGCGGAATACAAGGCACGGGGTTCAATCTCTGCGTTCGACTGGATGACCGGCCGGAAGGTGTGGACCTTCCACACTGTGCCCGGGAACCCTGCCGATGGCTTTGATCAAGAAGGCCCTAACGCCAAAGCCATGGAAGATGCCGCCAAGACCTGGGGCGGCGATTGGTGGAAGTTGGGCGGCGGCGGAACGGTGTGGGATTCGATCACATATGATCCGCAGACCAATCTGGTGCTGTTTGGCACTGGCAATGCCGAACCGTGGAACCCGAACGCGGTTGACCGCGGTGTTGGCGATGCACTTTACACAGCCTCGGTCGTCGCGGTCGATGCCGATACCGGTACCTATCGCTGGCACTTCCAGGAAACGCCAGAGGACCGCTGGGACTTTGACAGCGATGCGCAGATTATGCTCGCCGATCTGGAGATAGGCGGGAAGAAGCGTCATGTCGCGCTCCATGCACCCAAGAACGGCTATTTCTACGTGCTTGACGCCAAGACTGGCGAGTTCCTCAACGCGAAGCCATTTGCAACCCAAAACTGGACCACTGGGATTGATCCCAAGACTGGCAAGCCGACAATCAATCCGGAAGCGCGCTATGAAAAAACCGGCAAGGCGTTCATTTCGCTGCCCGGCGCGATGGGCGCACACACGTGGCAGCCGATGAGCATGAGCGACAAGACCGGGCTGGTCTATATTCCGACCAATCAGGTCGCGCAGGCTTATCTGGCGCAGTCAGACTGGAAACCGTCAGCGATTGGTTACCAGATTGGCCTCGACGCGGGAAAAACAGCCATCCCTGCGGACAAGGCTGCCCGCGCAGCTGCGCGGGCGATGACTACTGGTGCGCTGCTGGCTTGGGACCCGGTCAAACAGGCTAAGGTCTGGTCGGTAGAGCTTAAGGGTCCGTGGAACGGGGGCACGCTGGCAACAGCTGGCAATCTGGTGTTTCAGGGCAATGCCGCAAGCCAGTTCGTCGCCTACAGCGCCGACAAGGGAGCCAAATTATGGAGCTTCCCGTCGCAAACGGGCATCGTGGCTGCGCCAATGACGTACTTCATCGATGGCAAGCAATATGTTGCTGTGCTGGCCGGATGGGGCGGGGCTTACGATCTGGTGGCTGGCGCGGTGGTGAACAAGTCGGGCATTACGCGCAACATCAGCCGCTTGCTGGTGTTCAAGCTGGGCGGCACTGCCAAGCTGCCGCCGATTCCGCCGATGGCCAAGCAAGTGCTCGATCCGCCACCGTTTGTCGGCACGGCCGAACAGGTGGCACTCGGCTCAGACCTCTATGGGCGCTATTGTGTCGTCTGCCACGGCGATGCCGCGATCTCAGGTGGTCTGGTACCCGACCTGCGTCATTCAGGGGCGATTGCCAGTGCTGATGCGATCAAGGCAATCGTGCTGGGCGGCGCGCTCAAACACAATGGCATGGTATCCTTCAAGGATGGATTGACGCCGGATGATGCCGAAGCAATCCGCCAGTATCTGATCAAACGCGCCAATGAGGACAAGGCGCTGGAAACGACGTCGATGAAATAGTCTGATGAAGGGCGGGGGCCTAGCGGCGCGCCAAGGCCGCTTCGCTCTCGTCCATCAGCTGCCGGATGATGTCTGCAACCGGTTCTTCTTGCTTGACCATGCCGACCGACTGACCGGCCATAAGACTACCGTTTTCGACATCCCCGTCGATTACCGCTTTGCGCAGTGCGCCCGCCCAGAAATGTTCAATCTGCAGCTGCGCTTCGCCCATCTCGATGCTTTCGCTGTCAAGCAAACGGGCAACCTCGATCTGCTTGGCGGTGAACTCTTCAGTGCCCTTGTTCTTGAGCGCGCGAACCGGGATCACCGGCAAGCGCGGATCGACCTGCACACTGGTAATTGCATCGCGGGCGTTAGCCCGGATAAACGCCTTCTTGAACGCTGGGTGCGCGATACTTTCGCTGGCGCAGGCGAAGCGTGTGCCAAGCTGCACGCCAACCGCGCCCATTTCAAGATAGCCCGCAATCGCCTCGCCCCGACCGATGCCGCCAGCGACAAACACCAGATGATCGTCGGCCAGTGCGGGCAAGAATTCCTGCGCCAGCACGCTGGTGGATACAGGGCCAATATGTCCGCCCGCTTCCATGCCTTCGATCACCAGAGCGTCGCCGCCAGAGCGCAGCAACTTCTTGGCTAGCGCCAGTGTGGGCGCAAATACGATTACCTTGGCACCGAACGCCTTGATCGCCTCGACACTGCCCTTGGGCGGGATCCCGCCTGCCAGCACGACGTGCGTAACACCTTGCTTCGCGCACACGTCAATAAGATCAAACAGTGCCGGATGCATGGTGATCAGATTGACGCCGAACGGGCGGCCGGTCAGCGCTTTGGTCGCAGCGATTTCAGTATCGAGCAAATCAGGCGTCATCGCGCCGCAGGCAATTACGCCAAATCCGCCCGCATTACTGATCGCAGACACCAGATTGCGCTCGCTCACCCAGCTCATCGCGCCGCACAAGATGGCATATTCGCTGCCAAGAAAATCACTCCCGCGCTGCATCAGGGCGGAAGTTTTGGGGAAAGCTGTCATGAAAACTCCGGAAAATCTGTGTTCCGCGCATTAGGGCGCTCATGACGCCGGGGCAAGCGGGTCAGATTTGCCGGAACAAGGCACAAAGTCAGCCGTTTTCAAACAGAGTCAATAATCGGATTATCCGATCATGCTGATGCTATTAATCGTTTCGAGTAATGGCGGGTGATCTGGTAAACCTTTCGTATATTCTATTTTCAAAGGAGTCGAAAATATGGCCGAAGCAGATCCACAGGCAAATGGTTGCCCCTTTACCGGCGCGGGTACGCGCCCGCTGACCGGGCGCACGAATGAGGATTGGTGGCCGGATGCGCTGCCGCTTGGCATGATTACCGATCGCGGGATCTCGCCCAGCCCGATGGACCCCGATTTCGACTACAGCGAAGCGTTCAAGTCGATTGACTACAAGGCGCTGAAGGAAGACCTGACAGCGCTGATGACTGACAGCCAGGATTGGTGGCCAGCCGATTATGGCCATTATGGTCCGTTCTTCATCCGGATGGCCTGGCATGCGGCCGGGACCTATCGTGTTTCGGACGGGCGCGGCGGTGCTGGCGAAGGCCAGCAGCGGTTTGCCCCGCTCAACTCTTGGCCCGACAACGGCAATCTCGACAAGGCCCGCCGCTTGCTGTGGCCGGTCAAGCAGAAATATGGCGATGCGCTGAGCTGGGCCGATTTGTTCGTGTTGGCAGGCAATGTCGCAATCGAATCGATGGGCGGCCCCATTTTCGGCTTCGGAGGCGGACGTCCCGACGTCTATTATCCGGAAAAAGTATATTGGGGCACCGAAGACGAATGGGTCAACACGGGCGCGCAGACCCGGATCCAGCCGGATAAGAACTGGGACCTCGAAGGTCCACTTGCCGCGATCCAGATGGGTCTGATTTACGTCAATCCGGAAGGGCCTGGCGGTAATCCCCATGACATGACCGGGATGGCGCGCGACATGCGGGAAACCTTCGCCCGCATGGCAATGAACGACGAGGAAACCGTCGCGCTGGCGGCAGGTGGGCACACGTTTGGTAAATGCCACGGCAATGGCGATGCCGGCAAGCTGGGGCCTGCGCCCGAGGGTGCCGATATGGCTGCACAAGGCTTCGGCTGGGCCAACCCCGGCGGTACCGGCGTGCTTGATGATGCAATCACATCGGGGATCGAAGGTCCGTGGACCAATACCCCATTTGAATGGACGGAAAATTATTTCCGGCTGCTGTTCAAATACGATTATGAACTGACCAAGTCCCCTGCGGGTGCTAATATGTGGACCCCGGTCAACCCTGATCCGGAAGACCTTGCGCCTTCTGCTGGTGATCCTTCCAAGAAGGTTCCCACAATCATGACCACAGCCGATATGGCGCTAAAGATGGACCCGGAATATCGCAAGATTTCCGAGCGCTTCATGAAAGATCACGAGGCATTCAAGGATGCCTTCGCGCGCGCATGGTTCAAGCTGACCCACCGCGACATGGGCCCCAAGTCGCGCTATATCGGGCCTGAAGTTCCAGCCGAAGATCTGATCTGGCAGGACCCTGTCCCAGCAGGCACCAAGCCTTCAGATGCAGATGTTGTAGCCTTCAAGACAGCTATTCTGGGCAGCGGGCTGACAGTGAGCGAACTGGTCAAAGCGGCTTGGGCTTCGGCTTCAACCTATCGCCGAACCGACCATCGCGGGGGCGCCAATGGTGCCCGTGTGCGGCTTGCTCCGCAGAAAGACTGGGCAGTCAACGACCCGGCTGAGCTGGGCAAGGTGCTGTCCAAAATCGATGAACTGCGCGGCAGTCTGTCGATGGCCGATGCGATTGTTCTGGCCGGTACAGCAGCGGTGGAAAAAGCTGCCAAGGATGCCGGGCACAGCGTCCACGCTTCTTTCACCGGTGGCCGCGGCGATGCCAGCGAAGAGCACACCGATGCCGAAAGCTTCGATTGGCTGAAGCCGCTGGCCGACGGATTTCGCAATTACCGTTCAGGCAAGCTGAGCGTTTCGACCGAGGAAATGCTGGTCGAGCGGGCTGACCTGCTCGGGCTGACGATTCCCGAAATGGCTGTCCTGCTAGGCGGCTTGCGCGTGCTTGGGGCCAACACTGGTAATAGCGCGCATGGGGTATTCACTGACCGCAAGGGGCAGCTGACCAACGACTTCTTCGTCAATCTGCTCGATATGTCGACCAAATGGTCGGCCACTGGCGCTGACGGGGAAGAATTTGTTGGGACCGATCGCAAGACCGGTGCCGCCAAGTGGACTGCAACCCGCGCTGACCTTGTCTTTGGTTCGAATTCGCAGCTGCGCGCTGTAGCTGAAGTCTATGCCCAGAACGGCAATGCAGCGAAATTCGTCAAGGATTTCGTCGCTGCATGGACCAAAGTGATGAACGCCGACCGGTTCGACGTATAAAGGGCACGATGGTACGTCTGAAAAACGGCGCACCACCAGTAAACTAGGAACGGCATACCTTAGGGTCGCAAGGGACCCCTGGCAGCGATGCCGGGGGTCTTTGCATATCAGTGACTTCAAGCCGTCAGATATCGCCAGCTATTGGTCCCGAAGCGGCGCTCATGACGCTGCTCGCGGATCGGGTGTTTGAAGCACCTGGCCCGGGCTACGCCGCTTCGTCTTTCGCGTCTAACCCATAGGCTGTGTGCAGCACACGGACCGCCAGTTCGGTCTCGTCCTCGTCGATCAGGACACTGACCTTGATTTCACTGGTGGTAATGGCCTGAATATTGATCGCGCGCTCGGCCAGTGCCTTGAACATGGTTGCGGCAACGCCCGCATGGCTTTTCATCCCCACGCCGACCACACTGATCTTGGCGATCTTGCTGTCAGTGATGATCCGGTTGAAGCCGATATTGCTGCGCTGGTCTTCCAGCAGCGCCTGCGCGCGGGCCAGATCGGTTTGCGGCACAGTAAAGGTCACGTCGGTCTCGCCCTTGTCGCGGCCCACATTCTGAATGATCATGTCGACATTGATCGACGCATTGGCGAGCGGTTCGAAAATATGCGCCACCGCCCCCGGCTTGTCGGGGACGCGGGTCAAAATGATCTTCGCCTCATTCTTGTCATGCGCGATGCCGGTAACGTGCTGGCGTTCCATTTCACCATCCTCCAAAAGCGTTTCCATCTCCTCTTCGGAGACAATCATGGTGCCGGGCAGTTCATCCGCTGGCGTGGCATCATCATCGATGAAACTGGACAGGACTTGCACCCGCACGCCTTCCTTCATCGCCAAACCGACCGACCGGGTCTGGAGCACTTTTGCGCCCACCGACGCCAGCTCGAGCATTTCCTCATAGGTCACAGCCTTGAGTTTGCGCGCCTTGGCCACAATGCGCGGATCGGTGGTGTAGACCCCGTCGACATCGGTGTAGATATCGCAGCGATCGGCCTTGATCGCCGCAGCCACGGCAACCGCCGAAGTATCCGACCCGCCGCGGCCCAGCGTGGTGATCCGCCCGTCAGCAGAAACGCCCTGAAAGCCAGGAATGACCGCAATCTGGCCCGCCTCCATCGCCGCAATCAATGCCGCAGAATCGATCGACTCGACCCGCGCCTTGGCATGAGCTTCGATTGTGCTGACCGGCAATTGCCAGCCAAGCCAGCTGCGCGCCTTGCAGCCGAGCGATTGCAACGTCAAAGCCAGTAGCCCGGAAGTTACCTGTTCGCCGCTGGCCACCACCACATCATATTCGGCCGGGTCATACAGCGCATTGGCCTCGCGGCAGAAATTGACCAGCCGATCCGTCTCGCCCGCCATGGCGCTCACCACCACCGCCACCGAATGCCCGGCGGCCTGCTGACGCCGCACGATATTGGCGACCCGGCGGATACGCTCGGTCCCCGCCATCGACGTGCCGCCGAATTTCATCACTATCCGGGCCAATACCCTGTTGCCTCTTTACTGGAACCTGTCCTCGCGCGCTGTTAGGGAGGGAACATGGTCGATGCAACTGTAACAAATGAAACGATCCGCCCCAGCGAAGCGGCGCATTTCGGCGCGCTGGCGCAGGACTGGTGGGATCCTGAAGGGTCCTCTGCCATGCTCCACAAGCTGGGTCCGGTGCGGCTGGCCTATATTCGCGAGGCGATCGACCTGCAATGGGGCGGCAATCCTGAGAGCGCCCGGCCGCTTGCGGGCAAGTCCGCGCTCGATGTCGGTTGCGGCGCGGGCCTGCTGTGCGAACCGCTGGCCCGTCTGGGCGCAGCGGTGACTGGCGTCGATGCGGCAGCGGAAAATGTGGCAGCAGCCAGCACGCATGCACAAGGATCCGGGCTCGATATTCGCTATCTGACCGGAGAGCTGGGCGCGCGCGGCCTTGGGCAGTTCGATCTGGTTACTGCGATGGAAGTGATCGAGCATGTTGCAGACAAGCCGGCCTTCATCGCGCAATTATCTGCGCGGCTGGCACCGGGCGGGCTATTGATCCTTTCCACCCCCAACCGCACGGCCCGCTCGCGGCTGCTGCTGGTCGAAGCCGCTGAAGCTGTGGGCATGATCCCGCGCGGCACACATCACTGGGAAGATTTCATCACACCAGAGGAACTTGCGCAGTTGCTGCAAGAAGCCGGGCTGGAAGCTGGCGAGCCGCAAGGGATCGGGTTTTCGCCGCTGAAGGGCCTGCATTTATCCGGCGATCTGGCGCTCAACTATATCGTTTGCGCCCGGGCGATGACCGCCCTCACCTGAGCTTCACGCGCGGCCCAGCCACCGGTAATTGTTTCAAATGGAACTCCGGAACGTTCCAGCATGGTGCGGGCCGTTGCCGCAAACTGGCCGCGCAGCTCGTGCGTTCCAAACAGACGTGTGCCATCTGCTACCCACGGCACATCGGGCGTAAACAATAGATATAGCTCGGCCTTGTCATAAGCGAGCAGCGCGCTCGGAACATCGCCAAACAGCATGTCGGACCACGCAGCAGTCATCAATGGATCGGTGTCGAGCAAGGCCAGCGGCGGCCTGTCAGCGCAGGCCACCTGCATCAGCCGGTTCTGCTCGCGGCCAATTGCAAGCAAATCGTCCGGCGTGAAATCAGTGGAGACATTTTCGGCATACGCGCGCCCATATTCCGGCACCAGCGGGCATTCCCATTCAGCCGCAAGCTTGCGCGCAAGCACTGACTTGCCGGTGCTTTCCGCGCCATGGAAACAGACCCTGATCACGCTGGTAGCCCGCTTTGGCTATTGGACCTGATCCATTCCCTGAGGCCCAGCACCGACAGCACCAGAAAGGCGCCGTACAGCCCCGCAGTTAGGTGAAGGTCGCGCACAATATACAGCGCAATCGCGGCGATATCGACAATGATCCACAGCACCCAGTTTTCAATCCGGCGATAGGATAGCAGGAATTGCGCCGCGATACTGCCCGCCGTGATCGAGGCATCGGCAAAGGGCATGGCTGCATTGGTGAAGCGGCCCATCACAGTAGCCAGCAATGCTGCCATAACCGCGATTGCGACCAGCCACGCGGCCCGTGCGAGCCATCCAAGCCAGCGGACCGCAACCGCATGTTCCATTCCCCCTGCCCGCGCCCACAGCCACCAGCCATAACCCTGCACCAGAAAGAAGAATATCTGCAGGCCCGCCTCGCTATAAAGCCGCGCCTGAAAGAAGATGACGGCGTATAGCGCCACCATCGCCATGCCGAAGGGGTAATTCCAGATGCTGCGCCGCACCAACAAGCTGATATTGGCCAGTCCCAGAACAACCGCGATGATTTCGAGCGTGTTCACCGCCCGCTCCCCTTAACCAAGCGCAGCGTCCCATGCGTGGGGTGTGAAGCCCACCAGCAAGCCGCCGGGATATTCTACGATCGGGCGTTTGATCATCGACGGGTTTGCTTCCATCAGCCGCACGGCTTTGGCATCGTCGATCTCCGCTTTGTCGGCATCATCGAGCTGGCGAAATGTCGTCCCGCGCTTGTTGAGTACCATATCGGTGCCCTTGGCCGCCACCCAATTGGTCAATTTCTCTGGCTCCACGCCGAGCTTCTTATAGTCG
>NZ_JAHEBV010000022.1 GCF_024642085.1 Novosphingobium sp. | reverse complement strand
CACCGCGCTGCCCTGCACGCCATGGTTCATGAAGTCGCCAGCGGGATTGCGAGCGCCCACGCAATGCGCGCCGAAGTGACCGTTACCGAAGGGTTTCCGGTGACGCTATGCGATCCGCGGGCGGTGACACTGGGCGAGGAAACCGCCAAGGCGCTGTTCGGCGAAGGCGCATGGCACGGCCTCCAGCGCCCGATCATGGGGGCAGAGGATTTCAGCTACGTGCTTGAAAAGGTCCCCGGCGCGATGTTTTTCCTTGGCGTCGCGGCAGAGGGCGCAGACTGGCATTGCTGCGAGGGGATCCATTCGACCCGCATGGTGCTGGACGAGGCGGCGCTGCCCGGCGGCGCGGCGCTGCTGGCGGGATTGGCGGAGCGATTCCTGGCTCAGGGTTTCGCCTGACCGCACGCCTTATCCGCGCGCTGCACTGCCCCGGATAATCAGCCGCACCGGCACCAGCCATTCATCATCGGGCTGGCCTGCCATCATCGATTTCAGCCGTTTGACCAGCAGTTCGGCAGCCAGCGGCAAGTCCGGCTCAATCGTGGTGAGCGGCGGAACGACATGTTCGCCGGCGTTGATTCCGTCAAAGCCGACCACGCCGACCTGATCGGGAATGCGGATGCCCTGGGCCTGCAATTCCTGCATCGCCCCCAGCGCGATCTGGTCGCAGGCAGCGAAGATCCCGTCGAACTTCATGCCGGTGTCGATCATCTTGCGCACCGCCTGGTGGCCCTGGTCAATCCGCGACAGCGTCGGATCAATCTGCGCTATCACCGGGGTATGCCCCCCTTCGCGCAAGACCTTGGAAAAACCGTCGAAGCGTTCGGTATACTGGCGCTGCAAAGAGGTTACCGAGCCAATGTAGACATTGTTGCGATAGCCATTGTCCAGCAGTGTTTGCGCCGCCAGTTCACCGCCTGATACATTGTCCGACCGCACCCAGTTCTGATCGGCATAGGGCGCGCCCCAGCAGACCATATTGGCCCCGTTTTGCGCAACGTCGCGGTAATGGGCCCAGGCCTCGGTATTTTCCGCGGTACCGATCACGATCAGCCCATCGGCCCGGCGGTTGCGCTCATAATAGCCGTTGAGGTTGGCGGCGTTGTCCTGAAACGATGTCAGCGCATCGCAGCCCGCCGCCGAAATTGCTGAACAGATGTTGCCCAGCAGCGAATAGTAGAACGGGTTCATGTCGCCCTTCAATTCGCCCGGTCGGCAGATCACGACAACTGCAATCACGTCCGTGCGCCCGGTGCGCAGCCGGGTGGCGTTCTGGTCGATCGAATAGTTGAGCTCTTCAGCTGCGCGCTTGACCTTTTCGCGGGTCAGTTCGCTGACCACCGGGTCCCCGGCCAGCGCGCGCGACACGGTCGACTGGCTGACCCCGGCCAGTTCCGCCACGTCGAACGAGGTTGCCCGCGTCCGCCGCCCGGCGCGCCTGATCTGGTCGGCTTCGCTTACCATGCTGCGTCCCTTTGCCCCGCACCCGGTCGGGCGCCTATGTCCCTCTAGGCGCTAAGGGGCGATGTTTTCAAGCCAAGGGCCAAACCTCAACTGTCCGCGGCCACAATCCGCGCCAGCAGCGCCTCAACCTGCACCTGCGCGCCGGGAGTGGCGGCAAGTTCGCTAACCGTCCCGTCAAACGGCGCGGTCAGCGTATGCTCCATCTTCATCGCCTCAAGCGTAAGCAGCTTCTGGCCCTTGGTAACCGCCTGCCCCTCGGCCACCTCGACCGCGATGATCTTGCCCGGCATGGGGGAGAGGATGTCGCCATCGTGGGCGTGAGCGTGGCCGGTGCCTCTAGTCGCCAAGTCGAACGAGTAAGCAGTACCATCGTTGAATGCGATGACGCTGTCCCCGTCGATATATCCCGACGCGACGCAATCCTTGTGCGAGTAGAAATCAGCCTCGTGGTTCCCCATCGAGATCGTCTCATCCCAAGCTTGCGATAGATCGACAACCCTCGTTTTCCCGTCGAACCAAAGCGCAATGCTGGCACGAGGAGCGGCGTTCAGACGAAAGCCGGCCATTGCATGCATTGTGCGATCCATTGCGATGCGAGCCGCAACAAGCACAACGCCGTCATCAGGATCATTGCCGGGGATCAACGCCTCGCCTGCGTCCGCGATGAAACCGGTATCAATTTCGGCGCTTCTGAACTTCTCGGAACGCAACGCCTTAACCAGGAAGCCCGCATTGGTGCGCACAGGCCAAATTTCGGTCCCGGAGAGAGCGCATTCCAATTCGTCAATACAATCTTCGCGATCTGCTGCGTGACAAACAACTTTCGCGATCATCGGGTCATAGAAAGGTGATACGGCGGCGCCTTCAAAAACCCCGGTTTCGATGCGATCGGCTTGACCGAATCTCAGCCGGTCCAACCGCCCCACACTCGGCAAAAACCCCTTCGCCGGGTCCTCGGCATATAACCGCGCTTCCATCGCCCAGCCGTTGATTGCCAGTTCGTCCTGCCGCTTGGGCAGCGCTTCCCCGCTCGCCACACGGAGTTGCCATTCGACCAGATCGACCCCGGTGATCTCCTCGGTCACCGGGTGTTCGACCTGCAACCGGGTGTTCATTTCCATGAACCAGATCCGGTCGGCGCGCAGGCCTTCACTGGCGTCGGCGATGAACTCGATCGTGCCCGCGCCTTCGTAATCGACTGCCTTGGCGGCGCGGACCGCAGCGGCGCAGATCGCCTCGCGGGTCACCTCATCCATGCCCGGCGCAGGGGCTTCCTCGATCACTTTCTGGTGGCGGCGCTGAAGGCTGCAATCGCGTTCGAACAGGTGGACGACATTGCCGTGGCTGTCGCCGAACACCTGTACCTCGATGTGGCGGGGCGAAAGGATGTATTTCTCGATCAGCACGTGGTCGTTGCCAAAGCTCGCCGCGGCCTCGCGCTGGCACGAGGCGAGCGCATCGGCAAAGTCAGCCGCACCGTCGACCCGGCGCATCCCCTTGCCGCCGCCGCCCGCGACCGCCTTGATCAGCACCGGATAGCCGATCTGCGCGGCCTGCCCCGCCAGGAAGGCCGGGTCCTGATTCTGGCCCATGTAGCCCGGCGTGACCGGCACCCCGGCCGCCTGCATCAGCGCCTTGGCCGCGTCCTTCAGCCCCATCGCGTCGATGCTGGCGGGCTTGGGCCCGACCCAGATCAGCCCGGCATCGATCACCGCCTGCGCAAAGGCGGCGTTCTCGGACAGGAAACCATATCCGGGATGCACAGCCTCGGCCCCGGTGGCCTTGGCGGCGGCGATGATCTTCTCCCCCACCAGATAGCTCTCGCGCGCGGGTGACGGCCCGATATGCACCGCCTCGTCCGCGACACGCACATGCAGCGCCTTGGCATCGGCATCGGAATAGACCGCAACCGTGCGAATGCCCATGGCGCGCGCGGTGCGGATGATCCGGCAGGCGATTTCGCCGCGGTTGGCGATGAGGAGGGATTTGATCATACTCAGACCGCCTCTCTTTTGAACGCTAAAGTGTTCAGATGACTGGCCAGTAGCGGAGATTGTACAAGATGGTAACGTTCACCGTCCAACATTCGATCGCGATATTGCTCCAACCATTTCAGGCGAGCGGCGATCCTTTCGGTCACCGGTTCGTCAACGATCTGCGCCGTGATGCGAGAAAGCCGGTAACCTTCGCCAAAAGTGGCAGCGAGATTGGCAGGATCCACCAACTCGACCGTTTTGGGATCATTCGGATCGACGAAGCGCACCAGCCGTGGATATCCCGACTCACCGTAAGTAGCTTCTGCCCGAGACGGTCGGGTCAGCACCTTAAGCAAACGGTCAGAGCCTGTCGTCTGTCGAGCCGAACCGAACGCGAGCCTTGGCGTTTCCTGCCCATCGGGCGACATCAGGGCAAAAAGCATTTCGCGGCCCGGTAAGTCAACGATGGCCGCTTCGCCAGCGTGCGCCATGCTGGCAGTACTAGCCTCCGGCGTAATTCGCCTTCCCGCGGACCAGTCGACTTGGCGGACTGCAAACCCGGTGATTGGCCCTTCAGGAGTTTCGACCTCAACAATCAGCTTGTACCTATATCGATTGCCCCCGAACAACCCGCAGCTGGTAAGCAGAAAGGTGCCAGTGACTGCCAGCAGTCCGAAGATCGAACGCCGCGCCATCACATCCGGAACACCCCGAAACGAGGTGCCTCCGGTACCGGCGCTTCGAGCGCCGCGGCCAAGGCCAGTCCCAGCACATCGCGGGTCTGCGCGGGATCGATCACGCCGTCATCCCACAGCCGGGCGGTGGCGTAATAGGGGTTGCCTTCGTCCTCGTACTTCTGGCGGATCGGGGCCTTGAACGCCTCGGCCTGTTCAGGCGTCCAGCTCTCGGCATCGCGGTGGACCGTGGCCAGCACCGAAGCGGCTTGCTCGCCGCCCATCACCGAGATGCGGGCATTTGGCCACGAGAACAGGAAGCGAGGGCTATAGGCCCGGCCGCACATGCCGTAATTGCCCGCGCCGAACGAGCCGCCGATCAGCACGGTCAGCTTGGGCACGCTGGCGGTGGCCACCGCGGTGACCAGTTTGGCACCGTGCTTGGCGATCCCCTCGGCCTCATACTTGCCGCCGACCATGAAGCCGCTGATGTTCTGCAGGAACAGCAAGGGCACGCGGCGCTGGCAGGCGAGTTCGATGAAGTGCGCGCCTTTGACCGCACTCTCGCTGAACAGCACGCCGTTGTTGGCGAGGATCGCCACCGGCATGCCCCAGATGTGCGCAAAGCCGCAGACGAGCGTGCTGCCATAGAGCGCCTTGAACTCGTGAAACTCGCTGCCGTCGACCAGCCGGGCGATCACTTCGTGGACATCGTAAGGCGCGCGAACATCGTCGGGGACGACTGCGTAAAGTTCCTCGGCCTCGTACTTCGGTGCGCGCGGGTCTTTCAGCGGCAGGCCGTGATGGTGACGCGGGCCGAGGTGGCTGACGATGTCGCGCACGATGGTCAGCGCGTGTTCGTCGTTCTCGGCCAGGTGATCGACCACGCCTGACTTCTTTGCATGGAGATCGCCGCCGCCCAGATCCTCGGCACTGATTTCCTCGCCCGTCGCGGCCTTGACCAGCGGCGGTCCGGCGAGGAAAATCGTGCCCTGTTCGCGCACGATCACGCTCTCGTCGCTCATCGCGGGCACATAGGCGCCGCCGGCGGTACAGCTGCCCATCACGCAGGCGATTTGCGGTATGCCCTTGGCGCTCATGTTCGCCTGGTTGAAGAAGATCCGGCCAAAATGATCGCGGTCGGGGAACACCTCGCTCTGATGCGGCAGGTTGGCCCCGCCGCTGTCAACCAGGTAGATGCAAGGCAAGTGGTTGGCCTCGGCAATCTCCTGCGCGCGCAGGTGCTTCTTGACCGTCAGCGGATAATAAGTGCCGCCCTTCACCGTCGCATCGTTGGCAACGATCATACACTGGCGGCCCGATACCCGGCCAATCGCTGTGATAATCCCCGCGCCGGGGATGTCATCGCCGTAAACGCCGTCTGCCGCCAGTTGCCCAATCTCGAGCAGGGGCGAACCCGGATCGAGCAGCCGCTCTACGCGTTCCCTTGGCAGCAGCTTGCCACGCGCGGTATGGCGTTCGCGGCTCTTTTCATTGCCGCCCAGCGCAGCCTCGGCCACCTTTGCGCGCAGTTCGGCGGCCAGCCCGCGGTTATGCGCGGCGCGCGTCTGGGACTGCGGATCGTCAGGGTTGTGCTGAGTGTGGAGGACGGGTGCGGTCATCAATTGGCCCCGATCAATTCGCGGCCAATCAGCATGCGCCGTATCTCCTTGGTTCCCGCGCCGATATCCAGCAGCTTGGCATCGCGCAAAAACCGCTCCACCGGCCAGTCCTTGGTATAACCCGCCCCGCCCAGCGCCTGCACCGCCTCGCCCGCCGCGCGGAAGGCGTTTTCGCTGGCCAGCAGGATCGCGCCAGCTGCGTCAAAACGTGTGGTCTGCCCGGCATCGCAGGCCTTGGCCACGGCATAGACATAGGCCCGGGCTGATTGCATCGCGACGTACATGTCCGCTACCTTGGCCTGCATCAGCTGGAAGCTGCCGATCGGTTTGCCGAACTGCTTGCGTTCGCGCACGTAGGGAATCACCACGTCAAGGCAGGCCTGAATAATGCCGATCTGCATGCCGGCCAGCACAACGCGTTCGTAATCCAGCCCGCTCATCAGCACGCCAACCCCGCCATGGACCGGGCCCATCACGTTCTCGTCCAGCACGAGGCAATCGTCGAACACCAATTCGCAGGTCGGGCTGCCGCGCAGGCCCATCTTGTCAATTTTCTGCCCTATCGAAAATCCAGCCATATCCTTTTCAATCAGGAACGCCGTTATGCCGCGCGATCCGGCTTCGGGGGCGGACTTGGCATAGACCACCAGCGTATCGGCATAGGTGCCGTTAGTGATCCAGAACTTGGTGCCGTTCAGCCGCCATCCGCCCGCGACCTGATCGGCCTTCAGCTTCATCGAAACGACGTCCGATCCGGCCCCTGCCTCCGACATGGCGAGGCTGCCGACATGTGCACCAGAAATCAGGCCAGGAAGATATTTGGCTTTCTGCTCGTCATTGCCCCAGCGCCGGATCTGATTGATGCAGAGATTGGAATGCGCGCCATAGGACAGGCCGACCGCGCCGCTGGCCCGGCTCACTTCCTCGACCGCGATCACATGGTCGAGATAGCCAAGGCCTAAACCGCCCCATTCCTCTTCCACCGTGATCCCGTGCAGGCCCAGCGCGCCCATCGGTTCCCACAGTTCACGCGGGAAACGGTCATTGGCGTCGATTTCAGCAGCCAGCGGCAGAATCAGCTCATCGGCAAAGCGTCCTGCCGCCTCGCGGATCATCTGAGCGCTTTCGGTCAGGCCGAAATCGAAATCGGGGGTCGCACGCATCAGAATCCTCTCACGGCATCTTGTTTGGTCGCACGGTAATGCAAAGCGGCGAAACGGAAAAACTGGATTTAATAAGAAAATTATATAGGTTGAACCTATGCTAAGCCGAACCCAGCTTCGCCATTTCCTTGCCGTGGTCGATACCGGCAGCTTCACCCGCGCCGCCCATACCCTCAATATTGCGCAGCCTTCCCTATCCGGCGGGATTGCAGAGCTTGAGCGTCAGCTGGGCACCCGGCTGTTCTTACGGGAACGGCGGCGAATCGGATTGACTGCCGCAGGTAACGCGCTGCTGCCTTTGGCCCGCGCGATAGAGCGCGATTTTCACGAAGCAGAGGCGCGGGTCAGCCAATTACCTGTCCCGGCCCGGCCAATCCGGCTGGGCGTGCTGGAGACGGTGCCGACCCGCTGGATTGAAGAGGCCATATCCGCATACCCAGGAGCGGAACCGTTGGAACTCACAGAAGGAAACGAACGCGAATTGGCCGCTGCGCTGGGCAACGGATCGCTTGATCTTGCGCTGACCCTGACCGGATTCCCGCGGCGCAACCAGGGGAAAGTGCTGCTGGACGAGGACTATTGTCTAGCTTTGCCCGCATCGCACCGTCTGGCTGATGCCGCGGTGATCAATGCCGCAGATGTCGCCGGCGAAACCATGATTGCGCGCCGTTCTTGCGAGGCCCTGGCCGAAACCAGCCGTTTCTTCACCGAACGCGGCGTGCGTCCACGCTTTGCATTTCGGTCGGCTCATGATGACCGCGCCATGGCCATGGTGCGCGCCGGACTGGGCGTGACGGTGGCACCGCGATCGCTGGGCGTGCACGGGGTGGTCATGGTGACCCTGGCTGATTTTGGTCTGCGGCGGCAGGTCGCATTGGTTCAGGGAACCGGCTGGGAAGCAACGTTCGGCGCTAGACACCCACTGCCAGGCACCATCGCGTCAACGAGGCCAAACGCCAATGGTGTGTAGAGTGCAGCGCTTCTTCGGCTTTTCGCACTTGCAGCATTAGCGGCGTGAACCCCCATCGCGGATGCCCCTAAGGCAACCTCTGCCAAAGACTTTCATAGAGATAGCGCCGTGCGCTGGCCCGCTTTTTGCTGGGACGGGGTCAGATGGTTTGGAGCGGGTAGCGGGAATCGAACCCGCATAGCCAGCTTGGAAGGCTGGTGCTTTACCACTAAGCTATACCCGCGCAGCCAAGGCCGCATCGTGTGGCTGGGCGCCCTATGCGACACCGGTCGCGGCGGGTCAATGGTCCCCAGCGGTCTGTGCAGTTTAGCACTTTACGTTGAGAGACGTTGCGCGCACTTTCCCCAAATCCGGTCAACAACGGATGGAGGGGACTATGAAATCGATAAATGCTCTGGTTGCAGAAGCGTTTGGCACGTTCTGGCTAGTTTTCGGAGGATGCGGCAGTGCGATCTTTGCTGCGGCCTTTCCCGATGTCGGCATTGGCCTGCTCGGCGTCAGCCTGGCCTTCGGTCTGACTGTGCTGACCATGGCCTATACGGTAGGTCATGTTTCGGGCGGCCATTTCAATCCGGCGGTGACAGTCGGTTTGTGGAGCGGCGGGCGCTTTCCGGCACAGGATGTTCTGCCCTATATCGTCGCCCAAGTCGTCGGCGCGATCATTGCAGCGTTCCTGCTCTACTGGATCGCCAGCGGCAAGCCGGGCTATGATCTGGCGGTCAATGGCTTGGCCAGCAACGGCGTGGCTGACCATTCACCAGGCAAATACACGCTGGCATCAGGCTTTGTTGCCGAGGTGGTGCTGACGATGTTCTTCCTGCTGATCATCATGGGATCGACCCACGGCCGTGCCCCGGCGGGCTTCGCGCCGATTGCAATCGGGCTGGGGCTGACGTTGATCCATCTGATCTCGATCCCGATTACCAACACATCTGTCAATCCAGCGCGCAGCACCGGCCCGGCATTGGTCGAAGGCGGGATTGCCTTGCAGCAGCTGTGGGTATTCTGGCTGGCGCCGTTGATTGGCGGCGCAGCAGGCGGATGGATCTACCGCTCGTTTATTGCCGGAAACGAACCGGCAGTTACCGGCAGCTAGATAGACCTTGCCGCGTACAAAAAAAGAGGGGCGCCCTGGCTGGGGCGCCCCTCTTTCTAATTTGGCGTGGTCCGCGAAACCTAGTGCTTCGTGCCGGCCCAGACGTTGCGGTAGGCCATGTAGCCGAGCGCTGTCGCGTAAATCAGAAAGCCGACCCACCAGAACCCGACCTGGTGGCGCTTGTCGAGCTTGGGCTCCGCCGTCCAGACCAGGAAAGCCGAGACGTCCTTGGACATCTGGTCGATCGAGGCCTTGGTCCCATCGGAATAGGTCACCTGACCGTCGCTGGTCAGCGGCGGCGGCATCGCGATATTGAGGTTGGCGAAGTAAGGGTTGTAATAAAGCCCGTCCGGCGTCTTGGCGTCCGGAAACTCCTTGAGCAGCTCGGCCGGCTGCGCCTGGTAGCCGGTCAGCAGCGAGTGGATGTAGGCCGCCCCGCCGTGCCGCGCCTTGGCAATCAGCGACAGGTCGGGCGGGTGGCCCTGGCCGGCATAGATTACCGGCGGGAAATGATCGGCGGGCAGGCCCGGGCGATCCTTTAATTCACCGGTAAGCGGATCGGGCGCGTTGACCGTTGCGGCGGCGGCAAGTTCCTTGATTTCGGCCGGGCTGTATTCGAGCGCCGCCAAATCGCGGTAGGCCACGTGCTTGAGTGCGTGGCAACTGGCACATACCTGCTGGTAGACTTCAAAGCCGCGCTTGACCTGCTTTTTGTCGAACTTGCCCAACCAGCCGTCGCTGGCAAGGCTTAACCCTTCGGGATGCTTGTGAAATGCGTGCTCAACCGTGTGCGGCAAACCTTCCTGCGCAAAACCGATGGTGTCCCAAAGCAGGGACCAGGCCAGTGCGCCGGCAAAGAACAGCCCGACAAGGATGGAGAAGATGCGGATCATTGGTTCGAGTCCCTCTCGCTATCCGTTCAGGCCTTGCCGTCCGGCGCCGCGGCCGCGCCGTTCCCCAACACCGCTTCGGTGATCGAGTAAGGCAGCGGATCAGGGCGCTCGATCGACGAGACGACGGGCACGATCACCAGGAAGTGCAGGAAATAATAGATCGAAGCGATCTGCGCGATCATGACATAGGGCTGTTCCGCCGGCGAACCGCCGCAATAGCCCAGCACCAGCACGTCAACCACCAGCAGCCAGAAGAACTTGCGGTAGAGGGGGCGGTAATTGCCCGAACGCACCGGCGATTTGTCCAGCCAGGGCAGGAAGAACCACACCAGAATGGCGCTGAACATGGCGAGCACGCCCATCAGCTTGGCCGGGACGAAGAACAGCCAATCCTGGGTGAAGCTGCGCAGGATCGCGTAGAATGGCCAGAAATACCATTCGGGCACGATATGGGCAGGGGTCTGCATGGGGTTGGCCGGGATGTAATTGTCCGGATGACCCAGCGCATTCGGCATGAAGAACACGAACAGGCTGTAGATCACCAGGAACAGGCCGATCGTCCACCCATCCTTGGCGACGAAATAAGGGAAGAAAGGTAGCGTGTCGCTTTCGCTTTTCACTTCGACACCGGTCGGGTTCGACGAACCCGGCAGGTGCAGCGCCCAGACATGCAGAATGACTACGCCCAGGATGACGAAGGGCAGCAGGAAGTGAAGCGAGAAGAACCGGTTGAGAGTGGCGTTGTCAGGCGCAAAACCGCCCAGCAGCCACGAACGCAGTCCTTCCCCGACCACCGGAATGGCCGAAAACAGCCCGGTAATAACCTGCGCACCCCAGTAGGACATCTGGCCCCACGGCAGCACGTAGCCCATGAAGGCGGTCGCCATCATCAGCAGGAATATCACCACGCCGAGCAGCCAGATCATCTCTCGCGGGGCCTTGTATGACCCGAAGTAGAAGCCGCGGAAGATGTGCATGTAAACGATGACAAAGAACGCCGACGCGCCGTTGGCGTGGCCATAGCGCAGCATCCAGCCGTAATTGACGTCACGCATGATGTGTTCGGTCGAATCGAAGGCCACAGCAGTGTCGCCGCCGTAATGCATTGCCAAAATGATGCCGGTAACAATCTGGATAACCAGGCAGAAGCCGGCCAGAAAGCCGAAGTTCCACAGATAGTTGATGTTGCGCGGCACTTCGTAACCGGCGCCGACAGCGCCATGTATCAGGCGCGGAAGCGGCAGCTTTTCATCCATCCACACCATGAACGGATTGGTTGGCGTATATTGTTTTGCCCAGGGGAAGCTCATTGTATGGACCCTCAGCCGATCTTGACGACAGTGTCGGAGGTAAATTCGTAAGGCGGCACTTCCAGGTTTTTGGGAGCCGGGCCTTTGCGGATGCGGGCAGCGGTATCATAGACCGAACCGTGGCATGGGCAGAAATAGCCCCCAAACTCGCCCTTAACCTCGCCCTCTCCCGAACCGAGAGGAATACAGCCCAGGTGAGTGCAAACGCCCATGGTAATCAGCCAGTTGGTGTGGCCTTCCTTGGTGCGTTCCTTCAGCGTCTGCGGATCACGCAAGCCGCCAATGTCGACCGCTTCAGCTTCCTGAATTTCCTTGGGGGTCAGGTTGCGAATGAACACCGGTTGCTTGCGAAACACGGCCTTCATCGTCTGGCCCGGCTGGACCTGGGCGATATCCACTTCTGTCGAACTTTCAGCCAGCACGTCAGCCGAAGGCGCCATCTGGCTGATCAGCGGATAGAGCACCGCCAGGCCGCCTACGCCCGCCGCGCTTACTGCAGCGATATTAATGAAATCGCGCCGCCGCACACCTTCCCCGTCGATGACGGCGGCAGTGTCGGTGCCAGCATCTTGTGCCATGGTCGAAGCAATCCTGTTCAATCCGTTTGCCGAATGATCCGCCGTCATGCGAATACCCGGAAAACCATCCTTAAATCTTGCCCGGAGAGCAGCCCTGACTTGCCCCCCGAATGCCCGTAGGCCAACCGCATGCGCACGGCAAGTGCCGCCACGCCCGACGATTTGGCGGGCCTGATAGACGCGAAGAGGTGCGCTGCCAACCGCGAAAATAGCATCAGCTGTTGCAGAACTGGAACCTGCCTCAAAAGGCAGCGGTCACAGGCCGATCAGCGAAATCTGCCTGCCATAAGTAGCCTCGCCGCAGTGGGTTGAACGGCGATAGGAAAAGAACCGCGCTTTGTCGGTATAAGTGTCGAGGCCAAGCTGCTCGACCGCTGTAACGCCGGCCATCTCGAGCCGGCCGGCCACATAGCGCTCCAGATCAAACTGCCAATGCCCGGTCCGGCCCGCGGCAAAGAAGCGCGCGTTGTCCGGTGCATCGGCGCAGAATCGGTCGAAGAAGCCCTGATCCACCTCATAACTCACTTGGGCGATGCACGGGCCGATCGCGGCAACTATTCGCGCGCGGTCTGCACCCAGCGCCTCCATCGCGGCGATGGTCGCATCGGTTACTCCGCCAACCGCACCCTTCCACCCGGCATGCGCCGCGCCCACCACCCCAGCCGCTCGATCGGCCAGCAGCACCGGCGCGCAATCGGCGGTCACAACGCCCAGCAGCACACCTGGCGTTGCCGTTACCAGCGCGTCGGCACGCGGGCGTTCGGCATCGCTCCACGGCGCGCTTGCCAATACGCAATCGGCCGAATGGACCTGATAGACTGTGGCAAGCCGCGATCCGGGGCTGACCGCCTTTACCGCCAAGGCCCGGTTGCGCTGCACGGCGCGATCATCATCGCCTGCCCCCAGCCCGACATTTAACCCAGCAACAACACCGAGTGACACCCCGCCTTGCCGGCCCAAAAAACCATGTACGACGCCCTGAAGCGCAGTGGCGCGATAAACCTCAAGTGCGTCAGCCAAGGCTCTTGCTGACTTGTTCGAAGGTATCTTTTGACAGGCCCGGCGCAGCTGCAATCCGTTCCAGTTCTGTGCGCATCATGGCTGAACGGCCAGGTTCAACCCGTCGCCAGCGGCCCAGCGGGGCAATGAACCGCGCGGCGGTTTGCGGATTGATCGGATCAAGCGCGAGGACCAGATCGGCGATCATCCGGTAACCTTCGCCATCCTGGGCGTGGAACGCATGCGGGGCGGTAAAGGCCATGTAGAGTGATCGAACCCGGTTCGGGTTGTTGAGCGTGAACTCAGGATGCCCGGCCAGCGCCTTGACATGATCGACCACCTTGGGATGCAGCGACCCGGCCTGGAGCGAGAACCACTTGTCGATGACCAGTGCGTTTCCGGCATAACGCTGATGGAACGCGGCAAGCTTGATGTCCCGCAGCGGCGTGTCGAGGCCCGCCAGAACCATCAGCGCGCCCTGCCGGTCGGTCATGTTGTCGGCAGCGTCATACTGCTGCGCCGCCAGATCGGCAGCGACATCCGGTGCCCCTGCCGCAAGATAGACCAGCGCCTGGGTCTTGATCTTGCGCGCGCCCCGCGCTTCGGCAGAAAGGCTGTAGGGGACGTTGCTTGCCCGCTGATGGAGCGCAATCAGCTGGTCTTTCAACCTGCCGCCGAGCCAGGCCTTCAGCCCTTCGCGTTCGGCATGGATTGCGCCCGGATCGGCCACGGCAAGCTGTTCGGCAAGGTAGGTTTCTCCGGGCAGGATCATCAGCTCGCCCCGCATCAGATCGTCAAGTGCCGGATCAGCGATGACCGCATCCAGTGCTGCGCCGATCGCTTCGCGGCCTGTGTCGCGATCAGTTCCGCTGCCGCTCGCCAGACCGATCAGGTGCTGCACAACCAGCTGCTGCATGGCCTCATACCGGGCGAAAGGATCATCATCACGCGCGGCAAGGAAGACGAGATCGTCCGCCGCCTGTCCAGCATCCAGAGCGATTGGCGCGGAAAAACCCCGGTTGATCGAAAGCACCGGGCGCTCTGCAAAACCGGCGAAGATGAACTGTGTTTGAGGTTCGCGCAGAATCACCAGTTCCTCGCCCCGGTGGGTTCCGGTGGCACGATCGAACAAGGCCAGACGCAGCGGGATTACTGCCGCTTCCTTGGAGGGCTGTCCTGGGGTAGGCGGCACGGTCTGCGCCAGGGTCAGTGTGGCCACACCATCAGTAAAATCCATCCTCGCTTCGACTCGCGGTGTGCCGGATTGTGCGTACCAGCGGCGAAACTGCCCAAGATCGGCGTCCGCTCCCTGTTCGATCGCGGTGATGAAATCCTCGCAGGTTGCTGCTTCACCGTCGTGTCGATCAAAATAGAGGTCGGTACCGGCACGGAACCTTTCGGGCCCGACGATGGTGCGCATCATGCGGATCACCTCGGCCCCTTTGTTGTAGACCGTGGCGGTGTAGAAGTTCGAAATTTCCTGATAGCTGTCGGGCCGGATCGGGTGGGCCAGCGGGCCCGAATCTTCCGGGAACTGCGCGGCACGCAACACGCGGACATCTTCGATCCGCTTGACCGCTGCGCTGCCCATATCCTGGCTGAACAGCTGGTCGCGCAGCACGGTGAAGCCTTCCTTCAGGCTTAGCTGGAACCAGTCACGACAGGTAACGCGGTTGCCTGACCAGTTGTGAAAGTATTCGTGCGCGACCACCCCTTCGATCCCGTCATAGTCCATATCCGTCGCGGTGTCGGGATCGGCCAGGATATAGCGGGTGTTGAAAACGTTGAGGCCCTTGTTCTCCATTGCCCCCATGTTGAAATCGGCCACGGCGACGATGTTGAACAGATCAAGATCGTATTCGCGCCCAAAGGTGTCCTCATCCCACTTCATCGAATCCTTAAGCGCCTGCATGGCGTGATGGGTGCGGTCCTGATCGCCCTCACGGACCCAGATGTTCAGATCGACCTTGCGCCCACTCATGGTGGTAAAAGTGTCGTGGTTGGCAACCAGATCGCCTGCCACCAGCGCGAACAAATAGCTCGGCTTGGGCCAGGGATCGTGCCACTCAGCCCAATGGGAGCCATCCGCATTCTCGCCCGTATCGACGCAGTTGCCATTGGACAGCAGCACCGGGAACAGGGCCTTGGGACCGCTCATCCGCACGCGGTAAATCGAAAGCACATCGGGCCGGTCAGGGTGGAAAGTGATGCGGCGAAAGCCCTCGGCCTCACATTGGGTGCACAGCATTCCATTCGAAGCGTAAAGCCCCATCAGCTGCGAATTGGCTGCCGGATTGATCACGGTGACGATCGTCACTGCGTGGGCTGCGCCGGGCAAATCGATTAGCATATCGGCGCCTTCCCTCCGCCAGTCCGCTTGCACCGCGCCGTCGACCAGCACCGTTTCGGCCGCAATGCCGTCTCCGGCCAGGCGCAGGGTCCGCGACCCGCTGCCCGCCGGATTTTGACTGACCGACAGCACCGATTGAACCCGTGTTGCATCCAGACCCAGGTCAAAATCCAGCACCACTTCGCCCACCAGCCAGGCCGGCGGCTGGTAATCCTCGCGCCGGATGGTAGCGGGGTGCTGCGGCGGGGTGGCGGCATCGGCAACCTGGGGATTGATCGCGGGTTCGGAGGGTCTGCTGGCTATATCCATCCCGACAACTTAGGGACTGCGCTTCCGATTGCCAGCGCTGCCGTCTAGGGATTGCGACATGCCGCGCATTTTCATCTTCGGGCTGGGCTACACTGCCAGCCGCATCGCCGCCGCGCTGACCTTAAAAGGCTGGGACGTGATATCGACCGGGCGCGACGGTTCGCTTGGCTTTGGCGATACCGGCAACGTGCGCATGGCGCTGGCGGACGCGGGCCATGTTCTGTCTTCCGTGCCGCCCGATGGCACCGGCAGTGATCCGGTGCTGGATACCTATGGCGATGCCTTGGGCGGAAAGACACTAGTCTACCTGTCCTCGACCGGGGTTTACGGTGACACCGGCGGTGCATGGGTTGATGAGACGGCACAGATCGGCAGCGGCCGCCGCGTCGCGCGGGCCGAGGCTGATGCGCGATGGCTGGCCCGCGACGCGCGGGTGCTGCGGCTGCCGGGGATCTATGGCCCGGACCGCTCGGCGCTGGAGCGAGTGCGCGCAGGTAAGGCCCACCGCATTGACCTACCCGATCAGGTGTTCAGCAGAGTCCACGTGGATGACATCGTCAACGGCGCGCTGGCCGCTCTGGATGCCCCGGCGGGCGCCTACAATCTGGCAGATGATCTGCCCGCCAGCCAGAACGCGGTGATCGAGGAAGCCTGCCGCCTGCTGGGACTACCCCCGCCCCCGCTGATGACTATCGACGCGGCCAACCTTTCGCAGATGGCGCGCGGCTTCTATGCCGAAAATCGCCGGGTTGCGAACGGCAAGGCCAGGCGGGTGCTGGGCTGGGTGCTGCGTTATCCCAGCTACCGCGAAGGGCTACGCGCCTGCTTTGCGGGGGCTTAGCGCGATGATTAGCCCGGCCATGGCCAGCGTCGCTCCGCCTGCCGCCAGCGCCGACCAGTCATAGCCTTCGAACAGCGTCGACAGCCCCATCGCCACCACCGGGATCAGAACGCTGGAATAGGCTGCCGGACCCGGTCCCCAGTCGCGGATCAGCGCGAAATAGAGCGGGAAGGTTACTACCGAGCCCATCAGTGCCAGATAGGTGATGCCCAGTAGCGAGCGGAAGCCCAGGTCAAGCGGCGGAGGACCCGCCGTGAACCAGGCGTAACCGGCATCAGCCGCGGCGCCAAAGGCCATGGCCCAGGCGATTACGACCAGCGCGCTGCTGCGCCGGGCCAGCTGCGACGCCTGCATGACGTTGGAGATCGAGGCGCACAGCACGCCCATCAGGGTCAGCCCGATCCCGATCAACACCGCGCCTCCGCCCGCCGGAGCGGCGCGGTATTCGTGCAGTATCAGCAGCGCGATCCCAGTCAGCGCGATCAGTGATCCGGTAACGAACCGCGAGCTGACCCGGGTGCCAACGAACAGCCGGCTAAGCAGCGTATTGGGAACGAGCAGCAGGGCGAAGATCACCGCGACCAAGCCCGAGGTAATGTGCTGTTCGGCGCGATAGACGAACTGAAAGTTGCCGAAGAACTGTAACAGCCCGAACAGCGCGGCAAAGCCCAAGGCCACAGGCGCCAGAACCAGCCGCTCACGTTTTACGGCGGCCAGGGCAAACATCCCCGCTGCCGCAAGAACGAAGCGGTAGGTCACCGCCCACGAGGGTGCAAGTGCACCGATCTGGTCCTTGATGACCAGCCAGGTCGAGCCCCAGATCAGGGTGATCAGCAAAAAGGCCCCGATCGCACGGGGTGATGGCCTGGCGGCAGCTTCGGTCACAGCGCGGCGATCGCCCGGGCCAGCGCCTCGATATGTGCCGGGTTGCTGTTCCACGCGGTAATCAGCCGGGCCGCGTGTGGCCCCCAATCGTAAAAGGTAAAGCCTTGTGCACGCAGTGCCGCACGTTCGTCAGCCGTGCAGGTCAGAAACAGTTCATTGGCCTCAACCGGGTGGCGCAGCCGCGCACCTGCCGCACTGGCCAGTTCACGCGCTCCGGCGTTGGCGCTGCGCGCATTGGCCAGCCACAGATCGCCTTTTAACATGGCCAGAATCTGTGCCGCCAGGAACCGCCCCTTCGATTGCAGGTGCCCGGCGCGCTTGCGCTGCAGCCGCGCGACCTGCGCCAGCGCCGGTTCGAAGAAGACCAGTGCCTCTGCCCCCAGACCGCCGTTCTTGACGAAGCCAAAGCTTAGCGTGTCGGCACCTGCACAGGCTTCCCACGGATCGCAGCCAAGGAATGCCACCGCATTGGCAAAGCGCGCGCCATCAACATGCAGCCGCAACCCGTGCGCTGTTGCAAACGCGGCGATTTCGGACATTTCGGCGGCGGAGTAGCAGCGCCCATACTCGCTTGCCTGCGTTACAGTTACCGCGCTGGCCTGCACCTGATGAACACCGGGTCGAATTGCATCGAGCACCGACGCGATGCTTTCGGGCGTCAGCTTTGCCCCCTCGCCCTCGGCCAAAATCAGCTTCGCTCCGTGCGTATAGAACCCCGGTGCGCCGCCTTCGTCGGTTTCGACATGGGCTTCGCGGTGGCAGATCACCCCGCCGTGGGGAGGGACCATCGCCGCCAGCGCCAGGCAATTCGCCGCAGTCCCGGTTGCCACCCACAGCACCGCGCAGTCGCGGCCGAACAGGTCCGCGAACGCTCCGTCGAGCCGCTGGCTCCACGCATCGCCGTCATAGGGCGCATCCGGCGCGTCGGCGTCCTGCATCGCCTGCCACACGGCAGGATGGACGCTGGCGGCATTGTCGGAGAGGAACTGCATCGCCATCTGCCTTGGAAGGGCGGCCCACCGCCGTCAAGCAGGAGCGTGTTCATCATGAGCGAAGTCACCGTTACCAGCCACGGCAGCGACAGCGCCGGCGAATATCACGCCCATGTTGCGGAAGAACGCGCGATCGGCCGTCTGACATGGGTGATGCGCGGCGGCGTGCGCATCGCCGAACACACGCTTGTACCACCCGAAATCGGCAGGCGCGGCGTTGCGGCACAACTAGTGGAAGCGCTGGTCGCTGATGCGCGCGCGCAGGGTTTCTTGATTGACCCGGCCTGCTCTTATGTCGAAGCAGCGTTTCGCCGTCATCCAGAATGGAATGATCTGCGCGCCTGAAAAAACGGTCACGGACAAACTTGCTTAAGATTGCGCACTTTGCCGCTAAGGCTGCGGTCAAACCTGCGGTTTACCATTTTAATGCAGGTTCGCCTGCAATCGCGAAGCTGTGCAGGGACACAAGGCCATGCGCTACGTTTTTTACGCCTTCATTGCACTGGGCATGCTAATTGCCTGGATGAACCTGACAAGCGATGGTGCGCGCGCCAAGAAACACCTGCTCCACAGCCAGCAGCCGGCTGCCTACGGGTGAACCTGAACAGAGTCTGGAATGGTGCTGCTGGGGAGGATTGAACTCCCGACCTCAGCCTTACCAAGGATGCGCTCTACCACTGAGCTACAGCAGCACACCATTCCATGAATCGCCGCGCCGGCAGGGCCGGTCGGGCAGGGGCGCGCTATTGGCTGTGGCCCCTTGCTTTGTCAAGCCGAACCCTGATAGCGCCCAGAAATTGCCGATGAATGAAGACCCAGCCCCTCAAGGTCGCAAGACCACCCGCGACGAGCGGCTGGCCGCCAAGCTGCGCGAGAACTTGCGCCGCCGCAAGGAACAGGCGCGCGAATTGGACGAAGCCCCGCTTCCCAAAGACGAATCGAGCGGCTAGGCGCGGGCAAGGGACAAAGTCGGGAGCAAAAATGCCGCGTTTGATTCTTGTGCGCCACGGACAAAGCCAGTGGAATCTGGAAAATCGCTTTACCGGCTGGTGGGATGTCGACTTGACCAAAAAGGGTGAGGACGAAGCACGCGCCGCAGGTGCTTTGCTTGCCGACAAGGGAATGCTGCCTACCGTCGCCTTTACCAGTGTGCAGACCCGAGCCATCCGAACGCTGCATCTGGCGCTTGAGGTCGCGGGACGCCTGTGGATCCCCGAAACAAAGGATTGGCGCCTGAATGAGCGGCATTATGGCGGTCTGACCGGGCTCAACAAGGCGGAAACGGCAGCTCTCCACGGCGAAGAACAGGTCAAGATCTGGCGCCGCAGTTTCGATATCCCTCCTCCGCCGCAGGAGCCAGGGAGCCAGTTCGATCTGGCCGCCGATGTACGGTATGCAGGAATTGCAGTCCCCGGCACCGAAAGCCTCAAGGATACCATCGCTCGGGTTCTGCCCTATTACGAAAACGCGATTGTACCGCAGCTTCGGGCCGGAGAGACAGTGATAATCGCTGCCCATGGAAACTCGCTTCGCGCGCTGGTCAAGCACCTTTCCGGGATCTCAGACGACGAAATCACCAGCCTTGAAATCCCTACGGGCCAGCCGATTGTGTACGAACTCGACGCTGCGATTATCGCCAGCGAACGCTATTATCTGGCGGATCGCTGAAATGGGCGCGCCGGTCGCCATCGTAATGGGCAGCCAGTCTGACTGGGCTACGATGAAATGCGCCGCCGATGCACTCGACAAGCTTGGCGTAGCGCACGACACCCGGATTGTGTCGGCCCATCGCACCCCTCATCGGCTGATTGACTTTGCACAAGGCGCCGCCGACGCCGGTTTCAAGGTGATCATCGCCGGGGCCGGCGGCGCGGCGCATCTGCCGGGCATGGTAGCGAGCATGACGCACTTGCCAGTCCTGGGCGTGCCAGTTCAGTCCAAGGCACTCAGCGGGCAGGACAGTCTGCTTTCTATTGTCCAGATGCCGGCCGGAATCCCGGTTGGCACACTGGCTATCGGTGAAGCAGGTGCAACCAACGCCGGTCTGCTAGCGGCCGCAATTCTGGCGACCGGCGATCCGGCCCTGGCCAAGCGGCTCAAAGCATTCCGAGCCGCGCAGACTGACGGCGTTGCGGAAAGGCCAGCGTGACGTGATTGCGCCGGGGGAGACAGTCGGCATCCTGGGCGGCGGCCAGCTGGGCCGGATGCTTGCCATGGCCGCAGCACGGCTGGGATACCGCTGCCACGTTTTTGCACCAGAAAGCGATTCGATTGCCGCGGAAGTCTGCGCCCAGCACACCTGCGCCGATTGGACCGACCTTGCCGCCATGGCCACCTTTGCCGCCGACTGTGCAGTCATCACTTACGAATTTGAAAACGTCCCGGTCGCACCGCTGAAAGCGCTGGGCGACGTGCCGCTCTTGCCGGGTTTGCGTGCGCTGGAAGTTGCGCAGGATCGGCTCAATGAAAAACGCTTTGTAGCCCAACTGGGCGGCACCACCGCCCCCTTCCACCTAGTCGATACGGCCGAGGATCTGGACCTTGCGCTGATTGAGGTCGGATCGCCGGGCATCCTCAAGACCCGGCGCGACGGCTATGACGGGAAAGGCCAATGGCGGATCATGGTGGATCATGATGCCGATGCAGTGCGGATCGCCGATATTCCTCTGATATACGAGGGTTTTGTCCACTTTTTTGCTGAGTTTTCGGTGATTATGTGCCGCGGCGGGGACGGCGCAGTGGTGTTCTGGGACAGCGCCGAAAACACCCACAACGTCGGCATTCTTGATCGCTCGGTGGTACCTGCCAGCCAAGCAGTCCAGGCCCAGGTTTCCGCGGCACGTGATCTGGCCGCCAAGGCCGCCAATGCGCTCGACTATGTCGGCGTGCTTACGCTTGAGTTCTTTGCGACAGATGCTGGCCCGGTGTTCAACGAAATGGCCCCGCGGGTTCACAATTCGGGCCATTGGACAGTCGAAGGCGCGCTGACCAGCCAGTTCGAGAACCACATTCGCGCGATTTGCGGCCTTCCCCTGGGTGCAACGGCGCTGACTTCGGCCCACGTTGAAATGCGCAACCTCATCGGCGATGCTGCTGAAGACTGGGATACGCTTCTGGCCGATCCAGCCAACCATCTGCACCTTTACGGCAAGGTTGCAGCCCGGCCAGGACGCAAAATGGGCCACGTGACAAGGCTTGGCTGGTGAAGCGGGGTGAAGTCTATCTGGTTGTAGCGGTTGCCGACAATGGCGTTATCGGCAACGCCGGGACGATGCCGTGGCACCTGCCGCTCGATCTGCGCCGCTTCAAGGCGCTTACCGCGGGCAAGCCTATGGTGATGGGCCGCAAGACGTTCGAATCGCTTCCCGGCCTGTTGCCCGGCCGCCGCCATATCGTCCTGACCCGCGACCCGGCTTGGGCCGAAGACGGAGCCGAAGTTGCGCGATCCCCCGACGAGGCTTTGGCGCTCGCCAATTCATCCCACGTCGCGGTGATCGGCGGAGCCGAAATCTACCGCCTGTTCCTCCCCCTTGCCGACCGGATCGAATGGACGGCGGTTCATGCCGAACCGGCAGGAGATACCCGCTTTCCAACGCTTGACCTCAGCCAGTGGAGCGAGACGTTTCGTGAACATCATCCGGGTGACGGACGCGCACCGGGGTTTGATTTCATAACGCTGCTGCGTAAACCCTCCGTTTAAGGGGAGCGACAACAGGCCATGCAAAAGAAACTAGGGATCCCGCTGGTGCTGCTGGCTGTAGCGGCGATCGGGTTTTTCGGGTTTGCACCGGCATACCTGGAAAGCAGTATGAACCGCATCGACGGCAAACCGCTGATCGCGGTCAGCGCCGAGGCGAAGGCGCTGCATGCCAGTCTGCAGATCGTCGATCTGCATTCCGACACGCTGATGTGGCAGCGCGGCCTTATCGGCACGGCCGCGCGCGGGCACGAAGACCTGCGCAGACTGCAAGAAGGCAACGTTTCGCTCCAGGTCTTTTCCAGCGTGACGAAAACCCCGCGCGGCCAGAATTATGACGCAAATGGCGCCGATACCGACAACATCACACCGCTGGTGATTGCGCAGTTACAGCCGATCCGTACGTGGAGTTCGCTGCTGGAGCGCTCACTGTGGCATGCGGCGAAACTGGACCGGGCGGTGGTTCAATCAGGCGGCGCTTTGGCGAAGGTGACGACGCCCGCCATGCTTGATGGCCTGCAAGGCCAGCGCCGAATCCAGGGTCGGCCTGTTGGTGCCATGCTTAGCATCGAAGGGTTGCAGGATCTTGAAGGCAAGGTGGAAAATCTCGACACGCTTTATGCTGCGGGTTTCCGCATGGCGTCGCTCGCGCACTTTTTTGACAATGAACTGGCCGGATCGATGCACGGGCTCCGGAAAGGAGGAATGACTCCGCTGGGCCGTCAGGTCATGGCCGCGATGGAAGCCAAGGGGATGATTGTCGACATCGCCCATTGCAGCCACGCCTGCGTTGCCGACATCCTGGCAGCCGCACGCCGGCCAGTCGTATCCAGCCACGGCGGGGTTCAAGCCACCTGCAAGGTCAACCGAAACCTGACCGACGAGGAGGTGAAGGGCGTTGCCCGTACACAAGGCGTTATCGGCATCGGCTATTGGGAAGGTGCAGTCTGCGACACCGATCCGCGCGCCATCGCCACGGCGATGCAGCACGTAAAGGACCTGGTCGGGGTACAGTACATCGCGCTTGGCAGTGACTTTGACGGCGCGACCACGGTGCGGTTCGATACCGGCCAGCTGGTCCAGGTAACGCAGGCCTTGCTGGATGCCGGTTTTACCCCGGACGAGATCCGCGCCGTAATGGGCGGGAATGCGCTGCGCGTAATCCGCGCCGGGCTGCAACCGCTGCAAGGCAGGTGATGATCCCGCGCCTCGATGCCCGTGATCCAATGCCCGGCGCGCTGCGCGGCGCGGTGATTGCACTGGGCAATTTTGATGGGTTCCACCTGGGCCATCAGGCCGTGGCGGGCGAAGCGCTGCGCTGGGCGCGGGCCGAGGGCCGCCCGGCGATCATTGCCACCTTTGATCCCCATCCGGTGCGCCATTTTGCGCCCGATGCCCCGCCGTTTCGCCTGACCACGCTGGACCAGCGGCAGGACCTGTTCGCTGCCTTTGGTGCCGATGCCATGCTGGTCTTTGCTTTCAACGCCGATCTGGCGGGGACCACGGCGCAGGACTTTGTCGTCTCATTGCTGGGCGAACGGCTGGGTGCAGCGGGCGTCGTAACCGGCGAGGACTTCACTTTTGGCAAGGGGCGCGGCGGCAACGTAGCGGTACTGCGTGATCTGGGCGCTACCTGCGGGATCGCATCGCGCGCGGTCGGGCCGGTCAGCGAAGGCGGTGAGGTGGTATCTTCCAGCCGCATCCGGGATGCATTGAAGGCGGGCGATTGCCAGACCGCTGCACGCCTGCTGACCCGCCCCTTCACGATCCGCGGCACGGTGCAGCACGGCGACAAGGTGGGGCGGACGATCGGCTATCCCACCGCCAACCTGGCGCTCGATAGCTATCTGCGCCCGCGCTACGGGGTTTATGCGGTGACCGGTACGCTGCCTGACGGACGCGTCTTGTGCGGTGCTGCCAATCTGGGAGTGCGCCCGCAATTCGATCCGCCCAAGGAACTGCTGGAGCCGCACTTCTTCGATTTTGCGGGCGATCTTTACGGCCAGCAGATCGATGTTGCCTTGCACCACTTCCTGCGGGGTGAGGCAAAGTTTACCGGAATCGATGAACTGGTCACACAAATCGATGCCGATTGCGCACAGGCCCGGGCGCTGTTGGCGTGAAGATGTGGGCCAGGCGTGCAGCGCAAGTGCTGGCTTTCTCCTTTCTGGCGATGACCGTATTCAATGCCAGCTGGCTTGCCCCGACACCGCGCGGCGGGGTCAAGCTGATTGCCCATCGCGGCGTGATGCAGCAGTTTGGTCGGGCCAATTCCGCCGCGACGGCTTGCACAGCAACCTTGATCGAGCAGCCAGTGACTGATCTGATCGAAAATACTGCCCCTTCGCTTTATCAGGCGCAGCGGCTTGGCGCGCAGATGATCGAGATCGACGTTGCACAAAGCGCGGACGGGCAGCTCGTGCTGTTTCACGATGAAGACCTCGGCTGCCGGACTGATGGCACCGGCAAGATTACCGCCGCGACACTGGCCAGGCTCAAGGCACTTGACGCGGGTTACGGCTACAGCGCTGACGGGGGTAAGACGTTTCCGCTGCGGGGCAAGGGAAAGGCGCTGATTCCGACCCTGGACGAGGCCCTGGCTGCCGCTCCGCAGACTGCACTGCTCTACAACCTACGCGGGACGGATCCCGTGCTGGGCGAAAGACTGGTCGCCGCGCTCAAAGCGGCGGGACGCGATCCGGCCGAACGGCGCGACGGATTTTCGGGTCCTGCGACAATTCTTGCGCCAATCCGCGCAGCCTGGCCCAAGGTCTGGTCTTATAGCGACGACGCGGTCGAAGCCTGCACCCGGTCCTATCTGTCCCAAGGCTGGCTTGGGCTGACCCCCGCCACATGCCAAAACGGCACCATCGCAATCCCGCTCAACCGGCAATTCCTTTTCGCAGGCTGGCCCAATCGCCTGATTGCACGGATGGAAGCGGCCGGTGCGCATGTGCTGCTGATCGGCCCGACCGGTGCGCACAAGCCGATGGGACTGGACCTGCCCGAACAGATTGGCGACATCCCGGTGGGCTTCAACGGCTTCGTCTGGGTTGATGATATCTATGCCATTGGCCCCGCGCTGCATCCGGCGCTGAACAAGCGCAACCCGGTGGAACAGGCCGAACTGCTGCGCGAGATCGAACGCCGCCGCAAGGCGCGGGACTAGCGCAATGCCGCGCCCCCGGCTAAGGCCCGCCCGCCATGACTGAACAGCGCGATTACAGAGACACCGTCTTCCTGCCGAAGACAGACTTCCCGATGAAAGCCGGCCTGCCCCAAAAGGAGCCGATCATTGCCGCGCGCTGGGAAGCCGAAAAGCTGTACGAACAGCTGCGCGATGCCCGCCGCGGCCGCGAAACCTTCATGTACCATGATGGCCCTCCGTACGCGAACGGCGACATGCACATCGGCCACGCGCTGAACCACACGATCAAGGACATGGTCTGCCGCACGCAGAACCTGCTGGGCAAGAACGCGCCCTATGTGCCGGGCTGGGATTGCCACGGCCTGCCGATCGAATGGAAGGTCGAGGAGCAGTACCGCAAGAAGAAGCTCGACAAGGACGAAGTGCCCTTGCTCGAATTCCGCGCCGAATGCCGCGCCTATGCCCAGCACTGGGTCGACGTGCAGCGCGAACAATTGAAGCGGCTCGGCGTGATGGCCGACTGGGACAACCCCTACCTGACCATGCAGCCCGAAAGCGAGGCGACGATCGTTGCCGAACTGCTAAAGTTTGCCACCAGCGGGCAATTGTACCGCGGAGCCAAGCCGGTGATGTGGTCGCCAGTGGAGAAAACCGCGCTGGCCGAGGCTGAGGTCGAGTACGAGGATGTGGTCTCGACGCAGATCGATGTGGCGTTTGAGATTGTTGAGTCGCCGAACGCGAAGCATCTGGTTGGAGCAAAGGCCGTAATTTGGACGACCACACCTTGGACGATTCCCGTCAATCAAGCGTTGGCTTATGGGCCAGACGTTGACTATTCACATATCTCAACTTCTGCCGGCCGATTTGTGGTCGCAAACAAGCTGCTAGGCGATTTTGCTAAGCGCACAAACCTCGTCATCGAGAGTGAGGAAGCTGTAAGAGACGGGTCGTTTCTTCGCGCGTACGCCCGCCACCCGATGCACCACCTCGACGGGTTCTTTGCCGAACCGCGTCCGATGCTCCCTGGCGATTTTGTCACCACCGACAGCGGCACGGGCCTCGTCCACATGGCCCCCGACCACGGCGAGGACGACTTCGAGCTGTGCAAGGCGCACGGACTGAACCCGAAGTTCGCGGTCGAAGGCGATGGCAAGTACCGTGAGGACTGGGTCTGGCTCGGCGGGCAAGGCTCGGTCATCAACCCGAAGTTCAATGCCCCCGACGGGCCGATCTGTGCGGACCTGCGCGAGACGGGCTGTCTGCTGGCGGCGAGCGCGGACTACAAGCATTCCTACCCGCACTCGTGGCGCTCCAAAGCCAAGGTGATCTACCGCTGCACCCCGCAGTGGTTCGTGCCGATGGACAAGCCGCTCGCCGACGGGCGCACGCTGCGCGAAACCGCGACCAGCGAAATCGAGCGCGTACAGTTCACCCCCGACAAGGGCCGCAACCGTATCGGTTCGATGGTGGCCGGGCGGCCCGATTGGGTGCTAAGCCGCCAGCGCGCGTGGGGCGTGCCGATCACGCTGTTTGTGGGCCGCAAGACCGGCGAATACCTGGTCGACGAGGCGGTCAACGCGCGCATCGTCGCCGCGGTGAAGGAACAGGGCATCGACGCCTGGACGCCGGAAACCGCGCACAGCTTCCTGGGCGATGACTATGAACATGACGAGTGGGAGGCCGTACCCGACATTCTCGACGTGTGGTTCGATAGCGGCACCAGCCACGCCTATGTGCTGGACAGCGGGCGCTGGCCCGACCTGTCATGGCCGGCCGACATCTATGTCGAAGGCAGCGACCAGCACCGCGGCTGGTTCCAGTCGAGCCTGCTGGAAAGCTGCGCCACGCGCGGCCGCGCGCCCTATGACCGGATCCTCACCCACGGCTTCACCATGGACGCCAAGGGCATGAAGATGTCCAAGTCGCTGGGCAACACCATCGACCCGATCAAGGTCATGGAAACCTACGGCGCGGACATCATCCGGCTGTGGGCGCTGTCGGTCGATTTCACCGAGGATCACCGCATCGGCGATGAAATCCTCAAAGGCGTGTCCGACCAGTACCGCAAGCTGCGCAACACCTTCCGCTATCTGCTCGGCGCGCTGGACGGGTTCAGCGAGGCTGAGCGTGTGCCGGTGGAGGCCATGCCCGAGCTGGAGCGCTACATTCTGGCGCTGCTGGCGCGGATGGATGCGACTTTGCGTGAAGCGGTCGATACCTACGATTTCAACACTTACGTGCGCACCCTGACCGATTTCTGCAACGAGGATTTGTCGGCCTTCTTCTTCGACGTGCGCAAGGACAGCCTCTATTGCGACGCGGCGGACGATCCCAAACGCATGGCCTATCGCACGGTGCTCGACACGCTGTTCCATGCGCTGGTCCGCTGGGCCGCGCCGGTGCTGGTGTACACCGCCGAGGAAGTGTGGGGAACCCGCCATCCCGGCGAAGGCAGCGTCCACCTGCTGGAGTGGCCCAGCATCTTCGTTGATGCCAAGGTCGACCTGGCGAAATGGGAAGCGCTGCGCGCCGCGCGCGCGGCCGTCAACGAGCAGATCGAACCCCTGCGGCGGGACAAGGTAATCGGATCGAGCCTTGAAGCGGCGGTGACCTATGCCGGCGATGCCAGCGATGTCGATCTGGCCGAACTGTTCATCGTATCATCGGTCACCCGGGGTGACGCGCTGGCAATAAGCCGCACCACCAACCACAAGTGCGGCCGCTGCTGGCGGCATCTGCCTGAAGTGACCGAGGACGGCGCGCTGTGTTCACGCTGCGATCAGGTCGTGGCGGGCATGGACGCCGCTTCATGAGCGCCTCGCCACTCCGCAACCGCCTGATCGGCCTCGCGCTTGCCGCGCTGGTGCTGGTGCTTGACCTGCGGACCAAGGCCTATGTCACCGACATCCTCGGGCTGGACGAGGACGGCAAGCAGATCGTGCTCACCGCGTTTTTCAACCTTACCCGCACATCGAACTTCGGCGTGTCGATGGGGCTGCTGACCGCCGATTCAATGGAGATGCGCTGGCTGCTGGTCGCGTTGACCGGGGCGATCGCGCTGGCCGTGCTGGTGTGGCTGCTGCGCGAACGCAGGCTGGTCGATATCGTGCCTCTGGGGCTGGTGCTGGGCGGAGCGATGGGTAACATCCGCGACCGGGCGCTGTTTGGGCACGTCATCGATTTCGCCGATTTTCACATCGGCGCGCGTCATTTCTACATCTTCAACCTGGCTGACGCCGCGATCTCGGTCGGCGTCCTGATTATTCTTGCCCGTTCCTTCCTTTCGAGCGAAAAGCACCCTGATCAAGCGGCCGTGGCCGCGACGGAGAATTGACTGTCATGCGTAAATCGATCGCCATCGCCAGCCTTGTTGGCGCTTCGCTACTGCTTTCGGCCTGCGGCTCGAGCGGGCTGTTCAACCGCTCACGCCCGGACGAGTTTGCGGTGCAGCGCCAGGCCCCGCTGTTGATCCCGCCCGATTTCGCACTGACTCCGCCCGCCCCCGGCGCCCCGCGCCCGGTCGATGCCAGCACGGCCCAGCAGGCGCAGGAAGCGTTGTTCGGCCCTGCCGCCGCGCGCAGCTCGGTCGAATCGTCGGTGGACGGCAAGGCCGGCATCGCGGCGCCGTCGATCCGCTCCACCGTGGGCGATCCGGCCACGGCAACAGTTTACAAGGGCAGCGTCACCCGCGACATTATCGCAGCGCCGCAGGGCGATGGACGCGAAGCGCAGGTGTCCGCCGGAAACTAAGACGCCTTCCCCCCCCCGGGGACCGGACTGCAGAACAAGGGCTCGCTTTTGCGGGCCCTTTTCTTTTGATCAACGATCGCCCGAAACCGGCGTAGGCGCGCGGGTGCATTCGCAGACCAGCAGCTTGTCGATCTTGCGGCCATCCATGTCGACGATTTCAAACCGCCAGCCTTGCTCGGCAAAATGCTCGCCCTCGTTCGGCAGGCGCTTCATCACCGACAGCACGAATCCGGCCGCCGTGGCATAGTCGCGGGTTTCAGGCAGATCGATGCCCAGCCGGTCAGCCATCGCATCAGCCGGGAGCGCTCCCGCGATCAGCAAGCTGCCGTCGTCGCGCTCTACCAGCAGCGGCGAATCGCCTTCATCCTGGTGACTGGCAAAGGTGCCGACAATTGCCGAAAGCAGGTCCGCCGGAGTCACTACGCCTTCCAGATGGCCGTATTCGTCGTGGACCAGCGCCATCGACACGCCCGATTGCTGCAGCATCCGCAGCGCGTCCATCGCGTCGAGCTGGTCGGGGACGATCTCGGCCTTTTTCATCAGCCGCGTCAGCTGCACGCGCTTGCCCGCCAGCAGCACCGCCAGCACGTCCTTCACCTTGACCACCCCGACGATATTGTCGGGCGAACCATCGGCGACCGGCAGCAGCGAATGTGGGCTGGCCTTGATCGCGGCGCGTATATCGTCTTCGCTCGCCTTGCGGTCGATGGTGTCGAGCTCGGTACGCGGGGTCATCACTTCGCGCACCGGACGGTCGGCCAGCCGCATGATCCCCGTCATGATCTGGCGCTCGTCCTCTTCAATCACGCCCGATCGGGTCGCTTCGGCAAAGACCATCTGCAATTCATCGGCAGTCAGGGTATGTTCCCCCCCGTGGGTTAGCCCGGTCAGCCGCAACAAGAGCGAGGACGAACGATCCAGCACCCAGACCAGCGGCGCGGTAACCCGGCTTAGGCCGGCCATTGCCGGAGCAGCCAGCGTGGCGAGCGATTCTGCCGCGCGCAGGGCGATCTGCTTGGGAACCAATTCACCCACGACCAGGCTGAAATACGTGGTTACGGCAATGGCGATGGCAAATCCGGCCTCGGGCGCCCAGCGGTCGGGCACGCCGAGCGCCAGCAGCCTCTGCCCGATTGGGCCGCCCAGGCTGGCGCCTGAATAAGCACCTGCAATGATCCCGATCAGGGTTATGCCGATCTGCGCAGTCGACAAGAGCTTGCCCGGATCGCCAGCCAGCGCGAGCGCGGTCCTGGCCCCGCGGCTGCCCTTTTCTGCCGCGACCTTGAGCCGGGCCGGGCGCGCAGAGACGATCGCCAGTTCGCTCATCGCGAACAGGCCGTTGAGCAGGATCAGGCCTGCGATGATGACTACGTCGGTCCAGGGAAAAGGTGTCACCGCGACGCGCTAGCAGAAACTGGAACAAAGGCGAAGGGTGTGCGTTAGCCCACTGTAACCACGTGTTTGGACGCGAGCGCGTTCATCACTGGTCAAGTTCGCAAATCACATTAGTAATGTGCACAATTGTACAAAAAGGGAAGGCCCTGATCATGATCAAATCGCGTTTGCTCGTCTCGAGCGTAGCCGCTTCTGCACTGCTGTTTACCTCAGCCTGTGTCACCGATCCCAACACGGGTGAAAAGAAGGTTTCGCGCACCGCTATCGGCGGCGTCGGCGGGGCGGTTGCCGGTGCGCTTCTGGGCGGCCTGATCGGCGGCAAGACCGGACGGATCATCGGTGCAGGCGTTGGCGGCGTGGCGGGCGGCGTGGTCGGCTACAAGATGGACCAGCAGATCAAGGAACTGAAGGAGCAGACTGCCGGTTCGGGCGTCGATGTGACCGAAACCGACGGCGGCAAGGCCATTCTGGTCAACCTGCCGGACGGCGTGACATTTGCGACCGGCAGCTATGCCATTTCGCCCACGTTCCAGACGACGCTGGACAAGGTTGCTGCATCGATGGTGCAGTACCCGGACAGCCTTATCGACGTTTATGGCTATACCGACACGGTTGGCTCGACCTCGTCCAACCAGGTCCTGTCGGAAAACCGCGCACGCGCTGTGGCCAACTATCTGATCGGCCGCGGCGTGCCGGCCGCTCGTATTCGCTGGTACGGATACGGTGAAACCCAGCTGAAGGTGCAAACCGGTGACGGCGTGGCCGAACCGATGAATCGCCGGGTTGAAATCAAGATCGTTCCCATCACTCAGGAAGATGTCGCTGCGGCCAAGGCGGCGCAGTAAGCGCGAACCTGATCGCGTCAGCTTAACGCATGAAAACGAGGGCCGGTGGCAACACCGGCCCTCTTTTAATATTCAAACCGCTACCTTGTCAGCGCAGTCGCAGCTTTGACCGCAGCTGCATTCAGGCCCGCAGCGGCACGCTTGCTGAGCGGCCTTCGACTTGCACTCGCCAGTGGGCTGGCAGCGGCAGGGATTGCATTTACATTGGTTGGCCATGAGAGTTTCCTTCCTTGATTGGCGGTGTCTGTTCTTTCCCCCTTTCCGGGCTAGTTGGCTTGAACGAAGAGGCTAATCTGCAAAGCAGAGACATTTTGGCGCAATAGCGATAGTATTGTTGCATGCGTGTTGCCGGACGTGGACGGATTTTGGTTTGGGAAGGCGCGAGCCTGTGGGTCCTCGTTTCGGATGGCAAGGAAGCGGGCACTTCGCTGCACGCACACCATGCCCATCAAATAACGTTGTCGCTCGAAGGGGCCTTTCTGCTCAGCGATCACGCCCGGGTCCGCAAGGGACCGGTTTCGGCCGTCGCAGCAGACCATCAGCATGGGTTCGCGGCGTACGGCAAAGTGGCGTTCCTGTTCGTCGAGCCGGAAAGCACGGCTGGGAGGGCTATTTCAGCCCGATTTGCCGATGGATCGCCTATGACCGATTTGGATCCTGCTCCTTTCGCACCGGCCATTGCAGATTTGCTGGCATGCCATGCCGCAGACAGCCCCGATGGCGATTTCATCACGATTGGCTACGCGCTGCTTGCAGCGCTTGGCGGCGAGGCTCGTCCCGCCGACCTGAATGCCAAGGTCAAAGCGATGATTGACTATGTCCGGACCAATCTGGATGGCGCTGTCAAGCTGGCCTCGGCTGCGGGCATTGCCTGCCTTTCTCCCAGCCGTGCCCGCCACCTCTTCGCCGAAGAAACCGGCTTGCCGTTCAAGGCCTTTGTCCTGTGGCTACGCCTGGAACGAGCAGTGGCGTGCTATGCTGCGGGTCATTCCCTGACCGAAGCGGCGCACTTGGCGGGCTTTGCCGATTCGGCCCATCTCAGTCGGACATTTCGCAAGACATTTGGTCTGCGGGCATCGCAACTTGAACTTAATGGCCGGCGTTAACCGGCAAGGTCTTTCGCGCGTGATGCCAGCCAGGCCACCGCTGCGCCGTGAATACCCGGCGATGTGGCCAATACTCCAAAGGCGCGCGGATCACGTTTGTTGAAATTGAGCGGCTGGCCGAACACGTCGGTAACCGCTGCTCCCGCCTCGCGCGCGATCAGGGCAGCGGCACCGATATCCCACTCATACCCCCAGCGCAGCGTGGCGACCATGTCGGCCTCATCTGCGGCGACCATCGCCATGCGCAGCGCAATCGAGTTGGGTTGATCGACGCGGGTCAGTTCGATTTCCATTTTGGGCAGGGCTTCTGCCGGTACGCGCGCTCCGCTCAGCTCCTGGCGCGTGCTGGCGATGAGCCGCGCTTCGTTGCGCCAGGCACCTTTACCGGCTTCGGCCAGCCAGAACTCGTCCCGCGCCGGCGCAGCGAGCATGCCGATCAGCGGGCGACCGGTATTGATCAGCGCAACCGACACCGCCCAGCCGGGCCGCCCGCGAATGAAATCCCGGGTGCCGTCAACCGGGTCGACCAGCCATAACAAGCCGCCCTCCAGCCGATGCGGGGCATCAATCGTTTCTTCCGACAACCACCCCGCCGAAGGTAAAAGGGCGCCCAGTTCGCGCTTAAGAAACGCGTCGACCGCCATATCGGCCTCACTAACGGGATCGCCGGGCTTCTTTTCCCAGCTTTCCAGTGCATGGCCGTGGCCTGGCCAGCGCGCCAGGGCGATGCGTCCGGCTTCTCGCACGATTGCTTCAAGGCGAGCGCGATCGATCACCTTGCCTCGGGCGTTTGTGATAATGGTTCGCAACTGGCGTTCATATTTCTTCCGCTTGCCCTGTTTGTGGGCCTTTTCAACCCTGCCGCACTGTGCTTAGGCCCACGGCGCGCCAAGGCCTTTGCAGCCTTGCTCCCCTTAGGAGACTGTCGATGAATATCCACGAATACCAAGGCAAGGAACTGCTGGCAAAGTTTGGCATCGCCATTCCCAAGGGGATTGCCGCGATGACGGTAGCCGAAGCGGTCGACGCCGCCAAGCAGCTCCCCGGCCCGCTCTACGTGGTCAAATCGCAGATTCACGCAGGCGGCCGCGGCAAGGGCACGTTCAAGGAACTGCCAGCGGGTGCCAAGGGCGGCGTGCGCCTGGCCAAAAGCCTGGACGAGGTTGAGGCCCATGCCAAGGACATGCTGGGCAACACACTGGTGACCATCCAGACCGGCGATGCCGGTAAGCAGGTCAACCGGCTGTACATCACCGACGGTGTCGACATCGGCAAGGAATACTACCTGTCGATGCTGGTCGACCGGGCGACCGGGCGGATTGCCATGATCGCCAGTACCGAAGGCGGCATGAGCATCGAGGATGTGGCCCACGACACGCCCGAAAAGATTGCCACCATCACCATCGATCCGGCCCAAGGGTTCATGCCGCACCATGGCCGAGCGCTGGCCTTCGGGCTAAAGCTGAAGGGTGATCTGGCCAAGCAGGCGCAGGTGCTGGGCAAGCAGCTGTACGATGCCTTCCAGGCGCTTGACTGCGAGATGATCGAGATCAACCCCTTGGCCGAATGCGACGGCAAGCTGCTGGTGCTCGACACCAAGATGAGCTTTGACGGCAATGCATTGTACCGCCATCCCGATGTGCTGGCGCTGCGCGACGAGACCGAGGAAGACCCGGCCGAAATCGAAGCCAGCAAGTATGATCTGGCCTATATCAAGCTTGATGGGAACATCGGCTGCATGGTCAACGGTGCGGGCCTGGCCATGGCAACCATGGACATCATCAAACTGAATGGCGAGTTTCCGGCCAACTTCCTGGATGTGGGCGGCGGCGCCAGCAAGGAAAAGGTCACCGCAGCGTTCAAGATCATCCTCAAGGATCCGGCGGTAAAAGGCATCCTGGTCAACATTTTCGGCGGGATCATGAAGTGCGACATCATTGCTGACGGGATCGTGGCCGCAGCCAAGGAGGTCAACCTTTCGGTGCCGCTGGTGGTTCGCCTGGAAGGGACCAACGTCGAACAGGGCAAGGCGATCCTGGAAGGTTCGGGCTTGCCGATCGTGTCGGCCGCCGATCTGGGCGATGCTGCCAAGAAGATCGTCGCTGAGGTGCGCAAGGCGGCGTGACGCTGAACGGCCGACCCGAATTGGTTGGGAACCGGCCTTCGCGCTTCAAAGCTCCGATCTGCCCGATTCGACACTTGACCACATAGGAATGCAGGGCAAAGGCAGAGCGGAAAGAACAGTTGACCGGCCGGTTAACGATCGATTGACGTTTCCGTAAACGTAAACTAGGCGCTGATGCGTCAATTTTCTGGGAAAGGCTTGAACCACATGAAAGCCCTGGTCTGCGTAAAGCGCGTGATCGACTATAACGTGAAGCCGCGA